>JBDTRZ010000031.1:0-30061 GCA_039931395.1 Gemmatimonadales bacterium
AAGCCGCATTCATGCGCGCATCGCCTGAATTTCAACTAGGCGCGGGACATTCTCGAATAGCGTCAAGGGGAATCGTTAACGCGCTAATCTTTAGAGCTGGCAACAGGTAACTGGTACCAGGTAGGCCAGTTTGGCCGTTACCTCTGGCTCAGCATCTCAGCAGCTCGATTCCGCATCGCCTCCACGTATGTATTCGCACCCTCTGGTATGGCTTTCGCTACTTCTATCCGCGGCCAGTTCTTCAACGTGGCCAGAGCGAGGAGCGCTGATAAACTGCATTCAGAGTACCATTCAAAGCCAGCTTACCCCCGATTCAATCGATCAGATCTCCGATCGGTGCGGATCCGGCGACTACACAAACAGGCTTTGACCGTCGCGGTGCCAATGATCCTGGGCGGGATGGCGGCCCACGCCGCGACCCCCACAGGGGCGCACGCAATCGACGTCGAGGCGGACCAGCATGCCGGCCTCCGCAGCGGGCTGGGCTTAACCTCGGCTGTGCCTTGGGGATCGCACTTCTTGTCGGCACTCTTCTGTACCGTGTAGTTGCGGTGATCCTGCGATGAATGCTATGATCGCCGCGCGCCATACTGCCGGGTGCCGTTCGAAGGTCGCCCGGAGACTGCGGGTACGCTGGCGGCCGAACGTCACTGGGCCTCTCGAACTGCGGCACTCGCGGAGTTGAGTGAGTTAGCATCGCCAACCCAGACAATGACTGTCAACCATAACAATGGCCTCAGGCGTCGCTTCTCTGAGGAGCAGATTGCGTATCTCCTGCACTATCTGAGTCTAGCTCCCTATCCCAAGAACCTGAACGAAGTGCTGGCTTCGATTACACGGGCCTGGGCAGAATCCACATGGGAAGGCGATGTAGATGTGGAGGCCGGCAACTCCGAAGCACGGCTAGTGTGCGCCTTCTGAGTACTTCATGAGTAGTTCCTAAACTCTTTCCCGAAACCAACAACTTGCTTTAAGCCAAAGTCGCGGACTGGTCCATGTTTACGGAGACCCCATTGGCAGCAGTTACGCTCATGGCACTGGCTGGGCTGAAATCGACGACGGGCTACCGGAGAGGCCAGGCCCTAGAACGACTTGAAGTGATCGAACGGCTGGTGGCAGGAATCGCAGTAATGAATCGCCTTGCATGCCGTCGATCCGAATTCGCTCTTTTCCTGGGTGTTCGAGGAACCGCAGAACGGGCACTCGACCGAAGCACGCGCGCGTCGCAGCGAGACCAGCTCGGCAATTCCGCCTGTCTCGGCGACACTTCCCGGCGGAGCGATTCCGTTGTCACGCAGCTTCTGCTTCGTCGCATCGCTGAGCCAGTCCGTCGTCCACGCGGGTGAAAGCACCGTGTTGACACGGACATTGTCGAACCCATGTGCATGGAGAGTCGTGACGATGTCCTGCTCGATCACCTGGATTGCGGGACATCCCGAGTAAGTCGGCGTCACGTCCACGCGAAGTTGATCTCCGTCGAGCGCGACGTCGCGAACGATCCCGAGTTCCACGATGTCGATCATCGGAAGCTCGGGATCCTTCACTTCGGTGAGAATCTCGAGGATGTTTTCGCGCGCGCCGATCACCACTGTGCCCCCGGGTGCGTGCGAGCGACGACCTGCATCTCGGCGAGCATGCGGCTCAGGTGCTCGGTATGTCTGCCCCTTCGCCCGCCCGTCATCGCAGGCGGGTCGTTGGGAATCGTGAGCGTCGCGCGTCCGAGGACATCCTTCACGACGGCTTCCCATTTCGGCCTGATCGCCTCGACGTCTGCGCCGATGCCGGCCGCAGCCATCTCGCGATCGACTTCATCGGACTCGAACATCTCCGCGGTGAACCGCCAGAGGTCGTTCACCGCTTTCTGCGCGCGGGTGTGGCTTTCTTCCGTGCCGTCTCCCATCCGCAACACCCATTCGCTCGAGTGGCGAACGTGATAGCGGACCTCCTTGAACGCTTTCGCCGAAATTCCGCCGATCTCCGTGTTGGCGCTCTTTTGTAGCTGCTCGAGAAGGTGATAGCTGAAGACGTCAAAAAGAAACTGCCGCACGATGGTGAACGCGTAGTCGCCATTCGGCAGCTCGACGATCTGCAGATTGCGGTAGTCGATGGCGTCGCGAAAATACACCAGCTCGTCCGCGGTGCGTCCCTTGCCTTCGGTCTCTCCGGCAAGCTTGAGATAGAGAGTAGCCTGTCCGATCAGATCGAGCGCGATGTTGGCTAGAGCGATGTCCTCCTCGAGAATCGGTCCGTGCCCGCACCATTCGGAGAGCCGATGTCCGAGGACGAGCCGGTCATCGCCGAGTCTCAGCAGATACTCGAAGAGATTCAAAATCCTTTCAGGCCGCGCGGAATCTTGTAGAACTGCGGGTGCCTGTAGATCTTCTCCGCGCCAGGATCGAAGAACGGACCGGCCTCGTCACTCGGGCTCGCCGTGATGAGGTTTGACTGGACGACCCACATGCTGACGACGTTGCCGCGCCTGCCGTAGACGTCGCGCGCATTCTGGAGAGCCATCTCCGCATCCGCGGCGTGTACGCTGCCCGCGTGCTCGTGAGAAGCGCCGCCGTCTCTCTGTGTGAAGACTTCCCACAGCGGCCACTGCGAGTCAGCGCCGGTGTCATCCGCCTTGTCCTTTCCCTCGTAGCCGACACCGACCGAAGCTCTCGACGCCATCAGGCGGCCTCCGAATCCGCCCGCGGTGCGTGCCTGGCTGCGTACGCTTCGGCGGCTTCTCGAACCCAGCGACCGTTCTCGTGCGCGTCACGCCGCGCCTGGAGCCGCTCGCGGTTGCAAGGCCCATTGCCCTTCACAACCTGCCAGAATTCGTTCCAGTCGATCTCGCCGAACTCGTAATGCTCGGTCTCGGGATTGAGCTTGAGCTTCGGATCGGGAAGAGTGAGTCCGACCGCTTCGGCCTGCGGAACCGTGAGATCGATGAATCGCTGGCGAAGCTCGTCGTTCGTCTTCCGCTTCACACGCCAACGCATCAGCTCCGCTGTATTCGGCGAATCGGTGTCGCTCGGTCCCAGCATCATTAGAGAGGGCCACCACCAGCGGTTCACCGCATCCTGCGCCATGGCCTTCTGCTCGGGAGTTCCCCTGGCAAGCGTGGCGATGATCTCGTAGCCCTGCTTCTTGTGGAAGTTCTCCTCCTTGCAGATGCGAATCATCGCCCTCGCGTACGGGCCGTATGAGGCCTTTGCGAGGACTGTCTGATTCACGATCGCGGCGCCGTCGACGAACCATCCGATCACGCCCATGTCCGCCCACGTGAGAGTCGGGTAGTTGAAGATGCTCGAGTACTTCGCCTTGCCGGTGAGGAGCTGGTCGACGAGCTCCGCGCGGTCGATGCCGAGTGTCTCCGTTCCGCAGTAGATGTAGAGGCCGTGCCCCGCTTCGTCCTGCACCTTTGCGAGAAGAACCATCTTCCGCTTGAGGCTCGGCGCACGCGTGATCCAGTTCCCTTCGGGCAGCATGCCGACGATCTCGGAATGAGCGTGCTGCGACATCATCCGAATGAGCTGGGTGCGATACCGGTCCGGCATCCAGTCCTTCGGCTCAATTGTCTCGCCGGCCGCAATTCGGGCTTCGAATGCGGCGTTAAGGGCTTCGTCGGTGGTGCTCTGGGCGGGCTTCTGTTCCATGAACGTGTCCTCTGTTGCTGGAGAAGGGCGTCCGTAACGGCGGCGATTCCCCTTCTAAACGTATTGGGGGCAACAGCCAAAAGTTAGGCATCGAGCCTGCCAGCAAACCTCTCGAGCGTGCAACTTCCTGCGATGCGATGGCCGCGAAAACGCGAACTCTGGGTCATTGCCGTAATGCTCGCTGCCGTCCTTGTCTGGTCGGGGCGGCATTTCGTCAATCCGGACGGAATCAGTTATCTCGATCTGAGCGACGATTTCGCGCAGGGGCGCTGGGGCAATGCGCTGAATGCCCACTGGAGCCCCGCTTATCCTTTCCTGTTGTCGCAGTGGCTGCAGCTGGTGAGCCCACCACGGTTCTGGGAGGCGACGGCAGTACACGTCCTCAACGGACTGCTTTTCCTCATCAGCCTCGCGACGTTTGAATTCTTTCTGCGTGAGCTTCGCCGCAGTCAAGACGCAGCCGCGGGAGGAACGGACGGTACCGAATGGGCGATGGATCTTCATTCGCCTGCGGGAATGCTTTGCGCCTGCTCGCTGTTTCTCTGGTCGGCCTTCGTCCTGATCACCGTGAAAGTCGTTGCGCCCGACATGATGCTTGCCGCGATCGGCTTCGCGATTGCGGGATTGCTCGTACGGGCCGAGCGAGGTGACGCGCACATCGGATCGTTCATCGCGCTCGGTGTCGTTCTCGGCGTCGCCTACCTCGCGAAATCGCTCATGTTCCCGGTTTCCGTGCTGATTCTCACGATGTCCATGGTGATCAGCCGCAAACGACGGCACTCGTCCCGGCTGCACGCTGCGGCGGCCGTGGCGTTCGCGATCGTCGCACTTTCCCAGGTCGTGGCGTTGTCCCGCCAGAATCAGGGCTTCACGTTCAGCGAGAGTGGACGGATCGCATACGCGTTGAAGGTCAGCCGATATCCAAAGCTGTGGACGGGCACCCCGGCCGGCAGTGGAGCGCCTTCGCACCCCATCCGGATGCTCGACGGAAAGCCGGCCACTTACTTGTTCGCATCGGACTCCCCCGATCGCAGCTATCCAGTGTGGGACGATCCAGCGCTCTGGTATCGAGGAATGAAGGTGCGCTTCGACGGCGCAAAGCAGCTGTCCGCCGTCCGGCGCAATCTCGGGATCGATCTTGGAATATCTCTGAAGATTCTGTTGCCATTGCTGGTCGTGTGGCTGTTGCGCGACAGGCGGATTCGCGTGCGCCACAAGATCCTCGTTGTGACGTCCGCACTGGTGATCATCACGTACCTGTTCCTGCATTCGGAAGCACGTCTCCTGGGTTTCTGGCTCGTGCTCGGCACAGTCAGTCTTCTGGCAGGCGTCCGCGTCGCTTCGTCCGCGCAGAGCGGAAGGGTCGCGAAGGCGATGGTGAATGTCATGACCGTGATCGCCGCAATCTCGTTGGTCAGGTACGCGATCGATCAAGTGTTCGTATCGAGGCCGGAGCAGGGATTGCGGAGCGGTCACCTGCAATGGGAGGTCGCGCGCCGCATCGAAATGGCTGGTATTCCAGCCGGATCACGTGTAGCGCTCGTCGGCGACGAGTCCGACTCCTACTGGGCGCGATTGGCCCGCGTGCAGATTGCGGTTCAGATTCCTCTCTCCGGGGCGAAGCAGTACTGGGACATGACCCCTGCATCACGTGCCGATCTGAACAGGCGCATCGCGGACGCCGGAGTGGTGGCGATAGTAGCTTCGTGGAGTGCACCATCCCAGCCGCTTTCGGGATGGATACCGGTGGAAGGCACTCAATTCTCCTTTATTCCGCTCCAATCACGACATGAATCCCAGCCAGACCACTGAATCGGGATACACGTTGTCCGAAGTTCGCGATGGCGTGGCGACAATCACGTTCTCGCATCCGAAGAGCAATTCTCTCCCGGGAACGCTCCTCGTCCAGCTCGCCGAGCACGTGAGGGCAGCCGGGGAGGATCCCGGTGCGCGTGTCATTCTTCTTCGAAGTGAAGGGGAGGGCGCATTCTGCGCGGGCGCGTCGTTCGACGAGCTGAAGGCGATCTCCGACGCCGAGGCAGGGAAGCGGTTCTTCATGGGCTTCGTGAATCTCATCCTCGCAATGATCCGGGCACCCAAGTTCGTGGTCACGCGAGTGCACGGGAAAGCGGTCGGTGGCGGCGTCGGAATCGTGAGCGCATCGGATTACGCGCTGGCGGTCGGGGGTGCGTCACTCAAGCTCAGTGAGCTCGCCGTCGGACTCGGCCCGTTCATCGTCGGACTTCCAATCCAGAAAAAGATCGGCCTGGGACCATTCAGCGCGATGGCGATCGACGCTGACTGGAGAGACGCCGAATGGGGATATCGGCATGGACTATATGCCGAGCTGCATGCTGACGTTCCGGAGCTCGATGCAGCGCTGGCCAGGCGAGTCACTGCTCTGGCCGCGAGTAACCCCGAAGCGATGGCTCAGCTCAAGAAAGTCTTCTGGGAAGGAACGGAGCATTGGCCGCGGGAGCTCGAGGCGCGGGCAGGGATGAGCGGCACGCTTGTGTTATCTGAGTTCACGAGCAAAGCCGTCGGGCGCCAAGGCTAGTGTCTTGGATACCCTAGCCGCGCGACAGAGGCACAGAAGCGCAGAGAACTTCCGTCTTTCTCTGACTCTCTGAGCCTCTGTCGCCCGGTTAAAGGTGTGGAGTCTAGATCCAGAAAGCCACACCACCGTGCCTGTAGCAGGCGCCGGTGCGGGTAGTCGCGTGCCAGTACGTCCCGTCATTGCAGCGCGCGATTGCGCCGCTCGAGTTGGTGCTCGAGTACGGGCCGCGTCTCACAGCTGAATTCAGGCTGGCACGCTCACGAGCACGCGCTGATGCGCGCGGCGTCGTGCCGTAGTTCCCCTGACGCGCTGCGATGCCGCCGTGGCCAGCGCACGTATACGTGGTGCGATACACGACAACGCCATCGTCGCAGAGAACCCGTGGCCGGTAAGTGCTTCTTCGCACTACTCGCCTTGCCACGACGCGGTCGTTCGTCTTCTGGACGGCCTTGTTGATTTTCCTGTCGGCCTTCACCACTGTCTTTTCGACCTTGTTGCCCTTGTCGGACTTGCCCTGCGCAACGGCATTCGGCGCTGCGAGGACGCACCCGAGAAGCAGGCCGCTCGCGCACAGATATCTGATCGTTGAAGTCATACGGAATTCCTCCTTTTATCCGGGGCCCTCTCGCCGTCGCGTGATTGCGAGGGGCGGTACCCGGCATCTGGGGTCATTCCTATGCGTTTTCCGCGCCAAAATGCCGGGTTTGGGGAAAAACAAAGCATTTGTTCCTGGAACTTTTCCGGCCCGGTTCGTTGGAAGGTCTACGAGAGAGTGGCGACAAATCGGGGTGGCCGGCGATGCTTTGTCGCCTGCTCGTACGAGTACGCGAGCGCGATGAGCCTGGGCTCACTCCATGGTCTCCCGAAGAACGAGATACCCACCGGAAGCCCCGACACGTAGCCCGCCGGGACGTTGATGTTCGGATATCCCGCAACCGCCGCGGGCGTCGAGCTCGCGCCTGTGAAATGGTCGCCGTTGATGAGATCGGTGGGCCAGGCCGGACTTCCCGTCGGAGCGACGATCGCATCCAGACGGTGCTTCGTCATCACGGCGTCGATTCCCTCCGTGCGCGACATGCGATGATTCCGCGCCAGCGCATCGCGGTATTTCTTCGACGTGAGCGGACCTTTCTTCTGCGCCTGCAGCATTATCTCCTGTCCGAACCACGGCATCTCACGCGCCTTGTTGCGCTCGTTGAACGTGATGATGTCCGCAAGCGACTTCACGCGCGCAGCCGGACCGAGTGACGCGAGATACGCGTTCAGGTCTGCCTTGAACTCGTACAGCAGCACCTCGTACTCCGTGTCATCGAACTTGCCGGCCGTCGGAATGTTCGCGGGGTCCACGATGACCGCGCCGCGCCGCTTCATCTCGGCGATAGCCTCGTTGATCACGGCATCGGTCGGGTCGCTGTAGCCGAAGAACTTCTCGCGTGCGACACCGATTCTCGCGCCGCGCAATGCATTCGCGTCGAGGAAGCGGCTGTAGTCCGGGTTCGACTTGCCTCGCGCGCTCGAAGTCGCCGCATCGCGCGGATCGATTCCCGCGAGCACATTGAGCAGTATCGCCGCATCTGTGACGGTGCGTGTCATCGGGCCCGCCGTGTCCTGGCTGTGCGCGATTGGAATGATTCCCGAGCGGCTGACGAGTCCGAGCGTCGGCTTGATGCCCACGATGCCGTTGGCAGAAGCGGGGCACACGATGGATCCATCTGTCTCGGTGCCGACTGCTACAGCGGAAAAATTGGCGGCCACTGCCGAGCCGGATCCGGAGCTCGAGCCGCAGGGATTGCGGTCGAGTACGTAGGGATTCTTCGCCTGTCCGCCGCGGCCGCTCCATCCACTCGACGAGTGTGTCGATCGGAAGTTCGCCCACTCGCTCAAGTTCGTCTTGCCAAGGAGAATCGCGCCGGCATCGCGGAGGCGCCTGGCGATGAACGCGTCCCGCGACGGGATTGATCCCTCGAGCGCATACGATCCCGCCGTTGTCGTCATGCGGTCAGCTGTGTCGATGTTGTCCTTGATGAGGACAGGGATGCCGTGAAGTGGACCGCGCGGACCGCGCTCCTTTCGCTCGCGGTCGAGAGAGCGCGCGATCGAAATCGCATCCGGATTGATCTCCAGGACGGCGCGGAGCGCGGGACCTTTCCGGTCCATCGACTCGATCCTCTCGATGTAATCCTCGGTGATCGACTCCGCCGTTCGCTTGCGGCCCACCATGTCGCGCTGGAGATCAGCGATGGTCGCCTCTTCGAGCGAGAAGTCGGCGACGCCTGACTTTCCGATGCTGCGCAGATGCTCGACAGTAGCCGTGCTCGCGGTCTCCGCCTCCGCAGGCGTGGACGCGAGGGCCGCCGCGGTCCCGACGGCGCTCGCGCGCAGGAAGTCGCGCCGCTTCATCAACCGATGTGGCAGCTGGAGAGGCCGCGCTTCTCCAGGTACTGCTGATGGTAGTCTTCCGCCTCGTAGAACTCGCTGGCGGGAGTGATCTCCGTCACGATCGGCTTGCGGTACTTTCCGCTTTTCTCACGCTCGTCCTTCGACGCGATCGCCGCCGCCTTCTGCTCGGCACCGTGGTAGAAGATGGCCGAGCGATACTGCTCTCCGACGTCGGGCCCCTGGCGATTGAGCGTCGTCGGGTCGTGATTCTCCCAGAACACCGTGAGAAGGTCGTCGTATGTCAGGCGCTCCGGATCGTAGATGACCTGCACGACTTCAGCGTGTCCCGTTCGGCCTGTGCAGACGTCGCGATATGTCGGGTTCTCCATCGTGCCGCCGAGATAGCCCACGGTTGTCGAGATGACTCCCGGAATCTGCCGGTACGCGGCTTCAACACCCCAGAAGCATCCTGCTCCGAAAGTTGCCTTGCTCTCCATCTTCACTCCTGTGAGTCGTTCATGTAACGCGCGAGCAGATGATGAAAGTGATGCGTGCCCACTTCGCGCCGCGGGGAGAACCGCCCCCGATTGTAGAGCCGCGAGCTGACTCCGCGCTGCACGGACTCGACCACTTCCTCGTCCTCCATCTCGACCTTGTGCAGGTCGCCTCCAACTCCCTGCGCGCGGAGCGCGTCGTTCCAGACGTACGAGACGAATGATACGCGAGTGCGCGCGGGTCCCAGCGGAGTCACGACGTTGGCCGAAAGTCCCCACGGATAGAAGTTCAGCATCAGGTTTGGGAAGAGCCAGAAATAGAACGCGGCAACTCGCTTCCCATGATCGGGATGACCGGTGGGAAGATCGAACACCGGCTCACCGGCGCGCGCGATTCCCATCTGCAGCGATCCTCCGGGAAACAGCTCGGTGTAGTACGAGCTGTAGTCCAGCTGCTCCGCCAATCCCGCGTGCACGTAGGGAATGTGAAACTCCTCGAGATAGTTGTCGCAGTAGAGCGCCCAGTTCGCTCCGATGAGATAGTCGCGGGAAGTCTTCGGGTCGCGGCGGAATTCATCGAGCGGCATCCACGACACGCGCTCGCTCACCGGCGCCATCCAGTCGGCGAAAGTCTCCGATGGGGCGAGAGATGTGAAGAGCAGCGGACCCCATTTCTCGAGCGGGAGTCGCGGAAGGCAGTCGGCAGGTGAAGGAAAATTCTGCGTCTCGTCGAACTCGGGCATCGATACGAAGGAGCCGTCGAGCGCGAAGCGGCGGCCGTGATAGCGGCAGCGGAGACTCTTGAGGTGGCCTTCACCTTCGACCACGAGCGCGCCTCGGTGCGTGCATACGTTCGAGAGGCAGCGAAGCTCGGCCTCGTCGTCCGACGTGATCACGAGGGGCTCGTCGAGGCACCCTTCGAGGAGCGAGAAGGGGAGAACGTGGCCCGGCGCCTTCACGCGCCCGGCGTCGGTGGCGAACTGCCAGGTCCGCGCGAACACACGTTCCTGCTGGAGCGTGTAATATCCAGGGTCGGAGTAGACTCGGGCGGGCAGGGTGGACGCGGCGCGGATATCGGGGTCGATTTCCACTCGCGGAGGGCCGTTCGATTTCATAGGCTGGAGATTACCCTTTCCGCACGAAACTTCCAGCCCGCCGGCGCGTACGATACCCCATCAGGAGGGATCGATGATTTTCAGCACAATTGCATTTCTCATCGCAACCGTGGCAGCGATCTTTGGATACAGCGCCGCGAAGCGATTCGTACGAGACCGGCTTCGCTACGTAGAGGGAGCGCACAAGGTGACGACGCCGATCATCGCCGGCATCGGAGCATATCTGATCGCGATACTCGTCGTCGGCTTCCTGCCGATCGTGGGATTCGGAACAGCGATCGCGTTCGCACTGTCGGTGGCATTCGGCGCCGCCGCGGGCTCTCGCGAGGTGAAGAGCGGCAATCTTCCCTACCTGGGCTCGGGAAGCTGAAGGCCTGACGCACCCCGCCTCCGTACCCGAATGCGGAGCGGGCCACGGCCACCCTCGCAGCATGGGGTGGCCGTTCTGCCTTGTAACGGGAGCTCGTCTTCCAGCCGGCGGACACCTGACCCGAACGCGAGCGTCTGTCTTTCGGCGGTGACATTTCTCCGTCCAGCGCAGATGACACCCGTCGCACCGGAACGACGGAGTCGATAGCTCAACGCTCTCTGCGACAACCACTTAGCGCCAGCGCGGAAACCCGGTCCCGCGTCTGCTCACTCTCCTACCAACAATTCAGCTCTCAGGAGAGGTTCGATGAATAGACGTCTCGTTCTCGCCGGCCTGCTCGTCGCTACGGCTGTCGCGTCCCAGTCAGCCGAAGCGCAGCGCCGTGGCCGCCGCATGCCGGTAATCAATGACACGCCCGGACCTTCGGTGTCGCCCTACGCCGGCTACATGATGTTCGGCGACATCGCTCGTGGTCCCCTCGGCACCCGGCTCTCCAGCTCGAGCGGGTCCGTCTTCGGCGTGCAGGCGAATCTGCCGCTCGGATCCACACTGTCGGTCGTGGGCAACCTCGGATACTCGGAGCCCGATCTCAGATTCGGCGTTCCGATTCTCGGCGGCATCACCTTCGGAAAGAGCCAGGTCTGGATGTACGACGCCGGTCTGCAGTTCAGTGCGCCAGCGATGCGCGGGCAGCGCGCCATCACCCCGTTCCTTCAGGTCGGTGCGGGTGGAATGAAGTATGACGTGCAGGTGGCAGGCATCAATCGGTCGGCATCGAACCTCGCGTTCAACGCCGGGATCGGCGTGGACGTGCCGCTCGCTCAGAATCTCGGGCTCCGGCTCTTCGCGAAGGATTACGTCGGCAAGTTCGATGTCAACGAGGCGGCCGGCATCGACTACGAAGCCAGGACTTCACACAACATCGCGCTGAGTGCGGGGCTGAAGCTCCAGTTCTAGGGAGTTGCTTAGCGGGACCTCAACGGCCTGCATGATCCGTCACTCGGCGGGTCAGGCGGGCCGTACGTCTCCAGCAGCATGCGCGTGGGTTTCGAGCGCGGCATGTTGAGGATGATCAGGTTCGAGTACTCGTTGTCGCAGAGGCTGCCGATCCTCTCGCCGCCCAGCCTCTCGGCGATCGGGCCGATGGTGTTGCTGTGTCCGACGACGAGAATGGTCGCTCCTCGATGACGTCGCACCGCCGCAACGACGCTGTCGATGTGCGCCTGAGTCGATGAGCCGACGGGAATTATCTCGGGTGTGATGTGGCGGCGTCTCGCAAGCGGCGCTGCAGTGAGGATCGTGCGGCGAAGCTGGGTCGTGATTATGACGTTGATTCCTGCTTCACGAAGCTGCGTCGCTAGAGAGTCGGCTCGTACGTAACCCCGCTCGCTCAGATCCGGATCAGCAGGGTCGTCGGTCGCCTTCTCGGCGTGGCGCACGAGGTATACTGTCGTTTCACCGCGGTCGCTCGGAACGATGGGCGGCTCGGCGACCGTTGCCGGAGCGCACGCAAGGACGCTCATCGCTATCAATGAAAGAGCCGAACGGATCGCGGCGCGGCTGGGTGGAGATATCATTATGGGTTCTGGAAGCAGGCCTGGAGCCTGCGAATCGAGTTCAGGAATCTCGGAGTGAAGGATGATAACCTGCAATCATAGCATTCGAGCAGTGTCGCTTGCCGCAGCGATCGTGGTGATCGCTGCATGTGACGGGGGAAGTCCGTCGCGTACCGCCGATGAGTTCGCGGCCGATTCTGCGCTCGCCGCGGACCTCGCGCTTGCAAACCGCGACACGCTGCTCGTGGATTCGATCGGGGAGTTCCATTCACCCGAGGGCGCTGAGCGAGACGCCATTTCCGACACTGCGGCGTCGGTGGTCGCGCCACCGACGGACACGAAGCCCACTGTGCGCGCTGTGACTGCACCGACCGCTTCGCCGAAACCGGTGCAACCCGCTCCGCCACCACCTGCTGTTACGAACCCTGCGCCAACTGCGGCGCCTGCGCCCGCCCCCAGCGCTCCGCGTCTCACCGGAACACGCGCGTGCGCTTCGCCAACCCAGGAAAACCAGTCGGAGTGCCTGCACGTTCTCCTCGCCTCGGCCGACTCCCGCATGAACCGGATATATCGCGCGCTCATCACCGAGATCCGCAGACAGGAGAAGGTCGCGCCGGGAGCAAAGGATCCGGCGTCTGTGCAGCGCCTTCGAGTGGCGCAAAGGGCTTGGGTCGTGTATCGAGACACCGAGTGCCGCAAACGCAGCCGCCCGCGCGAGGGAGCGCTATGGGCGAGGCCTCGCGTCCGGTGTCTGGGTCAGTTCGCGAATCGAAGAGCGAACGAGCTCGCCGACAACTTCAGCCGCATCACGGCTCACTGAGCAGAGAGATCGCGTCCTCCACGTCGGATTCCTTCACGGCGAGGCGGATGGGATGGAATGCGTTGAGGTAGGGCAGCATCCCGGCGGCGTTGTCACCGATGATCAGTGATTCGATGCCGTTCGCCTCGAGCACTGCTTCAGCAAGCCGGGCGTCGACATCGCGCGAGAACGTGCGAATGACGAACAGCCCGTCGAGCTCATCGCTCACTTGATCGCAACTGATGCAGTCTTCTGCGGAGCGATCATCACATGCGCCCATGGTTTCCCGGGAAACATGATCCACGGTCCGCCGTCCACCGGATTCTCGGAGATACCCGTCGTCTTGTACGACGCATACGGCGTGTACACGACGTAGAGGTATTTGGCGCCCTTCACCGCGCCGGTCGCCGCGTCCACGCTGTCGCGGGGAGCGAAGTACTGATAGAGCGCGGCCGGGCGCGACGGCATGCTGTAGCGCCCCGTCTTGATGTCACGCATCCGCACACTGTCGATTGCCTCTCTCGACTTCTTCAGCGCGTGGAGCTCGCGGCCGCGCGCCATGAACGGCTCGAGTGACTTGTGATAGCATGCGACGTGGAACTGCGTGCCCGAAGGATCGTCGGCGACGCAGACCATGTCGTTGGTGCCGCTGCGCAGCGTCATGAACTTTCCCTGCGCATCGTAGCCGAGAACACGCGCGCCCTTCTGGAGCGGGTCCGGAAGAGGGCTCACTGCGGCGGCGATCTGCCGCGCAAGGGGCGGATACGTCACTGTCTGTGCGCTCGCGGCCAGAACCGGAAACGCGAGAGCAAGAGCAAGGGCAGCTGTCTTCGGCATTGTTCTCCCTGTGTCCTTCGTGAGTGGCGCTATTCTCCCACCGCTTCCTTCATTCCCCTGCTCTCGCTCACCACGCGCTGGCTGGCCTCGGGCGGCATCTGCTCGTAACCCTTGAAACGCTGCACGAACGCCCCGTGTCCGTGCGTCTTCGAGAACAGATCGGTCGCGTAGAGATGCATCTCCGCCTGCGGCACCACCGCTTTCACCTTCGACCGCCCGCCTGGAACCGAATCGGTGCCGAGTATGTGGCCGCGACGCGCTGAGATGTCGCCGAGCACGTCGCCGAGGTAGAGATCGGGAGTGGTGACCTCGATCTCGTCGAGCGGCTCGAGCAGGATTGGCCGGCACTTCTGCGCTACAGTCTTGAATGCGAGAATCCCCGCGAGCTTGAACGACATTTCGTTCGAGTCAACCGAGTGGTACGATCCGTCGAACACTTCGACCTGGAAGTCCACCATCGGGTAGCCGGCAAGCACTCCACGCGCTGACGCTTCCTGAACTCCGCGATCCACCGCCGGGATGAACTTGCTCGGGATCGATCCGCCGACGACCGCGTTCACGAAGTTGTATCCCGCGCCGCGCGGCGTCGGTGCCATCCGCACCCAGCAGTCGCCGAACTGGCCTTTGCCGCCGCTCTGTTTCCTGTGGCGGCCCTGTCCCTCCGCCCTTGCGATGATCGTCTCTCGATACGCGATCTGAGGCCTTCTCAGCTCTCCGGTCACTCCGTAGTTCCGCTTGAGTCGCGACATCACCACGTCGAGGTGACGCTCTCCCAGGCCCGCGACGATCGTCTCGTGAGTCTCCGCGTTGTAATGGGTCTGGAAGCACGGATCCTCGTCGTGGAGACGATGGAGTCCCTGCTGGAGTTTTTCCTCTTCACCGCGAGCCGTCGCGTGAACGGCGTAGACGACGCGCGGCTCGGGGAAAGCGATCGAAGGAAGGCGAACGGGATGCTCGCGTGTGGAGAGCGTGTCGTTCGTGTGTGTGTTCTTGAGCTTGGCGACGCAGCCGATGTCGCCGGGATGAAGGAACGGAACCTCGATGCGGTCCTTCCCCTGCGGCACCGCGACGTGAGCCATTTTCTCGCTGTGGCCGCGGGTGGCGTTGTACATCTCCTGGCCGTTGTTCAGCATGCCCGAGAAAATGCGGAAGAACGACACGTCTCCCACGTGCGGCTCGGAGTGCGTCTTGAAGACGAGCGCGGCGAACGGACCCTTGTCGCTGGCGTGAATCTCGACAGTCTGATCGCCTTCCGATCCGGTGAAGGCGTGCAGCTCCTCCATCTCGTACGCCGAAGGCATCAGCTCGACGATCTTCGTCAGCAGAGCCTGCGTTCCGTACGTGAGATCGGAAGAGCAGCAGAAGAGAGGGAACAGCTCCTGCCGCTTCATCGCCTCCTTCATCGCGTTGAGCGCGTCACCGCGCTCGATCGATTCACCGCCGAGGTACTTCTCGAGAAGGATGTCGTCGGTGGCTGCGATGCCTTCGATCAGCTGCTCGTAGTACTTGTCGAACAGCGCCTGGTGCTCGGAAGGAACGTCCACCTCCTCGTACTCTCCGGTGCGCGTGCCTTTCTTGAAGAGATGCGCCTTCTTGTCGAAGAGGTTGAGGATGCCGTGAAACTCGGCACCTTCTCCGATCGGTACTTCGACGGGGATGACGCGCGGCGTCAGCCGGGTCTTGATCGCCTCGAACACGCCGTCGAACGAGGCGTGCTCCTTGTCCATCATCGAGACGACGAACAGGATTGGATCCTTTCGCTCGATGGCTTCGTTGAACATTCGAGTGGTGCCGACTTCGACACCGCCAGTCGCTGTCACAACGACGAGCGCGCCGTCAGCGGCGTGGAGGCCGGCAGTCGCCTCTCCCTGGAAGTCGGAGTACCCCGGCGTATCCAGGAGATTGATCTTCGCGTCCATCCACTCGGCGTGAGCGCACGCAAGGCTGATTGAAAAACCGCGCTCCGTTTCTTCTGGGTCGAAGTCGGTGAGCGCGGTTCCTTCCTTCACTGATCCGTGGCGTTTCGATGAGCCGGAAACGAAAGCGAGCGCATCGACAAGTGTGGTCTTTCCGCTCGCTCCGTGTCCGACGACGGCGATGTTGCGAATGTCTTCGCTCTTGTACTCGCGCATAGGGTGGCTTTGCTCCGCGAGAGGTGGGAATTATGGCAGACTGGCTCCCGGGTACTGCAGAGGTACTCGCGGCCGGCCGATACTCGGAAAACTGGCCGAATGGGCCGAAGGATGGCAAGGGCAGGCCACCCTCCGGCAGCGCCGGGATCAGGTCGTTGAGCTGGGGTCGAACGTGGGGTCCTCGATTACCCCCAACCGGTTCCCGAAGGGGTCCAGAGCGACCGCCACCTTGATGCCTTCCCCGACCTCGTTGACGGGGGCAGCGACTGTCGCTCCGGCCGACTCCAGGTGAGTCATGGCGTCGCCGATGTTCGCGACACGCCAGTAAGCGGTCGTGCCCCCTGCGCCCGAAGGCGCGTTAGGGTCGAGGCCCAGCTCGAACCCGCCGACATTGTATCCGACGTAGTAGGCCTGGTCGAAGTACGGGTCGATTCCGAATGCCTTCGAATACCATTCCTTCGCGCGGTCGAGATCCTTCGCGCCGTAGATCACCGTACGGAGCCCGAGAAATACGCGTGGACGGTCCATGTTGTGCGCTCGCCAAGTTGAACGGGACGGGAAATATTGCGTTCACCATCACAGCGCGCCATCACAGGGAGAAACCGCGGTGCCACTCACCTTCATCTTACTTGGATTGCTCGCCGGCGTTCTTTCCGGATTGTTCGGCATTGGAGGCGGCGTCGTCATCGTGCCCGCCTTGATTCTGATCGGCGGGTTCGCGCCGGCGGCGGCGACCGGCACGTCGCTCGCAGCTCTTCTGCTCCCGGTCGGTGCGCTTGGCGCGTGGGAGTATTACAAGAAGGGAAACCTCAACATCCCGGCCGCGTTGTGGATCGCACTCGGCTTGTTCTTCGGCGCGTGGGTGGGAGCGAAGCTCGCGCAGCAGCTCTCGCCGGTTCAGCTCAGGCGGGCGTTCGCTGTCTTCCTGGTGCTCGTTGCCGGAAAGGTGTGGTGGGGATGATGGTTCAGGAGCAGCCTTCGACGTACTGGACGGCGGGCAGCTTGCCGGAGCGATAGCGCTCCACGGTTTTTCCGTCGGTCTCGAAGACGATGCGATACGCGCTGTCCGCGGGATTCTTCGGTGTGACGACGAGGTAGTGGCCATCGGTGTACTTGTGCGGCTGCACCGTCACCTGTGAGCCGTAAAGCGACTTGATTCGATCCTCGGTGTCGCCGATGCGTGCTCCTTCCCTGGTGGCCACCTCTCCCTCGCGTACTTCGCCGCGCGAGATCTTTCCCTTCTCGACCATGAAGAACACGCCCGTCGGGCCGTTGCGAGGGTGGACGTAGTCGCATTCCTCGAGCCTGGCGGGAACGACCAGAGCGTTGTTGAGAGCGGTGTTGGCTTCCGCGATGGACATGCCTGCGCGCACAGGCCCGATTCCCTGCGGAGTCACTTCCCATTTTTCAACGACAGGCGGCTGCTTCGCGGCTGTCGTGCACGCGAGAAGAACGGCCGCGATGATCGAGCCTGCAATCGATGTCTTCATTCCTCTTTCCAACTGTCACACTCCGAATTGCCTGAAATGATGATCGGTGTGCCGGTACCCAAGCACGCCCCATGCCTGCGGTGTCATCTGCCCGAATGCGGGGTGTTCGGGCCACGCCCGGTTCCGGTCGAATGTCCCGAACTCGACGATCTGCGCGCGCACGTCCGCGACGCCTGAATCCCAGTCATCTATCTGAGAGACGAGCAGCTCCGGTGCAGTCGGAGCTCCCCTGGGAAATGGCAGCCAGTAGACGATGAGCTGCTTCAATGGCGGATACCGGAGCGGGAGGTTCTTCGACTTCGTCGGGAGATCTCCCTTTGTCATCCGCATCTGGCTACCGAGGTGAGCCAGCATCTGCGAGGCATTCATCTTTCCCCAGCGCGGCTTCGCGTCCGGAGTGAGCCGTGAGAGGCGGTCGATCAGCTCTTTCCGCGATGCTTCATCCCATAAGGTCTTCGGCATTGCCTCCTCCCTTGTCTTCGGTATTTCTTCGGGCTACACTCAAGGAGATAATATGACCTCCTCCGCTCTTCTTCGCTCCCTCCTGGAGCAGAAATTTCCCGATGCGACCCCGGTCACTCACCGGACGGCGGAGCCGGTCGCGACGGGGATCGGGGTGCTCGATGCGATCCTTCCGAACGGCGGTCTCCCGCGGGGGCGGCTGTCGGTGTGGATGCCACAGGGCGGAGCGACGGCGATTCTCCGTGCATCATGTCTCACCGTCGCATCCACCGGTGAGCGCGCGGCGTGGATCGACGGGCTTGGCACAATTGCCGGACAGTTCTGGGAAGAAGGGCCGGTTCTCGTGCGTCCGGCCAATCGCCGCAACTCTCTTCGCGCTGCCGAGGAGCTGCTCAGATGCGGCGGGTTCGCGCTCATCGTTCTCACCGGGTCCGAGCCCGCGGGCACCGAGATGGTCCGCCTGTCACGCGCCGCACGCGAAGGAGGATCGGCGTTCGTCGCGCTCACCTCTCATACGTCGATGGCCAGCGTGCGCATCGTGTCGCGCATCATGCCGCACAGCTACGTGTGGAGGCGCTCACCCTTCGGCGATCCCGCCGAGGCGTGCTCCGCCATGGTGAAGGTTCGCGCGCAGTCGCTGGGATGGAATCGTCACACGGAGCTTCGCGTGCCGATCATGCAGCACGACCTGCGGAATGCTCTCGATCCCGGTTTGCCCGACAGGCGGGGAATCAAGCAGCGGCAGGTGTCTCGCGTTTGAGCGGCGCCTCGCGCACCTCGAGACTGATCGAACATGAGACCGATGAGACCGGTGAGAAAATATTTGGTAAAAGTCTTTAAAGACAATCAGGTAGTTCTCACTGGTCTCACCGGTCTCGCAAGAAATAATTGCATGGTCCTGAAAGTGGCCAACGTGTCGCGATGACCTTCATATGCATCTCGAGCCCGGAGTGGGCATCGAAGCCTCTCGACCGGCTGGCTGCCGCCGCTCTCAAGGTGGTGCCACGCGTCGCGCTCGAGCCGGCGAAGGGATTGATCTGGGCTGATGGAAAAAGTCTGGAAGTGCGGCTCATATGCCAGGATCTGCAGAGTGTTCTGAGCCAGCACGGCGAAGGGAACACGCGCATTGGCGTCGCTGTGATTCCTGTCGCGGCCGAAGTCGCAGCGAGATACCGTGGCGCCGAAGACGGGAATTTCCCCGCGATCACGATCGTGCCGCCGGGTGGTGACCGCGAGTTTCTCGATCGTCATCCGATCTCGGTTCTCGATCCGTCTCCGCCTCTCGGCAATCTCTTCGACGGTGTGGGGATAGAGAGATGCGCCGATCTCGCCTGCCTGGAGCATGAATCGGTGGAGGTGAGATTCGGCGCGGAGGGCGTGCATCTGTGGAGACTCGCGCGCGCGGACGACAACCGGATCGTCTTCGCGGCGATGCCGAGGACGCTGCCGCAGTCCTCGATGGACTGGGTGGATTACACGCTCGCTGATCCCGAGCGTCTGGTGTTCGTCATCAACGCTCTCCTGGACAATGTCTGCACCGCGCTCGAGTCGCAGGGACTTTGCGCGCGGGAGATGATGCTCGTCTTCTCGCTCGCCAACCGTACTGCATACGAGCACCCGGTGCGTCCTTCGCGCTCCACGTCGAGCAGAAAAGCGTGGATGCGTCTGATACGCACGCATCTGGACAGGATCGAGCTGGCGGACTCGGTGACCGGAATTCTTTTGCGCGTCGAGACTGTGACGGGTGAAGTCGAGCGACAGGGTGACATCTTCGATCGCGGCTTCGCCACCGCGCGCGCGACGGAGGAGACTGTCGCTCAGCTGCTCGACGACCAGGGCGCGGTGATCGTCGTTCCGTCCAACAGCAGCCATCCTCTTCTCGAGAAGCGCACGAGCTGGAAGACGCAGGAGCCCGCGCACGCCGCGCGTGCACACATGGTGAAGGAATCACGGGCCGATCCGCAGCTCACTCTGCAGCTCTTTTCCGAGGCGCGCCGGATCATCGTCAAGACAGCGAGACGGAGAGACCACGATCTCCCGGTGAAGTACCGCGACCGTGATGCCTGGGTGATGGTGGAATCAGCGGCCGGCCCGGACCGGGTATCCGGCGGGCAGTGGGAGAAGCCCTTTGCGCGCGAGTACTTCCGCTGCGTTGACGAGAACGGGACGCTCGTCTGGATGTACCGCGAAAAGGGTGAGTGGTACCTCCAGGGGTGGTGGGATTAGAAAACAAACAGGAACCCACGAGTTACATTTTCCGCGTCGATTCCGGAGCCTTATGAGCATCCGCGCTTTGTTGCGCTGTCTCACCGCACTGCCCATCACACTCGGCTGCTCCTCAGCGGTCACCGCGCGGCCCGGAACGCCGCTCATCGAGCAGGTCGCAATCGCGATGGGCGGACGCAGCCGGATCCTCGGCATTCGCACCCTGGTCCTCCAGGGAACCGGAGACAACCACAACCTCGGCCAGAATCTCACGCCATACGCGCCGCTCCCTGTGTACGCGGTCACGAAGTACATGCGCGCGATGGATTTCGAGAACGCGCGCTGGCGGCTGGACCAGACTCGCGAGCCGCGATTCCCGACGGCGAACCTGTTGCCTCAGCGGCAGCGGAACGGATTCGACGTCGTCGGCTACGACATCACCTCCGACACGAGCATGCGGAGGGCCGGTCCGCGAACCACGATCGATCGCGCCGCGGAGCTTCTCTACCACCCCATCGGTTTCATGCGAGCTGCGCTCGCGCCCGGAGCGAACATCGTCGAGGACTTGGCGGAAGGCCCAAATCCAACCCTTCGCCTGACACGTGGTGACGAGACCTACAGACTCGTGGTGGACGGAACGACAAAGCTTCCTCTTCGAATCGAGCGTACGATCTACAATTCAGTGCTGGGTGACGTCGTCCTGGCCAACGAGTTCTCGAGTTGGGGTCTCGTCTCCGGCGGTCTCCTTCCCACTCACATCGTTCAACGGGTCAACGGGAGGTGGCCTCTGTCCGACATGCATCTGACAGGCGCGAAGACGAATGGGGTCATTCCCGATCTGTCGATTCCGCCTTCGGTTAGAACAGCGGCGCTCGTCTTCACACCAGTGAACGTCACCGCGGATTCAGTCGCGCCGGGCGTGTGGTTTCTCGCCGGAGGGTCGCACCACAGCGTCGCGATAGAGATGAAGGATCACATCCTGCTCGTCGAAGCGCCGCAAAGCGACGACCGTACGCTCGCGGTCATTCGCCGGGCGCGCGAGCTGAGGCCGGGCAAACCAGTTCGCGCGGTGATCAACACTCACCATCACTTCGACCATGCCGGCGGTTTTCGCGCGGCCGTATCCGAGGGGCTCACTGTCATCACCCACGCGGGGAACAAGGCGTTCTTCGACACGGTTGCAGTGCTGCCGTTCACCATCGTCCAGGATCAGCTGGCGAAGTCGCCGCAGCCGGCGAACATCGTCGGCGTTCAGGGAAAGCACGTCCTGACCGACGGTGCGCGCACCGTCGAGCTGCATGAGATTCTCGGCAGCACTCATTCGGGATCGATGTTGATGGCGTATCTGCCTGCCGAGAAGATCCTCATCGAAGCGGATCTGTACACGCCGCCTGCTCCGAATCTCGTCGCATCCACGGGGTATCCGTTCGCCGCAAACCTCCTCGCGAACATCGAGCGTCTCGGCCTTGTCGTGGAGCGAATCGTTCCGATCCACGGACGTGTCGTTCCGCTGAGCGATCTCCGCGCGGCAGCAGCGCTGCGGTGAATTCTTCCATGACGACAGGCCTCAGGCCTTTCGGGCGTCTTGTGTTGACGACGGCGAGCGTGGTCGCCGTTCTGGCCGGGATGCGCGTCGCTGCGCCCATCATCGGGCCGGTTCTGATCGCCTTCATCATCACGGTTGCATGGAGTCCCGGATCGGACTGGCTCAGGAAGCGTGGCTGGCATCCGAGCGTCGCAGCGCTCACCGGAATCGCGCTCGGCGTGATCGTGATCGCGCTGTTCGTCGCGCTGGTGTGGTCTTCGCTCATCCAGCTTCAGGACAAGCTGCCTGGATACCAGCCGCGAATCGAGGCGCTGCAGCAGATCATCCGCGACAAGCTCTCCGACCTTCCGATAGACAGCTCACGTCTTTTCTCCGGCGAGCTGCTGCGACCGAGCAGTATCGTCGGCTACGCTCTCAGGATCATTCAGAACGTCACGCAGGCAGCGGGGACACTCGGGCTTCTGGTTCTCCTCATGGCATTCATGATGATCGAGTCGATGCGGTATCCGCAGAAGCTTCGCCACGCGTTCTCATCATCCCCCGGGGCAGTGGAGAGATTCTCGGACTTCGTGGAGACCATTCGCAGCTATGTCGGTCTGAATGCCGTATTCGGACTGGGCGCCGCGGTGCTGGACACTGTGCTTCTGCTCTCGCTCGGTGTTGATTTCGCGATTCTGTGGGGCGTGGTGTCGTTCCTCCTGAGTTTCATCCCCAATATTGGCTTCATCATCGCGCTGACACCCCCGACGCTTCTTGCATTGGTTGAATTCGGATTCGGAAGAGCGATAGCGGTACTCGTGGGCTACGTCGTGATAAACTTCATCGTCGACAACGTCGTCAAGCCGAGGTTCGTCGGAGCCCGCGTCGACCTGTCGCCGCTCGTGGTAGTGCTGTCGCTTCTCTTCTGGGGATGGCTGCTCGGTCCGATGGGAGTGCTCGCCGCAGTGCCGCTGTCGATCGGCGCCAGGTTTCTGTTCGAGAGCTTCGAGGAGTCGAGGTGGATCGCGTGGCTCATGAGTGACGCCGGGCCGAAGCCGGTAGTGGTCGATGCCGCACCAGAACGCCCTTCACCAACAGAACAGCCGCAATGACGACTGCCGAGCTGATCGACCTGTTCGAATACAACCGCTGGGCGCACGAGCGAATCATCGCCGCCGCGTCAGAGCTGAGCGCCGAGCAGTACATGCGTCACGTCGAGGGAAGCATGCCTTCGCTGCGCGCAACGCTCGAGCACCTTCTGGGCGCCGAGGTGGTGTGGCTGTCGCGATGGGAGGGCCATTCGCTCGGCGATACTCCTGACTACAGCGAATGCGCGGATGCCACCGCGCTCAAGTCGAGATGGAAGTCCCTCTGGAACCGGCAATTCCGTTTTCTGCGCGCGGTAACCGAGGACGGCCTCTCGCGTCCGATCGACATCCGCACGCGAAGCGGAATCGAGACCGTGCAGACGCTGAGCGAGACTCTGATCCACGTCGTGAATCATGCGACGTACCATCGCGGGCAGGCTGCGTCGATCATCCGGCAGGTTGGGGGAACACCCCAGTCCACCGACTACTTCACGTATTGTCTGGTGCGAGGATCGGTGCAGCCCGAGACTGAGGTCGTTCCCTAGCCGGCTCGCTGCGGTTATCCGTTGACCACCGAAAGAATGTTGCCGTCGGGATCTTTCATGCGTTAGCTGAACTCCATCGTGCCGTCTTCGATCGGGCTCAACCTCACGCCCATCATGTCGAGCGCGTAGTTCTGATTCAGCCGCCAGGGCTTCTTCGAGCCCTGGCGCGGGAGTGAGTGGAGAGCCCGCTGAACGTAGCCGGAGGTGAAGCTCAACACCGGCTCTTCCGTCACTGAAGGATCGTTTCGGCGGGGAGTGCACTGCGCGTAGCCGCGCGCGTCCATGTGGTTGAGCAGCTTGGTGACGTACTCTCCCGTGAGATCACACTTGAGCGTCCATGAGGCATTCGTGTAGCCGAACGCCGACACCAGGTTCGGGACGTCGCTGTACATCATCCCCTTGTAGGTCATCGTCCTGGAGAGATCGACGGGAGCGCCATCCACCACGAGCTGCAATCCGCTCATCAGCTTGAGGTTGAGGCCGGTCGCAGTGACGATGACGTCTGCCTCCAGCACCTCGCCTGATCGAAGCTTGATCCCTTTCTCGGTGAACGTATCGATGTGGTCTGTCGCGACTGACGCTTTGCCTGAACGAATCGAGTTGAAGAGATTTGCGTCCGGTATCAGGCAGAGACGCTGGTCCCAGGGATTGTACTCGGGTGTGAAGTGCTTCAGGTCGTAGCTCGGGCCGAGCTGCTTTCGGACACCGTTGCGGACCATCTTCTTGAAGTACTCCGGTTTGCTTCGTGCAAGCTCATAGAAGAACATGGCGAGCAGAACGTTCTTCCATCGCGTAATCCCATATGCGATGCGCTCGGGAAGACGTGCGCGGAGCC
Organism: Gemmatimonadales bacterium; assembly: GCA_039931395.1. Lineage (GTDB taxonomy): Bacteria > Gemmatimonadota > Gemmatimonadetes > Gemmatimonadales > Gemmatimonadaceae > UBA4720. Next base: position 24,034 of record JBDTRZ010000031.1, read on the forward strand.
AGTTCGCGATCTTGTCCCGTGATGGAAGGTTGACGATGTAAGTCGGCGACCGCTGCAGCATCGTGACATGCGCCGCGCGCTCGGCCATGGCTGGAACGAGCGTCACCGCCGTGGCGCCGCTGCCGATCACAACTACGCGTTTGCCCGAGTAGTCGAGATCTTCCGGCCATTTCTGCGGATGCACGACTGTCCCTGCAAATCGTTCCACGCCCGGCCACTCCGGCGTGTAGCCGCTGGCGTAGTCATAGTAGCCGGTGCAGAGATAGATGAAGTTGCATGTGAGCTGCATGATGCTCTTGTCGGAGCCGTTCTCCGCTTCGACAGTCCACCTTGCGTCGGCTGACGACCACGACGCCTGCCGGACGCGGTGATCGTACCGGATCTTTTCGTCGATGCCGTATTCCGTGGCGGTCTCGCGGATGTAGCTCAGGATCGCGGGTCCGTCGGCGATCGCCTTCGCGTCACGCCACGGGCGAAAGCGGTAGCCAAGGGTGTACATGTCGGAATCGGACCGGACTCCGGGATAGCGAAAGAGATCCCACGTTCCACCGCTGACGCTCCGTCCTTCGAGAATCGCGTACGTTTTGTTCGGACATTTCGTCTGCAGGTAGTAACCTGCGCCGATACCGGAAAGTCCGGCTCCGACTACGAGTACGTCGATGTGTTCGAGAGTCATGGGCATGCGGGGTCAGCGACAAATGTACATAAGATGCGTTTCGATGATTCTTGTCTGCGGTGCCGTGATCAACGCGGGCCCGTTGCTGGCTCAGCGTTCGACCTCTGTTGAGCAGATCGGTGTCACTCGCGGCGATATCGATGGACGGGGACTGTCCGCTAACGCCGGGCCGGGCACCGCCTTGGACGGAAGGCGCAACGCAGTCACGATTCGTCTCGTTTCGGGACTCGCTGGCACACTGGTGGGATTTGTTGTCGGGGGATTCGTTGGATATCGGGTCCTGCCGCACGACTGCGGCGGGTGCGATGATCCGGGGCTCGACGCGATCGTGTATGGCGCTCTCGTGGGTACCTGGGTGGGTGCCGCGGCCGGTGTCGCCATGCCTGGGCTGGGCAGCGTGTGCTCCTTCAACGAGCGCGTCGGAAGAGCTCTCCTTGGAGCGGGCGCCGGTGGCGCGCTCGGCTTTCTTATCGGCGGAGGTTTCGGGATGAGCGGGACGAGCTTGATACTCGTCCCGTTATTCAGCATCGGCGGGGCCGTCGGATCCATAGGGCGCTGCTGGAAGTGAACGAAGGTCCCGTCGCTTGGCGGAGCCTTTTGTTGTTAGCGCCCGTGCTAACCAGGAAATAGAATCGCGAAGGTTGACTTGAAGGGGCCCCCGTCGGAATATGGGTGCACCCCAGTCTCGAGACCGTGACCGCACTCACTTCCCAGAACGCCCTCGGAGACCGTTATACAATAGAGAATGAGCTCGGTCGTGGTGGTATGGCCACCGTGTATCGGGCTCGTGATCCAAGGCACGATCGAAGCGTCGCGGTCAAGGTGCTGAACGCCGACATTGCTGCCTCACTCGGAACGGAGCGATTTCTCCAGGAGATCAAGACTGTAGCGAGTCTCGTGCATCCTCACATCGTGCCTGTTCACGATTCGGGTGAGAATGGCGGAATTCTCTTCTATGTGATGCCGCACATCGAAGGGGAAACCCTGCGCGAAAGGATCAAGCGAGAGAAGCGGTTGATGCCTGCGGAAACGGTGAGATTGACGCGGACGCTCGCATCGGCTCTCGATTTCGCGCACCGGCATGGCGTAGTCCATCGCGACATCAAACCCGAGAATGTGATGATTTTCGAGGGTGAGCCGCTGATTCTCGACTTTGGAATCGCGAAGGCGATCAGCGCAGCGGGCGGTGAGTCACTCACCCAGACTGGCGTCGCGATCGGCACGCCCGCTTATCTCAGTCCTGAGCAGGCGAGTGGAGAAACGCAGCTGGACGGGCGAAGTGATCAGTACAGTCTTGCGTGCGTTGTGTACGAGATGTTCTCAGGCGAGCCGCCATTCACCGCAAGCACGCCGCAGGGAGTAATTGCGAAGCGGTTCAGCGAATCACCGAAGCCCCTTCCATCTAACGCCAATGTTTCTTCTACGGCCTCAGATGTTGTGCTTCGCGCTCTGTCCCTGGATCCTGCTGACCGATTCCCGACTGTTTCAGATTTTGCGCGCGCGCTCGATGCAGCCGTTCCGGCGGAAGCCGTAGACAGCGGCCGCAGGTCGATTGCGGTGCTTCCTTTCACCAACATGAGCGCAGATGCGGACAATGAATTCTTCACTGACGGAATCAGTGAAGAGATCATTAATGCGCTCACGAAGATTCGCGCACTCGACGTTGCGTCGCGCACTTCGGCGTTCGCGTTCAAGGGAAACAAGGAAGACATCAGCGCCATCGGCCGAAAGCTCAAGGTTCACACCGTTCTCGAGGGCAGCGTTCGCAAGGCGGGCAATCGCCTGCGCATCTCGACGCAGCTCGTGGATGTTGCGACGAGCTTTCAGCTGTGGTCCGAGCGATACGATCGCGAGATGGAAGACGTGTTTGCGATTCAGGACGAGATTGCGACGAGCATTGTCAAAGCGCTTGAAGTGGTGCTTACCGAGAAGGAAGAGAAGGCGATCAAGAAGATTCCGACTCAAAGCGTTCGCGCGTACGAGTATTATCTCCGCGGTCGGCAGCTTTTCCATCAGCGTACCGCAAATTCGCTGGATGCGGCTGAAGACCTGTATCGACGCGCGATTGCCATGGATCCGGATTATGCGCTGGCGTTTGCAGGACTTGCAGACTGTTCATGCTTCAGGTTCTTCGAGCATGCCGGTGGTGAAGAGGCGCTTGCGCAGGCGGAATCAGCGAGCCGTCGTGCTCTCAAGCTCGATCCCGAGCTCGCTGAAGCGCACGCATCGCGCGGTATTGCGCTCACCTATCAGCGCCGCTTCGATGAAGCATCGGAAGAATTCCAGCGCGCGATGGAGCTCGATTCGACGTTGTACGAGGCGCCGTGGTATTACGCGCGATCGCTTCAGGCGCAGGGGAAGATCGAGCAGGCTCTCGTTTACTATGAGCGTGCGGCTGCCCTTCGCGTCGATGATGTTCAGGCGCCAATTTTCGCTGGTATCTGTTACCGTTCCCTCGGGCGTCCCGATGAAGAAAGAGCGGCGCATGATCGCGGGCTTGCGGCTGCAGAGCGTGTGCTCGCATTGAATCCCAACGAGTCGCGGGCGCTTTATCTCGGTGCCGGTGTCTGGGATGCGCGCGGGGAGCGCGCGAAAGCAGAGGAATGGGCGCGTCGTGCCAGCCAGTCCGATCCCACAAACCCGCTGATGCTGTACAACGTCGGCTGCTTCTATGCGACTCGGGGAGATCGGGGGCTTGCGCTGGATCACATCGAGCGCGCGATGGAGCTTGGGATGCGGAATCGAGACTGGCTGATGACTGATCCTGATCTCGACCCGATTCGAGACGATCCGAGGTTCAAGGCTCTCATGCAGTAGCCGCTACTCGTCGGCATTGCCGGGTACTAGGCCTTCTTCTTGCTTCGGGATTTGTTCGGTATTAGCATTGGCTTCCCATGTCGTACACCGAGCTCCGAGCCCACACAGCGTTTTCCTTCAGCGACGGCGCGGTCACCCCTGAGGCACTGGTCAAACGAGCGGCTGAGCTCGGGTTCACTACTATAGGTATAGCCGACACCGCCGACCTGGGCGGTGTCGTGCGTTTCACCCTCGAGTGCCGGCGTCAGGGATTGAAGCCGGTGGTCGGTGTGGAGCTCAACGTCGATGGCCGGCCCGCTGCTTTCTTTGCGCGAAATGCAGAGGGGATGCGCAACATCGGAGCGCTTGTCACTCGTGCTCGCGTGGGCTCGCTTCACGGGTGGGTGAAAGGTCAGAGTGCCGACAAGCGTGGACGACCACGCGTGAGCTGGAAGGATGTCGTCGAAAGGAGCGCCGGCATTTTCGCTTTGACCGGTCCCGCTTCCGGCCCGATCGGCGCGAAGATCCAGGCATGCGAGTACTCGACTGCAGCGCGGATGCTGTCCGAGTGGCGCGAGGTGTTCGGTGACCGGCTCGCTGTGGAGGTGCAGCTCCATCACACAGGCGGATGCGAGGCGGCGCTAGCTTCGGCACTGATCGATCTCGCGTGCAAGCAGAATATCCCGTGGGTGGCTCAGCACGATCCGCGGTATATCGATCAGCCGAGTCGGCTGGTGCATGACGTGTTGACGGCGTTGAGGTATGACACGACGATAGAGGAGTCGATGTCGCGGGGACTGCTGCATCCCAACGGTGAGTGGCGGCTCCTTTCTCCGGGTGAGATGGCGGAGAGGTGGAAGGGTCGTGAGGAGGGGCTCGAGGAGAGTGACCGCATCGCGAGCGAGTGCGATTTTGACCTGAGCTGGCTCAGGCCCCCCTTGCCTAAGTTCCCGCATCCGCCGGGGACTACCGACACCGAATTCCTGCGCCAGCAAGTGTACGTCGGCGCGCGCGAGCGATGGGGTGAAGTCCTGAGCGACGCGCAGAAGAACCAGATCGAGCACGAGCTCCGCGTCATCGCCACCTTGGGCTTCTCCGGATTCTTTCTCGTGATGTGGGATGCGATCCACTTCGCGCGGTCGCGCAACATCCTCTGCCAGGGTCGGGGGAGCGCAGCCAACTCCGCGGTCGCGTATTGTCTCGCCGTGACTGCTGTCGATCCCGTCGAGAACGGATTGCTGTTCGAGCGATTCCTGTCAGAGAAGCGAGTCGACGGACAGACCGAAGCGCCCGACATCGACGTGGACATCGAGCACGACCGGCGCGAAGAGGTCCTCGACTACATGTACGCCCACTACGAGCGCGCCCACTCGGCCATTGCTTGCATCGTGCAGACCTACCGCGGTCCCAACGCGCTGAGAGACTCGATGCGCGCGTTCGGGTACGGACAAGAGCTCATCAACGACATGTCCAAGCGGATGCACTACGACGAGCCTGTCGAAGGTGCGGAGAAAATTCGCGAAAGTCTCGGCGCAAAGTTCGGGCTCGTGACCGATGACGCGAGAGCGAAGGCGATGCTCACCGCGATGGCTGCGTTCGAGAATCTGCCGCGGCTCCGCGCGACGCACGTCGGGGGTTTCGTGCTGTCTTCGATGCCGCTTGGCGACTACATGCCGATCGAGCACACGACGATGGGGCGCACGATCGTGCAGTTCGACAAGGACGACCTCGATGCGGTGGGTGTTCCCAAGTTCGATTTCCTGGGATTGGGCGCGATGTCGCTCGTGAGACGCGCGTTCGACTACATCGAGGTGCGCACCGGTGAGCGGCCGCAGATGTACAAGCTCCCCCAAGGGGACAAGAAGACGTACGACCTCATTTGTCGAGGCGAGACCATAGGGACGTTCCAGATCGAGAGCCGCGCGCAGATCGCATCGATACTTCACACGCTGCCGGACAGGATGTACGACATCGTTGTGCAGGTGGCACTGATCAGGCCGGGTCCGATTCAGGCGAAGTTCGTTCATCCGTATACGCTGCGACGGCGTGGTCTCGAGGAGGTGACGTATCCGCACCCTCTTCTCGAACCAATTCTCAAGCGCACGCAGGGCATTCCGATCTTCCAGGAGCAGGCGATGGCGATCGCGATGGTTCTGGGCGGGTACAGTGCGGCCGAGGCGGACGAGCTGCGCCGGACTATGGGTCATATCAGGAAGATTTCGCGGCTGATGGAGACTTTAGGGCGATTGCGGGATCGGATGGTCGAGCGGGGCGTTGACGAGTCCATCGCGACTGGAATCGTGGAAGACTTGAAGTCGTTTGCGAACTATGGATTCCCTGAGTCCCATGCGTGGAGCTTTGCGCTTATCGCGTATGCTACTGCCTGGTTGAAGGCGCACTACCCAGCTGAGTTTTTCGCGGCGTTGTTGAATTCATGGCCGATGGGTTTTTATCCGCCGTCCACGTTGATACACGATGCGCGGCGGCATGGAGTTGTGGTACGGCCGCCGTGCATGCGTGATGGTGAGTGGGAGTGTACGACTGAGCCGCTCGATC
>JBDTRZ010000032.1:0-29166 GCA_039931395.1 Gemmatimonadales bacterium
AATCACCGGTCACAACCTTCTCGCTGCACTCGAGAGCCGTCTCGACAACGTCGTGTACCGCATGGGCTTCGCGTCCAGCCGCAAGGCGGCGCGCCAGCTCATCAGCCACCGCCACGTCGAGATCAACCAGAAGCCGGTCGACATCCCGAGCTACATCGTCGCTCCGGGTGAGGAAGTCCGCCTTCGCATGAAGTCGCGAGAGCAGACTTCCGTCGCGGTCGCGATGGACCAGTCGAGCCGCGGCGCTCCGCTCTCGTGGATCGCGGTGGACAAGGACACATTCAGCGGAAGAATGCTCGAACGTCCTACTCGGCCGAATATTCCGATTGCTGCACAGGAACAGCTGGTCGTCGAGCTGTACTCGAAGTAGAACAGGTCCGCTGCCAGCAACCCGATACCCGTTACCAGAGACTCGCTGCCCGTTGCCCGCAACGCGCGGCTGGCAACTGGCAACTGGCAACTGGCAACTGGCAACTGGTAGCAGGTAGCAGGTAGCAGGTAGCAGGTAGCAGACAGCAGACAGCAGACAGCAGACAGCAGACAGCAGACAGCAGATATCGGTTTTCTTTCCCCGGGACCCTGACTCCCGTACGGGCCCACCGCGCGTCAGGGGCGGGGTGGGACGTGAGGAATCACTGAAATGGCAAATGCAATAGATCTCAAGGGGCTTGTCCGTCCGCAGCTCGTCGAGGCGACGAAGCGCGAAGACAATCCCAATGCTGCAGAATTCCGCCTCCAGCCGCTGGAGCGCGGCTTCGGTCATACGCTGGGCAACGCCATGCGCCGCATGCTGCTGTCGTCGCTCCGCGGATCCGCGGTGTGGGGCATCCGCATCGACGGCGTGCTGCACGAGCACCAGACGATTCCCGGAGTCGTCGAAGACGTGCACCAGATCATCGGCAACCTCAAGAACCTCACGCTCGCGCTGGACGAGGGGAAAGAGGAAGCAGTCCTTCGCATCGCGAAGGGCGAGCCCGGAGCCGTCACGTCGGCGGACATCGAGTCCGATCCGGGTGTGTCGATCCTCGACCAGAACCATCACCTGTTCACGCTGCAGGATGACCGCGACATCAACGTCGAGCTTTACGTGAACAAGGGACGCGGATACGTCGAGGCCGACCAGCACTCGATCGACAAGAGCCTTCCGGTCGACGTTGTGCGCATCGACTCGATCTACAATCCGGTTCGCCGCGCGAACTTCGCGGTCGCCGAGACGCGCGTCGGACAGCGCACGGATTACGATCGCCTGACGCTGACCGTCGAGACCAATGGCACGATCACGCCCGAAGAGGCGGTGAGCTACGCTGCGGCGCTGGCACAGACGCACTTCCAGTACTTCGCCGGCTTCGGATCGCACGCTTCGGCGCCGCTCACCAACGGCGCCGACATGCAGGGCGGGGATTCGCAGCGTCTTGCCGGAGACCTGCGCACGCCGATCGACGATTTCGAGCTTTCGGTGCGCTCGGTGAACTCACTCAAGAACTCGGGCATCCGGACTCTTGGCGATCTCGTCAAGATGACGGAGAGCCAGGTACTGCAGGTCAAGAACTTCGGCAAAAAGTCTCTCAACGAGATCGTCGATCTCCTCGAGAAGCACAAGCTGAATTTCGGCATGAAGTTCGAGGAGACGCCGGACGGTGTGCGCGTCACCGACCATGGTACTCCACCCAACCGCAACGTCGCGACGGCAGCCGACGAAGACGAGGAGTAGGAACGATGCGTCACCGTAAAGTGGGCCGCTCGCTCAAGCGCACGAGCGAGCAGAAGCTGGCCCTCATGAGAAGTCTCGCCATGGCACTGATCGAGCGCGGCGCGATCGAGACCACCGAGGCGAGAGCGAAGGAGCTGCGCCCGTTCGTGGAGAGACTGATCACCAAGGCACGCTCGGGCACGCTGCACGACCGTCGCCTCACCGGGCGTCACGTGCAGGTCCGCGGGCTCAACGACAAACTGTTCAACGAGATCGGCCCGAAGTTCGCTTCGCGAGCCGGTGGCTATACCCGCATCCTGAAGACCGGACACCGCAAGGGTGACGGCGCGGAGATGGCACGCATCGAGCTGGTAAACTGACGATGGCACCGATCAACAGAAGCCGCTGCTTCGTGTGCGACAAGGGCGTCGCCTTTGGCAACAACGTCTCGCATGCGAACAATCGCACCCGCCGCACCTGGAAGCCGAATCTCCAGGTCGCCCGCGTGGTCGTCGACGGCAAGATCACGAAGGTCAAGGTCTGCACCCGCTGCCTGCACGCGGGCAAGGTCCAGCGCGCTCCGCGTGGCGTCTCGGCTGCGTAGATTCCGTGCATTGTCGGACGAGAGAGGGGAGCGCGTTCGTGCTCCCCTTTTTTCATATGCTGGAGCCAACGCGAAGTCCAATACAACTGCGCCACAGAGGCTCAGGGGCGCAGAGATACACTACGATTTCGGGAACTGAACCCTTGAAGCATTCTGCCAGGAACTCAATCAATGAATTCGCAAAGGTGAAGACCGGTCGCATTGCAATCGAACCCCCCATCATCATTTCTCTGAGTCTCTGTGCCTCTGTGGCGCGGTTGACCTAGCTGATGCCGCGCCGCGACGACCTCCATCGAATTCTCCTCATCGGCTCCGGCCCCATAGTCATCGGGCAGGGAGCGGAGTTCGACTATTCAGGGACGCAGGCCGCCAAGGCGTTGAAGGAGGAGGGATACGAGGTCATCCTCGTCAACTCCAATCCGGCGACGATCATGACGGACCCGGAGTTCGCCGACCGCACGTACATCGAGCCGGTGACGCCCGAGTACGTCGAGCTCGTCATCGAGAAGGAGCGGCCCGACGCGCTGCTTCCGACGATGGGGGGCCAGACGGCACTCAACGTCGCAATGAAGCTCCACGAGCGTGGCGTGCTCGAGAAGTACGGTGTGCAGCTCATCGGCGCCGACGCGCGCGCAATCGCGATGGCGGAGGACAGAGGGCAGTTCGCCGACGCGATGCGGCGCATCGGACTGGCGGTTCCCAAGGGAGGAATCGCCACATCCTTCGACGAAGCGCTCACCCTGGTGGACATGGTCGGATTTCCCGCGATCATACGACCAGCCTTCACCCTTGGCGGGACGGGTGGCGGAATCGCCTACAACCGCGACGAGTACGAGTCCATCGTCCGCCGCGGCCTCGAGCTCTCGCCGATGAGCCAGGTTCTCATCGAGCGTAGCGTCATCGGCTGGAAGGAGTTCGAGCTCGAGGTGATGCGCGACGGAGCCGACAACGTAGTCATCGTCTGCTCGATCGAGAACATCGATCCCATGGGTGTGCATACTGGCGACTCGATCACTGTCGCTCCGGCGATGACGCTCACCGATCGCGAGTATCAGAAGATGCGCGATGCGGCGGTGGCGGTCATTCGCGAGATCGGCGTCGAGGCGGGCGGGTGCAACATCCAGTTCGCCATCAATCCCGCCGATGGCGAGATGCTCGTCATCGAGATGAATCCGCGCGTCTCGCGGTCGTCCGCGCTTGCATCGAAGGCGACGGGATTTCCGATCGCCCGAATCGGGACGAAGCTCGCTGTCGGCTACCGGCTCGACGAGATCCCCAACGACATCACGAAGACGACTCCGGCGTCGTTCGAGCCCGTGCTCGACTACATCGTGGTGAAGTGTCCGCGCTTTGCCTTCGAGAAATTCACGGCCGCGAACCCGCAGCTCACGACGCAGATGAAGTCGGTCGGTGAAGTGATGGCGATTGGACGCACCTTCAAGGAAGCCCTGCAGAAGGGACTTCGCGCACTCGAGATCGGACGTCCCGGCTGGGCGACAGGCGCGCGGCTCATCGACGACCGGTTGATCGACGATACGGTGGAGGCACTCCGCGGAGCGCTGCGCCAGCCCACTCCCGAGCGAATCTTCCAGATCAAGCGCGCATTCGAGGCAGGGCTGAGCGTGCAGGAGATCAACGAGCTGACCCACATCGATCCATGGTTCCTCGCGCAGCTGCAGGAGCTCGTAGATGCGGAGGTCGAGTTCGCCGCCGCCGACAGTTTCGGCGAGGAAGAGATGCGCCGCATGAAGCGGATGGGCTTCTCCGACCGGCAGCTCGCCGACCTCCGTGACTCGACGGAGATCGAGATGCGGGAAGCTCGCTGGGAACTCGGTGTGCGCCCGTCGTACAAGATGGTCGATACCTGCGCGGGCGAGTTTCCTTCGGCCACTCCGTATCTCTACAGCAGCTACGACGAAGAGGACGAGGCGCCGCGCACCGGACGGGATTCGGTCGTCATCCTCGGCAGCGGGCCCAACCGAATCGGGCAGGGAGTCGAATTCGATTACTGCTGCGTGCGCGCGGCGCTCGCCCTTCGCGAGCGGGGCTTCGAGACGATCATGATCAACTCGAACCCCGAAACTGTCTCCACGGACTTCGACATCTCGGACAAGCTGTACTTCGAGCCGCTCACAATCGAGCATGTCCTCGAGATCGTGCAGAGAGAGCAGCCGCTCGGCGTCATCGTGCAGCTCGGTGGCCAGACTCCGCTCAAGCTGACGCGCGGGCTCGAAGCAGCGGGCGTCAAGATACTTGGCACGTCACCCGACGCGATCGACACCGCCGAAGACCGTCGGCGCTTCGATGGGATTGCGCGCCGGCTCGGAGTGAAGCAGCCACCCAATGGCACCGCCACCAGCGTTGCGGAAGCGATCGCGGTGGCTGACGACATTGGTTACCCCGTGCTGGTGCGTCCGTCCTATGTCCTCGGCGGACGTGCGATGGAGATCGTCTACGACGCACCGTCGCTCGAGGATTACTTCGAGCGCGCGGCGCGTGTGTCCGAAGACAGGCCTGTGCTGATCGACAGGTTCCTCGAGGACGCGTACGAAGCCGACGTGGACGCGCTGGCGGACGGAGAGAACGTCGTCATCGGCGGCATCATGCAGCACATCGAGGACGCCGGCATCCATTCGGGAGATTCCGCGTGCGTGCTCCCACCGTATCTCATCGGGGAGAAAGACCTCGCGGTGATGCGCGAGCACACCGTGGCCTTCGCGAGAGCGCTCGGAGTGGTCGGGCTGATCAACGTTCAGTACGCGGTGAAGGACGGCCACGTCTACGTGCTCGAGGTGAATCCCCGCGCCAGCCGGACCGTGCCGTTTGTGTCCAAAGCCATCGGCGTCTCGCTTGCGGCACTCGCGGCGAGAGTGATGCTCGGCGAAAAACTCTACGACCTCGGATTCACCGACGAGATAATTCCCGGATACGTATCCGTGAAGGAAGCCGTTTTCCCGTTCAGCAAATTCCGCGAATTCGATCCAATCCTCGGACCCGAGATGCGGTCGACCGGAGAGGTGATGGGCGTAGCGGCGTCATTCGGGATGGCGTTCGCGAAGGCGCAGCTCGCGGCGGACAACCGTCTTCCGGAAGAGGGAACCATCCTTCTCACCGTGAATGATTTCGACAAGAACGCGGTGACGCCGATTGCGCGCCGCTTCCACGAGATGGGTTTTCGTCTGCTCGGAACGGAGGGGACGGCAAGGCATCTGAGAGGGAGGGGAATTCCCATCGGCCGCGTGTTCAAGGTGCACGAGGGGAGGCCGCACGGCATCGATCTCATTCTCAACGGTGACGTGCAGATGCTGATCAACACTCCGTTCGGAAAGCACGCTCAGCAGGACGACTATTCCCTTCGGCAGGCGGCAATCGCGCACGGGGTGGCCTACACGACGACTCTGTCGGCGGCAAGCGCGGCATGCGATGCCATTCTCTCCATGCGCTCGCGCGCGCCATCCGTGCGCTCGATCCAGGAATGGCATGCAGAGCTCGCGGAAGGCGCGACCGCATGACCAATGAGGACGTGTTCATTCACGAGTCAGCCTATGTCGATGATGGTGCAGAGATCGGCTCCGGCACCAAGGTGTGGCATTTCTGTCACGTACTTGGCGGCGCGAAGATCGGCGAGCGCTGTTCCCTCGGTCAGAACGTCGTTGTGATGAACGGCGTGCGCATCGGGAACAACGTGAAGATCCAGAACAACGTCTCGGTCTACGAGGGCGTGGTGCTGGAGGACGACGTGTTCTGCGGCCCGTCGATGGTCTTCACGAATGTCGTGAACCCTCGCAGTCACGTGCCGAGGAAAAACGAATTCCGGCGGACACTGGTGAAGCGCGGAGCGACCATTGGGGCGAACGCGACGATCGTGTGCGGTGCAACGCTCGGCGAGTACGCGTTCGTCGGCGCCGGAAGTGTCGTCCGCGATGACGTGCCTCCGTATGCGCTCGTCGTCGGCGTTCCGGCGAACAGGATCGGCTGGATGTGCCAATGCGGAGAAAGACTCCCTGACGCGGGCACAGGTACCTGCGTCGTGTGCGGCTCGCGCTACACGCTTCGAGGCGAGACCCTGGAAAGAACGAGCGACGATTGAGCCTTGGCATCGAGAAAAGCTTTCGGATCGCGCTCGTCGGATGCGGCCGCATCAGCAGGAATCACGTCGATGCCGTCGGGCGGATCGACGGGCTCGAGCTTGTCGCCGCTGCCGACGAGAATGAGTCGCGCGCCAGAGAGCTGGCCGAGCCGCTGGGGATCCCGTGGTTCTCGTCTTACGAGAGGATGCTTGCGGAGGTGGAGTGCGACGTGGTGGCGATCGCGACGCCGTCGGGACTCCACGCCGGGCAGGGAGTGATCGCGGCCAGAGCCGGCAAGCATGTCGTCATGGAGAAGCCGATGGCGATCTCGCTCAAGGGCGCCGACGAGCTGGTGAAGGCCTGTGACGAGGCCCACGTCAGTCTCTTCGTCGTGAAGCAGAACCGCCTCAACGCTCCCGTCCAGATGCTCAAGCGTGCCGTCGACAAGGGCCGCTTCGGCCGGCTCTACATGGCGAACTGCACAGTGTTGTGGGCGCGACCGCAGGAGTACTACGACCAGGCGCCGTGGCGCGGCACGTGGGAGTTCGATGGCGGTGCGTTCATGAACCAGGCGTCGCATTACGTCGATCTGATCCAGTGGGTGATGGGACCGGTGGAGAGCGTGATGGCGAAGACGGCGACGCTTGCGCGACGAATCGAGACCGAAGACACCGGCGTAGCGATACTCCGCTTCAGGTCGGGTGCGCTCGGGGTGATCGAGGTTACGATGCTGACCTACCCGCGGAACATGGAGGGCTCGATCACCGTGCTCGGCGAAAAAGGCACGGTCAAGATCGGTGGCACCGCGGTCAACAAGGTCGAGCACTGGGAATTCGCCGACGGGGAGCCGGAGGACGAAGTCGCGAGAGCAATTGACAGCAATCCGCCGAACATTTACGGGTACGGCCACGAGGGTTACTACCGGAACGTCCTTGCTGTGCTGCGCGGCGAGGCGAAGCCCGACACGGATGGGCGCGCGGGGCGCAAGTCGCTCGAGCTCATTCTCGGGATCTACGAATCCGCGAGAACGGGACGCGAGATCCCGCTCCCGCTGAAAGCGTGAACCAGGCATCTTTACAGGCTATGCCTTCCGCCGAATAATGGCCGTACCTCTTCTAGACCTTCGCGCCCAGCATGCCACGATCCGCGACGACGTAGTCGACGCGATGATGCACGTCGTCGACGACCAGGCGTTCATCCTCGGACAGCCGGTCGAGCGGCTCGAGCACGCCGTTGCGGAGCTGTCGAATACGCGATTTGCGATCGGTTGCGCGAACGGCACCGATGCTCTCTTGCTGTCGCTTCGCGCCCTTGACGTGGGTCATGGAGACGAAGTGATCACGACCCCGTTCACGTTTTTCGCGACGGCGGGGGCGATTCACAACGTCGGTGCGAAGCCGGTTTTCGCCGACATCGATCCGGACACGTTCAACCTCTCGCCGCAGTCGGCCACGGCCGCGCTGACCGAGCGCACGAAAGCGGTGATTCCAGTCGACCTCTTCGGTCAGCTGGCACCCATCGACGCGTTCGTCGCGACCTTTCCGCAATTGCCGATCATCGAGGACGCCGCGCAGTCGATCGGCGCGACGCGGAGGATCGGTGGCCGCACCGTGCGCGCGGGCGAGGCCGCAACGATCGGAACATTCAGTTTCTTCCCATCGAAGAACCTCGGCGGCTACGGTGATGGTGGGATGATGGTGACGCAGAGCGAGGAGCTTGCGGGCCGGCTGCGGCGGCTTCGGGTTCACGGGGGAACGAAGACTTACTTCCACGAGGAAGTGGGCTACAACAGCCGGCTCGATGCGCTGCAGGCGGCAGTGCTGCTCGCCAAGCTGCCGCGGCTCGAGAGCTGGAGCGAGGCGCGCAGGCGAAATGCGGAGTACTACAACTCCGCCTTCGCTGGATCACCCGATGTCTGCACGCCGGTCATCGACCCCGCCAACGTGTCCATCTACAACCAGTACACCCTTCGCGTGCCGCGGCGTGACCAACTCCAGGAGCATCTGAAGAGCAGAGGGATCGGGAATTCCATCTACTATCCGCTGCCTCTGCACCTTCAGCCCTGCTTCCAGTATCTGGGGTACGCCAAGGGCGTGTTCCCCGAAAGCGAGCGGGCGGCGAAGGAAGTGATATCGCTTCCCATATATCCCGAGCTGACTACGCAGCAGCTCGACGAAGTCATCGATGGTGTGAGAGAGTTCTATGGCAATGGGTGATACGACGATGAAGGACCGGCTGCTTGCGAAGCTCGAGGCGCGGAGCGCGTGCATCGGAGTGATGGGGCTCGGCTACGTGGGGCTTCCGCTTGCGCTCGAGTTTGCCAAGGCGGGATTCCGCGTGATCGGGTACGACGTCAGCGAGCGCGTGGTCGACAGTCTCAAGGCCGGAAAGTCACACATTCAGGACGTATCGAGCGATGAGCTCGCGCCGCTCGTGAATTCAGGAAAGTTCGAGGCCACGTCGGACGAGTCGCGGCTCGCGGACATGGACGCCGTCTCCATCGCAGTCCCGACGCCGCTGGCCAAGACGCGCGACCCCGACATGTCGTACGTCATCGCCGCGGCGGACGCGATTGCGCGCAACTGTCATCCGGGACTGCTGATTGTTCTCGAGAGCACCACTTATCCGGGGACTACCCGGGAGCTGATGCAACCCAAGCTCGAGGCGGCGGGACTCACCGTGGGTACGGATGTGTTCCTTGCGTTCAGCCCCGAGAGGGTGGATCCGGGGAACCCGGTGTGGAACACGAAGAACACCCCCAAGGTTGTGGGCGGCATCACTGCCGCGTGCACCGAGGTCGCCGCGGCGCTCTACCAGTCGTGCCTGGAGCGGATCGTGCCGGTGTCCAGCACCGAGACCGCGGAGCTGGTGAAGCTGCTGGAGAACACTTTCAGGTCGGTGAACATCGGACTCGTCAACGAGATGCAGATCGTCTGTGACAAGCTGGGCGTCAATGTCTGGGAAGTGATCGACGCGGCCGCAACGAAGCCGTTCGGGTTCATGAAGTTCACGCCCGGCCCCGGGATCGGCGGACACTGCATTCCGCTGGACCCGCATTACCTCGCGTGGAAGATGCGCACGCTCAACTACAAGACGCGATTCATCGATCTGGCGAGCGAGATCAACAGCGAGATGCCCGCCCTCGTCGTCGAGCGCGTCGCACAGGCGCTGAACACCGAGCGCAAGCCGGTGAACGGCAGCCGCATTCTCGTGCTCGGCGTCGCCTACAAGAAGGACATCGACGACATGCGCGAGAGCCCGGCACTCGATGTGATCGAGCTGCTGGAGCAGCAGAGCGCGCACGTCGTCTATCACGATCCGCATGTGCCGGCTTTCCGCGATGACGGGAAGGAGCGGCACAGTGTCGAGCTCACCGACGAGGAGATCTCGAGCGCCGATGCAGTCGTCATCGTGACGGATCACTCCTCCGTCGACTACCAGCGCATCGTCGATCTGTCGAAAATCGTCGTCGATACACGCAACGCCACCGCTGGACTCACGCCGCGGAGCTCAGCCGCGCGCAAATCCGCCAGTCCCGATCTCGCACTCGCCTGATACCCAAAGCAATTCATGAACATTTCAGTCATTGGTACCGGATACGTCGGCCTCGTCGTCGGCGCCTGCCTTGCGGAAACCGGCAACGACGTCGTCTGCGCCGACGTGGTCGAGTCCAAGATCGAGGGCCTCAGGCAGAACGTTCTTCCGATCTACGAGCCGGGCCTCGAGGATCTCGTCGAGCGGAACCAGCAGGACGGCCGCCTCAGCTTCACGACGGACATCGATGCGGCCATCGCGTCTGCGGACGTCCTCTTCGTCGCCGTGGGCACGCCTCCCGACGAGGACGGATCCGCTGACCTGCAGCATGTGCTGTCGGTGGCGCGCCAGGTCGGCCGCAACATGGCCCGCGAGATGGTGATCGTGACGAAGTCTACCGTCCCCGTGGGAACAGCCCAGAAGGTGGCTGCCGAGATCGGGCAGGAGGCGCGGTTCCCGTTTCACATGTGCAGCAACCCCGAGTTCCTGAAGGAAGGGGCGGCGGTCGACGACTTCATGAAGCCCGACCGCGTCGTGCTGGGCGTGGACAGCGAATTCGCACGCCGGATGATGTCCGAGATCTACGCGCCGTTCGTGCGCACCGGCAATCCGATCATCTTCATGGACATCGCGTCGGCGGAGATGACGAAGTACGCGGCCAATGGCATGCTCGCGACGCGCATCTCCTTCATGAACGAGATTGCGAATCTTTGCGAGCTCGTCGGGGCAAACGTCGACATGGTGCGGCGGGGAATAGGAAGCGACACGCGCATCGGTCCTTCGTTTCTGTTTCCGGGTCCGGGCTACGGCGGCTCATGCTTCCCCAAGGATGTGAAGGCGCTCGTGCGCACCGCAGCCGAAATCGGCATGGAGCTCAAGGTTCTGGGTGCAGTCGAGGATGTGAACGAGGGCCAGAAGCAGCGCCTGGGAGAGAAGCTGCGCGAAGCGGTTGGCGATGATCTGACAGGCCTTCGGGTTGCCGTGTGGGGACTGGCCTTCAAGCCGCAGACCGACGACATGCGAGATGCACCGTCGCTTACGCTCATCGAGGATCTGTTGGCTGCCGGGGCGATCGTCAGCGCGCACGATCCGGCGGCAATGAATGAGGCGCGACACAAGCTCGGCGACAGGATCAGATACGCAGAAACGAATTACGACGCGCTGACGGGCGCTGATGCGCTGGTGGTGGTCACCGACTGGAACGAGTACCGGCATCCGGACTTCGCTCGCGTCAAGTCGGCGCTCAAGCGGCCCGTGGTGATCGACGGCCGCAATCTCTACGACCCGGCCAGGATGTCGGCGCTCGGCTTCAACTACTACTCGATCGGAAGGAAATGCATTGAACACCCGGCCGCCGAGAGGATAGGAGAATACGCATGAACTCAAGGCGTATTCTGATGATGGTCCTGCTGGCCGCGCTGGCATGCAAGCCTCCCTTCAATGCCGGGGGATTCGCCGGGACCGACGAGCTCTATCGCGCCGCGATGACCGAGTACAATGCCAAACGCTACGACAACGCGGTGAAGGCGTTCGAGCGGCTCACCACCGAGCTGTCGCCGCGCGATCCGCGCATAGCGACTGCCTACATGTATCTCGCGAAGTCACAGGAGAAGCGGGGCGACCATCTGCTGGCCGCGAAATCCTACAGCCGGGTATACGAGCTGTTGCCTCAGGACACCCTGGCGGACGACGCGCTCCTCGCGTCCGGTATCGCCTATCGGCACATGTGGCGCAAACCTGTTCTCGATGCGGAGTATGGCGAGGACGCAGTCACGCAGTTCCAGACGCTCATCAGCCTTTATCCCGATTCGCCGCTCGTGCCCCGCGCCAAGGAGCAGCTCGCGACGCTCGACGAGTGGTTCGCGACGAAGGACTACGAGACGGGTTATCACTACCTGAAGCGGAAGGCGTACGACTCGGCGATCATCTACTTCAAGGACGTGATCCGGCTGCACCCGGACGCGAAGAAGACGCGTGAGGCCTATCTTCGACTGCATGACGCCTACCGGGCGATCAACTACAAGGAAGACGCCAGAGAGCTCTGCGATGTCATGCGGAAGAGTTATCCGACGGACCGTGAAGTGAGGAGCGCGTGCGGCCCCGCGCCGGCGGCCGCCACGTCGCCATAGAAGTTGCGCCTCGGCGTACTCGGCGGGTCGTTCAATCCTCCGCACGTCGGCCATCTGCTCATTGCCGGCGACGCTCATGAAGCGCTCGGACTCGACCGGCTGCTGATAGTTCCGGCCGCGGCCAATCCATTGAAGGCGTCGGACGCGAACGTGCCGACGGCGAGCCAGCGCCTGGAGATGGTTCGGAGGGCCTTTGCGGACGATCCCCGCTTCGAGGTGAGCTCGATGGAAATCGAGCGCGGGGGGTTATCTTACACGGTTGACACGCTCGAAGCCCTCTCCGAACAACACGAAGGGGCTGAGCTGCTACTCCTGCTTGGAATGGACTCTCTTCGGACGCTGGAGCGGTGGAAGAGGCCGGAACGGATTCGCGAGCTGGCCACGCTTGCCGTGCTCACCCGCGGCGATGATTCCGAGACTCTGCCGGAGGGTGTCGAGCATGTCACCACGCGGCGGGTGGACGTGTCTTCATCGGAGATACGCGCCCGCCTCGCTGCAGGGAAGTCGATAAAGGGATTCGTCGCGGAATCGGTGGAGCGTTACATCTCCGCCGCGAAACTATACGCCTCCCCGGGCTCGAGCGTTTGATGCGCGGCCGACGATTGGGAGAGAGGAAACGGGAATGTTAAAGGGGATGTTGACGGGCGTTTTCGGCACCAGGCACGAGCGGGAGAGAAAGCGTGTCCAGCCGATCGTCGATACGATCAACGAAGAGTACGAGCGGCTGCAGTCCGTGTCCGAAGAGGAGCTGCGCTCGCAGACTGAGCGCTTCCGCGAGCGAATCCGCGAAGCAACCGGTGAGCTCGAAGCACGCGTGGCGGAGCTGAAGGAGCAGAAGAAGACGACTGCCGACGCGGCCGAACGCGAGCAGATCGACCTCGAGCTCGGCGGTCCCGACGGGCGCGGCGGTGTCGAGGGCGAGCTTCGCGACGCGACGGCCGAAATCCTCGACGAGCTTCTGCCAGAGGCCTTCGCGACGGTGCGGGAAGCCGCGCGACGGCTGCTTGGCACGACGGTGCGCGTCACCGGCCATGATGACATCTGGAACATGGTGCACTACGACGTGCAGCTCATGGGCGGCATTCAGCTTCACATGGGGCGCATCGCCGAGATGGCGACCGGTGAAGGAAAGACTCTCGTGGCCACGCTTCCGCTCTACCTCAACGCACTGCCCGGGAAGGGCGCGCACCTCATCACCGTCAACTCCTATCTCGCACGCCGCGACTCGGAGTGGATGGGGCACATCTACAAGTACCTTGGCTTGACGGTCGGATGCATCGACGACACCGAGGCTGGAACGGTGGAGCGGCGTTCAGCGTACGAGTGCGACATCACGTACGGCACGAACAACGAGTTCGGCTTCGACTACCTGCGCGACAACATGGTCACCTCGAACGAGCAGCGTGTGCAGCGCGGCCACATCTACGCGATCGTCGATGAGGTGGACTCCGTATTGATCGACGAGGCGCGCACTCCTCTCATCATCTCCGGCCCAGTCGGCAACGAGTCCGACGCCGAATACGCGATGCACAACGCGGCGGTTGCGCGACTGGTGAAGCGGCAGAGCGATCTCGCCAACACGCTGGTCGCCGATGGCGAGCGCGCGCTCGAGGCGGGCGACAAGGATACTGCTGCGCTGAAGCTCTACCAGGCACAGCTAGGCTCGCCCAAGAACAAGCGCCTTCTCAAGATTCTTCAGGAGACTGGCGTCAAGCAGCTGGTGCAGAAGATGGAGCTGCAGGCGCTCGCCGACCGCAAGCTGCCCCCGGCAAAGCAGCAGTTCAGAGACCTGGAGGAGGAGCTTCTCTACGTTCTCGACGAGAAGGGACACACCGTCCATCTGACTGACCGCGGCGTGGACTACATGTCGCCGCAGGATCACGATGCATTCGTGCTGCCTGACATCTCCCAGGAAGTCCATCGCATCGATCACGATCCGGACATGACGCCGGAAGAGAAGCTCGAGGCTCGTGCGACGATCAACCGCGAGTACGCCGCGAAGAGCGAGCGGCTGAACATCGTCCACCAGCTTCTCCGCGCGCACTCGCTGTACGAGATCGACGTGAACTACGTCGTGCAGGAAGGGCAGGTGCTCATCGTGGACGAGTTCACGGGGCGCACGATGCCAGGCCGCCGCTGGTCGGAGGGCCTGCACCAGGCAGTCGAAGCGAAGGAAGGCGTTCAGGTGAAGGGTGAGACGCAGACGATGGCGACCATCACCATTCAGAACTACTTCCGCATGTACTCCAAGCTCTCTGGCATGACGGGAACCGCGGAGACGGAAGAGACCGAGTTCCACGAGATCTATGGCCTCGGCGTGTCGGTGATTCCGACCAATGCCAAGGTGATCCGCGATGACCGGCACGATCTCGTCTACAAGACGCGGCGCGAGAAATACAACGCGATCCTCGAAGAGACGGAGCGGCTGCACAAGCTCAATTATCCCGTGCTCGTGGGAACTGTGAGCGTCGACGTATCCGAGACTCTGTCGCGCATGTTCAAGCGCGCCGGCATCACGCACAACGTACTGAACGCGAAGTATCACCAGCGCGAGGCGGAGATCGTGGCGAATGCCGGCCAGCCGGGCGCGGTGACTATCGCGACGAACATGGCCGGCCGCGGAACCGACATCAAGCTCGGCCAGGGTGTCACGGTATCGAACAAGTCGATGGTGAAGGACGTCGACAACAAGCTCGTCGAGATAATCGAGTGCGGCGGCCTTCACATCATCGGATCGGAGCGCCACGAGTCACGCCGCATCGACCGGCAGCTCCGCGGCCGCGCGGGACGCCAGGGCGATCCGGGATCGTCGCAGTTCTTCCTCTCTCTCGAGGACGACCTGATGCGTCTCTTCGGCAGCGATCGCATCGCCAAGCTGATGGACCGCATGGGCGCCGAGGAAGGGGAGATGCTGACGCATCCTCTCATCACGCGCTCGATCGAGCAGGCGCAGAAGAGAGTCGAGCTCCAGAATTTCCAGTCGCGCAAGCGGCTGCTCGACTACGACGACGTGATGAACCAGCAGCGAGAAGTCATCTACTCGCTGCGCGCGTTCGCTCTCGACGGTGGAGAGGAGCTGAAGGGCGAAGCTGCGAAGATGCTGGAGAAGGGCGTAGCGCGGCGGGTCGAGAACACGCTCGCCATCTTCGAGAAGGAAGAGGACTGGGACTTCGCTCTGCTCCGGCAGGATCTGCTGATGCACTACCTGCTGAGCGTGCCGGAGTTCGAGGAAGAGTCGGACAAGCCGGTTTCACTCGCCGCCGCGCAGGAGACCGCTGTTGCCGCGGCGAAGAAAGCGTTCGACGACAAGCTCAAGGGACTCGAGGAATTTGGCGGCCAGCTGCTCTCCCTCGTGATGCTCAACACGCTGGACGAGAAGTGGAAGGACCACTTGTACGACCTCGACCAGCTCCGCAACGCGATCCATTACAGGTCTTGGGGGCAGAAGGACCCGCTCATCGAGTACAAGCAGGAGGCTTACTCGATGTTCGTGGACCTGATGAACGACATCTATCACACGTTCAGCGAGCGCTTCCTGCGGGCTCAGATCCAGTTCGAGCCGTCGTCGTACCAGGCGGGTGGACGAGACGGGGACGGCGAGGGACGCCGTGGTGCTTCGCGCGCGACCAAGCGCTACAACGCGCTCGGAGTGCTCGAGGACATCGTCGCCGACGAAGAAGTGAACGGTGAAGGTGAGCCGGAAGAGGTCGTCGACATCGGTTCTGCGGAGCCGCCGATGCGAAAGGCCGCTGCCCGGGCGGAGCCGATCGTGACGGGCGCCGGTCGCGTGCGCTCGCTTGACGCCGCGGCAAACGCGCTGCCCTCTGACTGGGAGAATGTCGGCCGCAATGATCCGTGTCCATGCGGGTCAGGGAAGAAGTTCAAGAAGTGTCACGGGGCGACCGTCTGATTGCCACTGCATCGCGACGGTGTGAGTCCGGGGGCTGATTCGATCTAGACATGGAGACTCTCAATCGGAGTCTCCATGTCTTCAAGTATTCATGAGCTACCCAACGGCGAACGCCCGCGGGAGCGTCTCAAGTCACACGGCGCGCGTGCGCTGAGCTCGTCCGAGCTGCTGGCAATACTCCTCGGCAGCGGGTCCGAAGGCCATTCAGCGATGCGCATCGGCCATGATATCCTCGCGAGCGCTCACGGATCGCTGAGGAGGCTGTCGGCGCAGCCGGTTGCGGCTCTAACAGCCCTCGCCGGCGTAGGAAACGCGAGAGCGGTGGCAATTCACGCAGCTCTCGAGCTCGGCCGCCGGATGGCGGCGGAAGAACGCGAAGACGGCATACCGGTGCGCGGTCCGCGCGACGTGCACGAGATCTTCGGCCAGAGGTTGCAGGATCTTCCGGTCGAGGAATTTCATGTCGCGGTGCTCGACTCGCAGCACCGTCTCGAGCGTGACGTAACCGTGACACGCGGGCTTCTCAACTCGTCGCTCGTACATCCACGCGAGGTTTTCCGAGAGGCGATCGCGGAAAACGCGGCGGCGATCATTCTGGTGCACAATCATCCAAGCGGAGATCCGACTCCGTCACCGGACGACCGCATAACGACTGAGCAACTCGTGCAGGCGGGCCGGGTACTCGACATACCTGTGCAGGATCACATTATTATTGGAAGAGGGCGCTATCTGAGCTTCGCGGAGGCTGGGCTGCTGTGACTGCGGTTGAATCGCATGCCGTGATCCCTGGTTGGAACGACAATGGCGAGCCGCTGCCGGAGCGACTCGACCACGAGCTCCTGCTGCGCGCCTATCGGTTCAGCGAAACAGCCCACCTGGGGCAGAAGCGCCTCTCGGGCGAGAATTTCGTGTCGCATTGTGTGGAGGTCGCGAAGATTCTCGCCGACCTCCAGCTCGACACGGTTACGGTCGCGAGCGGGCTCATCCACGACATCGTCGAGGATACGAACGTATCCGTCGCCGAGATAGAATCCCACTTCGGTGCCGAGATCGCTCAGATCGTCGACGGCCTCACGAAGATCGGACACCTGCCGCTCAATTCCTCGCAGGAGCGGCAGGTCGAGAACTACCGCAAGCTGCTGCTTTCGATCGCGAAGGACGCTCGCGTCATTCTGATCAAGCTCGCGGACCGGCTGCACAACATGCGAACGCTCGACTATCTGCCGGCGGAGAAGCGGCGGCGCATCGCGCAGGAGACGCGCGATCTCTACGCCCCGCTCGCGCACCGCTTCGGCATGGCGCGCATGCGGTGGGAGCTCGAGGACCTGGCGTTCAAGCATCTCGAGACCGCCGAGTACAAATCGCTGGCGAAGCTCGTTGCGAAACGCCGCGGCGAGCGCGAGGCGACGATCGGTTCGCTGGCCGAGCCGCTGCAGGAGCTCCTCAGTCACTCCGGCATTCCGAATGTCGATGTGACCGGCCGCCCGAAACACCTCTGGTCGATCTACAAGAAGATGACCAAATGGGACAAGCCGTACGAGGAGATCTACGATCTGATGGCGATCCGCGTGCTGGTGGACAGCGTGCCCGATTGCTATCACGCGCTTGGCGTGATTCACGAGAGGTACACGCCGCTTCAGGAGCGCATCAAGGATTACGTGGGCCAGCCCAAGTCGAACGGATATCAGTCGCTGCACACGACGATCTTCGGACCAGGCAAGCAGCTGTTCGAGATTCAGATCAGAACGCGCGAGATGCACCGCACCGCGGAGTACGGGATCGCAGCGCACTGGCGGTTCAAGGAGAACGCCCGGAACGCCGACGAGCTCGATCGCGCTCTGCATTGGTTCAGGCAGGTGCTCGAGCTGCAGCTCGATGCAAAAACGCCCGACGAGTTCCTCGAGTTCCTGAAGCTCGATCTGTATCAGGACGAAATCTTCGTGTTCACGCCGACGGGAGACGTCATTCAGCTGCCGAAGGGCGCGACGCCCATCGACTTCGCCTTTGCCGTGCACACCGAAGTGGGACTGCATGCCAATGGCGCCCGCATCAACGGACGACAGGCCTCACTCGCAAAGGAGCTGAAGAACTCCGATACGGTAGAGATCGTGACATCCGCGACGTCGCGTCCGAGCCGCGACTGGCTGCAGCATGTTCGCACCGGCCGTGCGCGTCACAAGATCCGGCAGCGTCTCCGCATCGAGGAGCAGACGACGTCTGGCCGGCTCGGCAAGGAAATCCTGCTGCGCGAGGTCAAGCGCCGCCGCCACGCCAAGCCCGACGATGGGCAGCTCGAGGTCGCCGCGAAGGCGATGGGCCTCAACGACGCTAATCATCTCATCGCATCGATCGGGCAGGGCGACGTCGGCGTGATGCAGGTCATGAAGCACCTCTATCCGGAGGAGGAGGTCCCGCCGACCCCTCCGAAGCCGGGGCCACTCGACTGGCTCGTGGACAAGGTGCGCGGTGCGCCGAAGGGAGTGCGCATCCAAGGCGTGGACGGCCTGATGGTGCGCTACGCCCAGTGCTGCCAGCCCCTGCCAGGCGACCCGGTAGTCGGGTACGTGACTCGTGGACGCGGCGTCAGCATCCACCGAGCCGACTGCCCGAACCTGCTGATGCTGGATCTCGAGCCCGAGCGCCGGCTGGACATCGACTGGAAGGAGCTCGAGGGAGAGCGGTTCATGGTCCGGCTTGTCCTCGACGCGACCGACCGGCGTGGGCTTTACGCCGATCTGGCGTCAGCGGTGTCATCTACCGACACCGATATCCGGTCGTTCGAGCTGGCCAGCGCCGACGGGCATGTAACGGGCGCCCTGGCGGTCGAGGTCGAGAACCTGGCCCACCTACAGCGCGTGCTGAAGGCGGCCCGCCGTGTGAAAGGGGTGACCGAGGTCACCCGGAAGGAACGTCTTGCCAGCGACAATTGAGCTGACCGAATAAACCCCGATATTCGATTATATTTCGGGGTGCCCAAAGCCGAATTCAATCTTCAGGCGCCGTTTCTCCCGGCGGGCGATCAGCCTCACGCCATCGCCGAGCTGACGCACGGCCTCGAGCGAGGGGACCGGTTCCAGACTCTCCTCGGTGTGACCGGCTCCGGAAAGACGATGACAATCGCCAACGTCATCCGGAACTTCGGCCGGCCGACGCTGGTTCTCTCGCACAACAAGACCCTCGCCGCGCAGCTTTACGGAGAGCTCAAGAGCTTCTTCCCGAACAACGCCGTCGAGTACTTCATCTCGTACTACGACTACTATCAGCCGGAAGCCTACGTTCCGACGACGGACACCTACATCGAGAAGGACGCGTCGATCAACGAGGACATCGATCGGCTCCGGCTGCGCGCGACGTCGAGTCTCATGGAGCGTGAGGACGTCGTCATAGTGGCTACGGTTTCCGCCATCTACGGACTCGGCGATCCGCGGAGTTACCGGGAGCAGATGGTGACGCTCACCAAGGGACAGAAGATCGCGCGCGACGAGATTCTGCGCTCGCTCGTGAAGATCCAGTATTCGCGCAACGACGTGATGTTCGATCGCGCCACGTTCCGTGTCCGCGGCGATACTGTGGAAATCCTGCCCGCCTACGAGGAGCAGGGCGTGCGCGTGGAAATGTGGGGAGACGAGATCGAGCGCATCTCCAAGATCGATCCGCTCACTGGAGAGGTGATCGCTGACCTCGAGAAGGCCGCGATATATCCGGCCAAGCACTTCGTGACGTCGCGGCCGACGATCCAGCGTGCCGTCGAGCTCATCCGCGCCGAGCTGGCCGAGCGCCTCGCGGAATTGCGGGCGACAGGGAAGCTCCTCGAGGCGCAGCGACTGGAGTCCCGCACCAACTTCGACATCGAGATGATGCTCGAGATCGGCACCTGCGCGGGAATCGAGAACTATTCGCGACACCTGTCCGGCCGCGCATCCGGAGAGAGGCCGGCGTGTCTGTTCGATTATTTCCCGGAGGATTTTCTCGTCGTCGTCGACGAGTCCCATGTGACTCTTCCGCAGATCGGAGGCATGTTCAACGGAGACCGAGCCCGCAAGCTCACACTCGTGGACTACGGGTTCCGTCTCCCGAGCGCGCTCGACAATCGTCCACTGATGTTCGACGAGTTTCTGTCACTCACCCCTCGCGCGATCAACGTCTCTGCGACGCCTGGAGAGATCGATCTGCGTCTGTCGGAAGGCGTCGTAGTCGAGCAGATCATTCGGCCGACTGGACTCGTGGATCCGGAGATCGACATCCGGCCCGTCCGAGGACAGGTGGACGATCTTCTCAACGAGATTCGTCTCCGCGAGCAGAAAGGCGAACGGGTGCTGGTGACGACTCTGACCAAGCGGATGGCTGAGGATCTGACTGACTACCTGCAGCAGATGGGCGTGCGCGTTCGATACATGCATTCGGACATCGACGCAATCGAGCGGATGGAGATCGTGCGCGGACTGAGACTGGGCGAGTTCGATGTGCTGATCGGAATCAACCTGCTTCGCGAAGGACTCGATCTTCCGGAAGTGTCGCTGGTGGCGATTCTCGACGCGGATCAGGAAGGGTTCCTGCGCAGTGACCGCTCGCTGATCCAGACAGTCGGACGC
Organism: Gemmatimonadales bacterium; assembly: GCA_039931395.1. GTDB lineage: Bacteria > Gemmatimonadota > Gemmatimonadetes > Gemmatimonadales > Gemmatimonadaceae > UBA4720. The sequence continues at coordinate 20,530 of JBDTRZ010000032.1, forward strand.
GCGGCGAGACACATCAACGGCCGGGCGATATTCTACGCCGACCGCATCACCGGCTCGATGGAGCGGGCGCTATCGGAGACGAAGCGCCGTCGCGAGACGCAGCGCGCCTACAACGCCGAGCATGGGATCACACCGCGGTCAGTCTTGAAGAGCACGGAGCAGGTGCGCTTCATCACTCGCGTCGCTGACGCGCGTGAGGGGACCGAAGCCCGGCACGAAGAGCAGGCGAGACGTGTAGCCGAAGCGTCTCCCTCCTACAGGAAGGATCCAGCCGCGCTCATCGCGCAGCTGGAGAAGGAGATGAAGGAAGCTGCGACCAATCTCGACTTCGAGACGGCGGCGCGATTGCGCGACCAGTTGTTCGAGATCAAGGCAAAGGCAGACGGCAACCGGTCACGGAGCCGAGGATCGTTCGCCGCGATTCGGGTGGAGCGCTAGTGCACGCGCACCGCCACGTCGTTCCGCCTCTTGCCGCGAAGGGACATCTCACCCTGACAGAGCCTGAGCTCTGCCGGTGGGGGCACGATCTTGGCGAGGCCATCGTTTCGCCGCTGGTGATATCGCTCACAGGCGAGCTTGGCTCAGGGAAGACGACACTGGCGCAGGCGATCTGCCAGGGATTCGGAGTCACCGAGCCGGTGACAAGTCCGACGTATGCGCTCGTTCATCGGTACGATGCTGCGAAGGCGCCCGTGTACCACGTTGATCTTTACCGGCTCGACAACGAGTCACAGCTGACGAACATCGGATGGGATGACATCCTCGGCGAGAATGCCGTGGTCATCGTCGAGTGGCCCGAGCACGCGGGCGATCGAATGCCGTCCGAGCATCTTCACATCGATCTCGAGTACTCTCCCGGCGACGACGATCGCCGCATTCTCCTCGCCGGATGAGCGATGGACTCACGCTGGCCCTCGATGGCTCGACGTATGCCGGAAGCGCAGCCGTCATTCGTGACCGCGACGTTGTCGCGGAGCGCGTTCTGGCCGACATCGCGAAGCCCGGCCGAGCGGGAAGAGAGGAGATGTTCATGCCGATGGTCGCTGCATGTCTTGCCGATGCGGGCGTCGCACCCGGGGACCTGTCGAGAGTGGTATGCGGTGCGGGACCGGGAAGCTTTACAAGCCTCAGAATCGCGGCATCGATCGCAAAGGGAATCGCGATCGGTACGGGATCACCGCTGTACGCCGTGTCGTCCCTCGCTCTCATTGTCGCAGCGGGTCCGCGCTCGCCCGGGACGTTGCTCGCGGTGCTTCCAGCGATGCGCGGTGAAATGTTCGCTGCTCCTTTCCAGGTCGGCGAGACCGAAGCGGTGCAGCAGACGGGCCCGCCGTTCCTCGTCGCTGAAGCCGCGCTGATGGCGGAAGCCGAGCGACGTGGAGCGCGGGTGGTGGGACCGGCAGTGAAGGGAGGCGACTATCCGAGAGCGAGCGGCGTGGCGCGACTGCTCGATGACATTCTGGACGGCGAGCTTTGCGACAGCCAGACGTGGGAGCCGACGTACGGAAGACTGGCTGAAGCGCAGGTCCGCTGGGAAGCGGCGCACGGACGTCCTCTCACGGCGCAAGGATGACGGCCGTGAAGGAACGGGTCCGGCATATCCCGAATATCGGAGTTCGCGCCGCGGAGAAAGCGGACATCGGCCTCATTGCACGCATCGAGAAAGACTCGTTCGCTGACGCCTGGAGCGAGGCCGACTTCGTGTCGGTGCTCGCCTTCCCGCAGACTATCTTTCTCGTTGGTGAAGATGGGGATTCGGGCGCGGTCGTCGGCTACGCAATTGCGCTGGCGGTGCTGGACGAGTCGGAGATTCTCAATCTCGCCGTGGAACCCGCGCTGCGGGGGCACGGCCTTGGAGGAAAGCTGCTGGACGCCGCTCTGAGCTCTGCAGCCGAGCGCGGAGTCAAATCGGTTTTCCTGGAGGTTCGGGAGTCCAATCGGCCGGCGCGGAGGTTGTACGGCTCCCGTGGCTTCGAGGAGATTTCAAGGCGGCGGGGCTATTACCGGACACCGGTTGAGGATGCCCTTGTTCTGCGGCTGGCGATGCAACGATGACGGAAGCAATGCCGGGTGTGTGCTGTGTCATCCGCCCGGATTACACTTGAAGGCGAGCGCAACAAATCCTCGCCGGGAGGCAACGTGAGCAGGAGTGTCAACAAGGTGACGCTGATCGGAAACCTCGGCAACGAGCCCGAGGTCCGCACCACTGCGGGCGGAAGCAAGGTCGCGACGTTCTCGCTCGCGACGAGCAGATCCTGGAACTCGCCCAGCGGCGAAAAGCAGGAAAAGACCGAATGGCACCGCTGTGTCGCGTGGAACGGCAAGGGGGCCGGGATGGGTCTGGCAGACATCGTCGAGAAGTACTGCCGCAAGGGAGAGAGAGTCTACGTCGAGGGCTCGATCGAGTACGGGCAGTACAAGGACAAGGAAGGCCAGACGCGCTACACCACTGAGATCAAGGTGCGAGAGCTGATGCTGCTCGGTTCGGGAGGTGCGCGCGGAGGCGACGTCGATTCGGCAGACGGCTCACGTTCTCGGGCTCCGGCGCGCAGTGGGGCACGGCCGGCGGCTGCCGAGGGCAGCTTCGACGATTTCCCCACCGCTCTCGAGGACCAGGACGACGACCTGCCATTCTGATTGACTCCGTGACGCTGGAGCGTCCCGACCCGTCTAGTTAGCGACGAATATCTCGCTCGCCGGCCGCGGTTGGGACGGCGACGGAGGGGAAACATTCCTCTTCGGCCAATCAGATTCCGCGGAGCATCCAGATGCAGGTTTTTCAGGTCGCAGTCGCCCGTCTCTTCACACGGCAGCTGCTGATGGCGGGCTCGTTCGCGCTCGTCTCGACAGCGACAGCCGCCGTCGCGCAGACACCGGCTGAGCCGCCGATGCCATCGCCGCAGAAGCCGTGGCCGACGCTGACTCCCGTCGCGGCAGGGCCCGACGAAGTCGTGCACGTGGTCAAGAAGGGCGACACGCTCTGGGATCTCGCCAAGGCATACCTCAAGGACCCGTTCCGCTGGCCCGAAGTGTTCCAGCGCAACACCGACATAGTCGAGAATCCGCACTGGATTTACCCGGGCGAGACGATACGAATTCCGTCGAGCGAAGTGAGACCGGAAGTCCTCGCCCGCATCGCGACAAAACCCGCACCGCCTTCGGATCGCACCGTCTTTTCGTCCCTCCCGTCAGGGCTCATCTCCGATCGCGTTGGCTCCAGTGGCGACGTCATCGGGCGTGGCTCATCTGCAGGTGTTCCGCGCGGTGAAATCGAGGCGGCTCCGTTCGCCCAGCGCACCGGGGGCCCGAGCGGAAGCGGCCGGCTTGCCGGAGCGTACGATCGGCCGGGCATCGCGACGCCTGCAGGCGATCGCCGATTCCAGCTGAAGGATCGAGTTTTCGTCGATCTTCCCGCCGGAAGCGGTGGACGCCCTGGCGATCTGCTGCTCGCCTATCGTCTCGGTCCGGAGATCAGCGACGTCGCACAGCTGGTCGTTCCCACCGGCATTCTCCGCGTCGAGTCGACTCAACCCGGCCAGCCGGCTCTTGCCCGCGTAGTTCGGCAGTTCGCCGAGCTGAGGCTCGACCAGTCGCTGATGGCGCTCGAATCCATCGAGCCTACGACAGGAAATCCTGTCACTGTTCCCCCTGGACCGCCGGAGAAGGTCGTCTACGTCGCCAACGATCCGGTGCTGCCATCGCTGCAGAGCTACGTGATTCTTTCCGCGAAGTCGGCAAACGGAGTGCGCGTCGGGGACCAATTCACGATCATCGACGATAGCGTCGATCCTCGATATCCCGCTCCTCCGGTTCCTGCTGCCATCGCCGAAGTGGTGCGCGTGACACCGTACGCGGTCACTGCGATTCTCGTGGACCAGGAGCAGCCGCGGGTCTACGCGGGAATGACCGCACGACTCAGCGCTCGAGCGCCGTAATCAAGGGAAAAAAGTTCGTGCCTCGGGAGTATATCGGGGTATAGATTACGGGCGATAATGATCGTGGTCGCCCACTTCGTCGCAATCTCCAGCTGCATGGCCGCGGCAGCGCTCGCCGCGCTGCCTTTCGCCCGTCGCGTCGACGCTCCTGCCAGCGGAGTCATCGGCGCAGAGGAAGACGCGTGAGTCTTCGCGCGCTCGTGACGGGAGGCGCTGGGTTCATCGGCTCTCATGTCGCGGATCAGTTCCTCGAGGAGGGATACGAGGTCGAGATCATCGACGATCTCTCCACTGGCAACAGACGCAACGCTCCCGCCAAGGCCGTGCTTCACGAGGTGAGTGTCACCTCAGCCGAGGCGGCGCGCATCGCCCGAGTGGGAGCGTTCAATGTGGCGGTGCATCTTGCCGCGCAGATCGATGTCAGGAAGAGTGTCTCAGATCCGCTCTTCGACGCGAAGACCAACATATTAGGCACTCTCAACATGCTCGAGGGGATCCGTCAGGGCGGCAGCGGCACTCGAGTCGTGTTCACGTCGACCGGCGGCGCGATCTACGGCGACTTCAACACTCCTCCCAACGCCGAAACATTTCCGAAAGATCCGGAGTCGCCGTACGCGATCTCGAAGCTTGCGGTCGAGTACTACCTGGCTTTTTACGGCAGAGTGCATGGACTGGAGCACGTGTCGCTGCGGTTCGGAAACGTCTATGGCCCGCGACAGGATCCGCACGGAGAAGCCGGTGTGGTCGCCATTTTCTGCAGCCGAATTCTCGAGGGAAAGCCGCTCACTATCTTCGGAGACGGGATGCAGACGCGCGACTATGTCTACGTCGGCGATGTAGCGCGCGCTGTATTCCGTGCGGCTATGATGCCGCTCGCACCGCCTGGTCGCGTCGACGAGCGCGCGTTCAACATCGGGACGGGCGTCGGAACTTCGGTCGTGGAGCTGGCGAGGCTGCTGCAGGAAGCGACGGGCACCAGCGCGGAAATAGTCTTCGCGCCCCGCCGACAGGGAGAGCAGCAGGAGAGCTTTCTCGATGCCACAAAGGCGCGAGCTGTGCTCGGATGGGAGCCGCAGATTCCACTCGGAGATGGATTGGCAAAGACATACGCCTGGTCAGAGGCGCAGACCGCAGTGCCGCGCACATGATCGGCTCGATGCTTCTCCAGGTGGGCTCCGCTGTTCCTTCGTCGCCGATGGAGCTGATCACCGCGTCGAGCGGCGCAACGAAGGTCGTGCTGTTCATTCTGGCTGCGCTTTCAGTCATCAGCTGGTCCTTGATGGTCGCGAAATGGGTCGAGTTCAATCGCGCGGAAAGGGCCGGGCGCGAGTTCATGGACAGGTTCGAGCGAGCGCACACACTGGATGAAGCGGCGGAGATATCCGACCGTTCCCCACCGAGTCCCCAAAAGGGAGTGATGACGCGCGCGGCGCGGTTCATCACCGAAACCACTCCGGGACTCGCGGCAACAGGTGAGCGGCGCGCGCGCTTGAGCGCATCTCAGGTCGAGGCGCTGCGCCAGGTGCTCGATTCTGCCAGCGGAGCGGTGCGTGACCAGCTCGGTCGATTCGTTCCCACCCTCGCAACAATCGGGTCTGTCAGCCCGCTGATCGGGCTTCTTGGCACCGTCCTCGGAATAATCGAGGCGTTCATCGGAATCGCCACGAGAGGCTCGGGGAACATCGGTGCGGTGGCTCCTGGCGTTGCTGAAGCCCTGATAGCGACGGCGGCCGCGCTGAGCGTGGCCATTCCGGCGGTATTCGGGTACAACATCTTTGCTCACCGTCTCAACAGGTTCGATGGCGAGCTGGACGGATTCGGATCGGAGCTGATCGCGCTGATGGTTCGCGAGGGTCGCATCTAGAGTGAGAAGGCGCAGAGAGAGGATGGGCCTCAACGCGGAGATCAACGTCGTCAGTCTGATCGACGTGATGATGCTGCTGATGGTGATCTTCATGATCACCGCGCCGATGATGCAGGGCGGTGTGGACATCAGCCTGCCGCGCGCCGAGGCGCGACCGCTGGATCCGAAGAGCGGTCTTGTCGTTACCGTGGACAAGAACGGCGGAATTCACGTCGACGAAACGGCGCTCACTTTCGCCGAATTCCGCGCGACCTTCAAATCGCTGGCGGCGGATCGAGGCCGCGATGGCGTGTACCTTCGCGCTGATGCGGGAGTGCCGTACGGCCAGGTAGTCAAAGTGTTGGCGGTCATGCGCAACAGCGGCAGTCCCGACGTCGGGCTCGTCGCGGAGCCTGAGCAGGAGAGGTAGTGCTGCTGCAGATGGGCAACAATTCGCGGCTCGCCGGGCCCGTGGGCGTGTCAGTCGCGCTCCATCTGAGCCTGGTCGCGATCGTGCTTCTCGGTTTCAGGAAAGGGGAGACGGAGGCGCTGCCGCCGATCTACAGAGTGAACATCGTCGCCGCGCCCAAAGGACCGCGCGCGATTGGGACAGTGCAGCCGGAGCCGCCTGTCGCTCTGCCGGTGACGCCTCCAGCGGTCAAGCCTCCGCCTTCGAAGACGGTGAAGGAAGCAGTTGCTCCGACGGCAAAAGTGCCACCGAAAAAGGCTCCTTCGCGTGCCACTCCGGTGGAGAAGGCGGCAACACCCGCGCCCGACGTCCCTGCTCCGCGCGCCGGGGGCGGACCCATCGGCGGAAAGGGAACCGATGTGGCAACAGTGCAGACCGAGGGAATCGATTTTCCATTCCCCGGGTACCTGAACAACATCGTCCGCCAGATCGCACTCAGATTCAATCCCACCGACGCGACATCCGGTCGGCGGGCGGAGGTTAGATTCGTCATTCGCCGTGATGGCTCGGTCATTGGAATCTCATTCGTCACACGCTCGGGGTCGTACGCTTTCGACCTCGAGGCGCAGGGCGCGATCGAAGCGGCGGCCCGCGAGTTCGGCCCGCTGCCCGACGGATTTCATGACGACGCTCTTCCCGTAGTCTTCAGCTTCGATCCCCGTTTTCTAAGATGAACTCTCGTTATCTCACGGCCGCGGCGTTCGTCGCCCTGGTCGCCGCCGCCGTCAGCACTCGAGCGTGCGGACAGGAGCCCACACCGCCCGCACCGGGCGTCCGCCTGGGTCTCAGCTATCCGCGCGGCACCACTCCGAAGATCATCGTGATGCCTGTGGATTCGACACCGGGCGATTCCGTTCGCACGATCATGCAGCGCGACCTGGACTACAGTGATCGGGTTACGCCGCTGATCCTCGACGACATGACCCTGATGGGTCTGACGCCGCCGGCGGGCCAGGATTACAACTATTCGCTGTTCGCGAATCTTGGCGTCAACGCCATAGTCCAGGCGAAGCGAACCAACGCGGGCCTGCAGGTGACGATGTACGACGTGGGCGCGGCGCGCCGTCTCGACTCACGAGAGTTCCGCCTCGGCGCGGTTCCCCCGAATCGCGACGCCACTCTCGTCGACTCGATCACAGTCGCCACGACCACCCGTGAAAAGGCGCTGCGCGATTCCGTCTATCGGACGCTCAAGGTGCGGGCCGACATCATGCGCCGCCCGCGACTCACCAGGGACACGCGGGAGCGGCGATTCGTCGTTCGCGATTCGATTCGGCGTGACTCCGCTGCGGCGGCCTACCTGAGGCGCAACATCGCGCGCTGGGAGGATGAGCGGCGAGACTCCGTATCCGGATCGATCTCACGGACAGTCACGAGACTCGCGCGCCAGGATACGCTCGCACGCCTGGCCGCCGTCGACGCGCAGCGGCTGGGCCTGCACAAGGTCAGCGACGAGATCGAGCGATGGATCACCGGAAAGCCGGGGATCGCATCGAGTCGCATCGCGTACGTTCACGGTGGCCTCATACGGGTCGTCGACAGCGACGGCTTCAACGACAGGTCCATCACGAAGAGAGGACTGTCTCTTTCGCCGTCATGGCATCCGCGTGGAGAAAAGCTCGTCTACTCGAAATTCCTGGAAGGTGGCGCGGGCACCCAGCTCGAAGAGTTCGACCTCTCGACCGGGAAGACACGCACGATCAGCGGCGGCGGGCTCAACATCACTCCGGCTTATTCTCACGACGGCACGCAGATCGTATACGCCAGCGGCAACGAATCCGGCACCGATCTGATGGCGGTGAACATCGAGAATCCGGCAATGGTGCAGCGACTGACGTTCGGTCGCGGCAGCGACAACGGGTCGCCGACGTTCAGCCCCGACGGCAGGCAGATCGCATTCTTCTCGTCGCGGTCGAAATTTCCGCAGATCTACACGATGGATGTGGACGGGACCAACGTGCAGCTGCTGACTCCGTTCACGCCCGGTGTGCGCAGCTACCGGGCGGCACCGGACTGGTCGCCCGACGGCCGCGCGGTCGCGTACGAGCAGCAAATGGGCGACTTTCAAGTGTGGATGATCAACGTCCGCGACAAGGAGCCGCGGCAGCTGACGAGTGAAGGCGAAAACGAGGGCCCGTCGTGGGCGCCTGACGGCCGTCATATCGCAATCTCGTCCACCCGCGGCGGCTCGAAGCAGATCTGGATTCTCGACACCGAGTCCGGAAGGTTTCGACAGCTTACGCGCAATCCCGGCGCGAGACTGTCTGCATGGTCACCAATGATTACCGTTACTCCCTGATCGCAGCTCTCCACCTCAATCCACGCAATATCATCATGCCTTCAATCGTACGGATCCTCGGAATCGCAGTGACAGCGGCAGTGCTAGCCGC
>JBDTRZ010000033.1:0-28682 GCA_039931395.1 Gemmatimonadales bacterium
ATCACCTCCGATGAATGCGTGAATCTGTTGCATCCACCGGTTGAGACCACCTTTTGTTTTTCGAGGGAGCTTCCTCACCGGTCTCACCGGTCTCACCGGTCTCACCGGTCTCACCGGTCTCGCAAGATTTCCCCGCCAAGGGCCCTGCTCCGGGGCTGGCGTGGGGGCTCGTCCTCTCGCCAACCTCGGCCACGAAGGCTAGACTAGCCGTACTCTGCCAAGCCCAGCCTGACCACTCCGCCTCCTTCCTCTTCGGAGCGGGACCTTCTCGCCCGCGTCTCGAAAGCCGTCGAGCCCTCGTACGAACTCGAGCGTGAAATCGGCCGTGGAGGCGCGGGAATAGTCTATCGCGCGCTGGATCGCCGGCTCAAGCGAAGTGTCGCACTCAAGATTCTTCCGCCGGATCTCGCGTTCCGCTCGGACATACGCGAGCGATTCATTCGCGAAGCCGAGACGTCGGCGCGGCTCAGCCATCCGAACATCGTTCCGATCTTCAGCGTAGATGAGCGCGACGGCCTTGCATGGTTCGTCATGGCGCTCGTCGAAGGAGAAAGTCTCGGCGATCGGGTGAGAATGCAGGGCGCGGTCCCGCACGCCGAGGCGCGCAGGATAGTGCGTGAGGTCGCCGATGCGCTCGCCTACGCACACGCGCGCGGCGTGGTGCATCGGGACATCAAGCCAGACAACATTCTGATCGACGCTCAATCGGGCCGTGCGATGGTGACTGATTTCGGCATCGCCCGGGCGACCACCGACGGCGACACGCGCCTCACCGCCACCGGCACAGCGATCGGAACGCCCGCCTACATGTCACCTGAGCAATGCGCCGGCGATCGACATCTCGACGGTCGATCCGACCTCTATTCGCTCGGTGCTGTCGCCTACTACATGCTCACGGGGCAGCCGCCGTTCGACGGGCCTTCGACTCCTGTCATCATGATGAAGCAGGTGACGGAGCGCCCCGCACCGATCAGCCGGCTGAGGTCGGATGTTCCGCTCGATCTGGAGCGCATCGTGATGCGGCTTCTGGAAAAGGATGCGGCGAGCCGTTTCGCCGATGGATCCGCACTCGTCGACGCACTGGACGGTGCGACATTCGATTTCGCGGAGCCGGAGCCTCAGGCCGCGCCCGACTCATATGACGACGATGAGCGAATACGCTTCCCGTTCCTGCCGCCTGTCGCGCCCTTCATGAAGATGCCCACCCTCGCTCATCCAGGCTGGGAACCGATACCCGGTTGGAATCCGCGATCGATCTCGCGCAGTGCACGTCATTCTGCCAGGGAGCTCCGACGCGAGATTAAACAGGCGAAAAGAGCGAAGGAGGAGTCGAAGCCGCTGCCGGATCGCATAAGCTCGTTTCGGCGGCATCTCGTCAGCTATTTCGGAACGACTGCATTCCTCTTCGGAATCAATGCGATCACCATGGGCGACCACATTTTCTGGTGGGCAGCTTTTCCCGCACTCGGAATGATGATGGGCCTGGTCAACCAGGGTGGCGCACTGTGGGCCGCGGGAGCGCGGCTCAGTGATGTGTTCGGCAGCTCACGATCTCTCCCGAATGCCGCACCGCCCCCGACCAGCGCACTCACCGCCGCGCCGAATCCCGCGGACTCGAGTGAGGCCGACCTGATCGCCGAAGTGCTCGCTGGTCCTCGCGGCAATATTGCACGGCAGGCGGTCGCAGACCGTCGCGCGATCAAGGATCTCGTAACGCGAATGAGCAAGACCGACCGGGAAATGCTCCCCGACGTCGAAGGCACATCCGAAAGCCTTTACCAGCGTATCGCCGAGCTCGGACGTGCGCTGCATCGTCTCGATGGCGAAATCGGCCCGGAGCTTCTGCCGGAAATCGATGCGCGCATCGCGCAGACCGAAGGCCGTGAAGGTGAAGCGGAGCACGACAGGCGTCTTCGGCTGCTTCGCCGGCAACGCGAAATGCTGGCCTCGCTGCTCGAGTCACGCGACAGACTCTCCGAGCAATACGAGAGCGCCGGTCTGCTGCTTCAGAACCTGAAGCTCGATCTCATGAGGATGCGCTCGTCAGGTCTTCAGTCGGGACTGGCCGATGTCACGAGCGTGACACAGGAAGCGCGCGCACTCTCGAAGGAGATCGGCTACGTGCTCGCCGCTGCGGACGAGCTTCGCGACATCGACGGACGGCCCTGACAGCCGGAACACGGGAACCGCGGGAACCGCGCCGTTGCAGCTACGCCTGCGCCTTTCGCGATGCGACTTCCAGACGAACGGCCGGCGCTACCTTCGTTCCAAAAAGCTCGATTGACCGCATCACAGTCGCATGTGGAAGTGTCCCGACTGTGAACTGGATCAGGAAGCGCGTCATCCGGAAGAGCTCATGCTCGTAGAGAATCTTGTCGATCACTTCCTGAGGACTCCCCAGCACCATTGAGCCTCGCGGAGAACGCTCCGCGTCGAACTGAAGACGAGTCGGTGGAGGCCAGCCGCGCTCGCGCCCGATTCTTCCCATCGTCTCGGCGTAAGGCGGCCACGCAATTTCGGCGGCTTCTTCGGATCTGTCCGCGATGAGCCCGTGCGAGTTGATGCTCAACCCGAGTTTCGACGGATCGTGTCCCGCTCGCCGCGCACTCTCGCGATACAGATCGGCGAAGGGAACGAACCGCTCGGGCGCACCGCCGATGATTGCGATTGCCAGAGGCAGACCCAGCGTTCCGGCGCGAACCACGGATTGCGGCGTTCCTCCCACAGCGATCCACACGGGAAGCGGATCCTGGATCGGACGTGGGAACACGCCGAGGTTCTCGAGTGATTGCGTGTGCTTCCCTTTCCACGTCACGCGCACGTTATCGCGAATCTCGAGAAGCATCTGAAGCTTCTCCGAGAACAGCTCGTCGTAATCCTCCAGATCGTAGCCGAACAACGGATACGACTCGATGAACGACCCACGCCCGGCCATTATCTCGGCCCGACCCCCGGAGATCAGATCCAGCGTGGCGAAGTCCTGGAAAACGCGCACGGGATCGTCTGAGCTCAGGACCGTCACCGCACTGGTGAGGCGGATCTTCTTCGTGCGGGCAGCGGCCGCAGCGAGGACGACTGCCGGTGACGAGACGACAAAGTCGGGGCGATGATGCTCGCCGACGCCGAATACGTCGAGCCCCACCTGATCCGCGAGCTCTATCTCCTCGAGCAGGTCACGGAGACGCCTCTCGGGACTTACGGTTTGACCAGTGGCCGGGTCCGGAGTGGTCTCGGCGAAGGTGTAGATGCCCAGCTCCATTCGATTTTCCAGGTCAGCTGATTCCGCCGCTTCCCGTCGGCGGCGGCATGATGACCCGCGAGGCAGCATCGAGGCAGACCTTCTGCATCGCTTCGGTGTCACGAAGATCGGCGAATGCCGGGTCGTGTCTCATCGACGTCACGTCCGCCCAGCCTGCATCCGCTGCGTCACCGAGAATGTAGAGCGCCTCCTCGTTGTTCCCCATTGTCGCGAGGGTTGAGGAAATCTCGAACAACATGTCCGCGTCGGTGCCTCCCACGAACCAGGTCCATACGAACCGCTGTCGCGAACGGAATAGCTCACGCGCTTCGCCGAGTGAGCGATCCGCTTCGGCGGCAAGACCGAGCCGATGCTGTACGCGCGCAAGACCGCAGCGGGCCTTCACCCAGTGACCGCCGATGTTGATCCGTCCTTCGTGAGCGTCCGCGATCTCGCAGGCGCGCCGGAAATCCGCTTCAGCTTTGTCGAGCGCACCCAGACGCTCTCCGACAAGGCCGCGTGCCCAGTGAGCGTAGGCGCACATCGTCTCCGCATAGACATGATCGGCACCGGTGTACCGTTCGATGGCCACATTGAGAAGCGGAGCAGCCAGGTCGAGCTCCCCCGACGCGATGTGCAGAAACGCCCGCTGCACGAGAGCGCCGATGAACTGATGCCCGGCTCCGCTCAGCTCGATCCCCACTGCTCTGTCTATCAGCGGTGTCGCGTGCGCATGCGCACCGCGCAGTATGTAAACCGACCCGAGCGCAATGTGCGCGGGGTGGAAAGTGGGATTGAGAGTTATCGAACGGAGCATCGGCGCGACCACACGGGCGAGCTCATCGGGTCGACAGATCGCAACGCCCCAGGAAAGGTGACTGCAGCCCAGCATGTACCAGCACATGAAGCTGCCCGGATCCCTCTCGATCCCTCGCACGGCCGTCTTCACTGCATCGTCGAAGCGGCCTCCGCGGAATTGCATGTACGCGAGCCAGGCGTACGCGTCACCGAGTGAAGGATCGAGCTCGAGTGCTCGCTCGAGAGCCGCCATGCCTTCTTCCAGCACCACGCGGTTTCCGGTCGCGATGTACAGCGGCGCGTGAATGAGGCCGAGGCCGGAGTGCGCCTGCGCGTAATTCGGATCGATTCGTATCGCGGCACGGAAGTGCTCCACGGCGGCCTTCGCGCTCTCCTTCCCGAAACGATGATACGCCTGGTACCCACGCGCGTAGTGCTCGTAGGCTGTAAGATCGCGGGACCCCGCGCGGATGCGAGCGGTCTCGCCGGTGTTCAAGTAGACCCCTGCCAGATCCGTGAACCGCGTCACGATCCTGTCCTGAAGCGAGAAGATGTCCTCCATCGTGCCGTCGAGCTTCTCTTCGTGCACGGTATCGCCCGTTTCTATGTCCGCGTAATGCGCGGTGATGCGGATGCGCTCGCCCAGTTTCTGGAACGCGCCCCAGGTCGCCCAATCCGCGCCGATCGATCGTGCCAGCGAAACCGCCTCGTCCCGACCGATTGGCCCGGCGTTCCGCATCGCGTCGATTCGCTTCCGGGTACCGGCATCCTGTCCAACGACTTTGATCCCGTCGACTCTGTTCAGGTCCGCGCTCACGGTTTCGGCGATTCCGGTCGACAGCCACTCCGCGTCGGCCGCTCTGGTGAGATTCGTGAACTCGATGACGAGAACACGCTCGTGCGATCGCTGCTCCTGCTCGACTGCCATCAGTCGCAGATCGATCGCCGAAGGCAGTCGTGCGTCCACCACCCCACTCTCGATCGCTGTGGCGAGATCTCCCGCGGCGGCGAGCCGTCCGCCCGGTTCTTTTGCGAGCGCCTTGTGCACCGCTTCGCACACCGCTTGAGGAATGAGCTCTCTTATCCCCGTGAGGGGCGGCACTGGTGACGCGATGTGCTTGCTCATCAGCGCCATTGGCGTCATTCCGCGGAACGGCGGGTTTCCCGCAAGCATCTCGTAACACACGCACCCGAGACTGTACACGTCGCTTCGGCCATCGATGTCGAGCTCCGCTGCGGCCTGTTCGGGGCTCATGTATGCCGGAGTGCCGAGCGTCATGCCGAGTGAGGTGAGCGTTCCCGCATCGCCTGTTTCGGGGAAGGCGGCTCGCGCAACACCGAAGTCCGCGAGAAATGCCTGGCTGCCCGCGAGCAGAACGTTCTCCGGTTTGACGTCGCGGTGCACCACTCCCCGCGCGTGCGCGTAGTCCAGGGCGTCGGCAACCTGACGGATGATCCGCATCGTATCACTCAGCGTGATCACCTGCTCACGGTCGAGCCGGGCGCGGAGTGATTCTCCGTCGACGAATGGCATCACGAAGTAGAGGAGTCCGGCCGCCTCGCCGGAATCGAAAAGCGGAAGGATGTGCGGATGCTGCAGTCGAGCGACGACGCGGATCTCGCGGAGAAAGCGCTCGACTCCGACAGTCGCCGTGAGCGCCGGCAGAAGAACCTTGATCGCCACCTGGCGCTCGTGGCGAATGTCCCGCGCCAGATACACGGTGGCCATGCCGCCGTGGCCGATCTCCCGCTCGAGATCGTAGAGGCCTGTCAGGCTTTGAGCGAGGGTCTCATGAACGGCGGCTGCCATGATGATGAACAGTATGGGGGAGCACGGAGCGTCAAGTCTTCGCTACCGCATCCTTGACGCCATAGAACGCCTGAGAAAGGCGGCCGATCGAGCGATTGTAGTAGAGAATCACCGCGACGCCCGCGAGCGCGACGAGCAGCAGCGCCGTGTTGATGCCACCGCCGACTCCAGCCCAGGTAAGGCCGACAGCGAGTCCGAGGGCGCTCGCGAGGTGTCCGACGGCAGTGTAGGCGTTGGCTGGCACGAGCTCCATCGGCTCGTTGAAGCTCTTGCGGGCGACAGCCGCTGCCCTGACGAAGAGCGGAATGCCCGCGAGACCGAGGAGTGCAAACGTCGGGAGCAGGCCGATGACGACGAAGATCACGAGCAGCAGCAGCGCACCTCCCGCTATCAACGGATAGACGCGGCTTGCGCGTTCCTTGCCCAGGCGCACCACGGCCGTCCGCTTCGCGACTTCGTCGTCGCTGATCGCGTCCTGGAATCCGTTGATGAAAAGAATCAGTCCGACGAGGATCGACACCGGTACGGACGCCCAGAGCGCGATTGGAGGAATCGTACCCGCCTGCACATACGCGCTGCCACACACGATTCCCACTCCGAATGCGACGCCCACGGCGACTTCTCCGAGTCCGTGGTTCGCGAGACGGAAAGGCGCACCGGTATACACGAAGCCGATGATCAGTCCGGCGAGACCGAAGAGCAGTGCGCCGGGACGGCCAGCAAGCGCGAAATAGAGACCGATCGCCGAGCTCAGCACGCCGAACACGAGCATCGCCACGAGAAGCTCTCCGCGTGTCGCGAGCCCGCGCTGCATCACCCGTGATCCGCCGGTGAATCCAAGCACCGGCGTGCGGTTCCTGTCATCCGCGCCACTGAGCTGGTCGTCGAGATCGTTCTTGATGTTGGTGCATGCCTGGAGCGACACCGCTGCAATCATCGTCAGAATGGCCCATGCCCAGTTGATCTGTCCCGTGGTCGCAAACGCGGCCGCGATGCCAACGGCGACCGATGCCATGCTCGCGGTCAACGACGCCCAGCGGATCGTTTCCTTCCAGACACCAAGCTTTCGCCGGAGGAGGGACGAATCGGTCTCTGTCACTCCGGTGTCGCCGAAATCCAGAATGGAGGGCGGCCTTCCGGCGACGATCTCGCCGAAGACACGGTGCTTCATGAACCGAGGTGTCACGCGCATGAAGGCGAGGATGTCGGTCTGTCCGACCGATTCCAGGTACTGGACGATCGACGAAGTCCGCATCGTCGCCTGCTTTGCCCGCTCGCGCTCGGCCGGATCTCGCACGACTTCGGCGCGTCCAGTGACTTCCATCTCCCAGCTCGTGTGCTCCTCCCCAGTGGGAGACTCGTGCAGGAGAAGCGCGACTTCGGGGCGCGTCGTCATCTCGCGCACTTTGGGGTCGTTCTTCATGGAGGCGAGATAGATGACGGGCCGCGCGGTCTCATCGTCCGGGAGCCAGGCCCCTGGATGCATCATGCGAACGCGAACTTCTTCGCCCGCGTGTGTGCCGACGGCGACCTTTTTTGCGTTCATCAGCGCGTCATGGATGCGCTGCCGGGACTCTTCGAGCGTAGTGGGTGCGGGGGCCTGTGGGGCGGTCATGTCTTTCTCGGGCGCTGGCGGTGAGTACGACCGTGCAAAGTTGGTCAATAACGCAAGCCGGTACCAGACGTCTCGGTCAGGCAGCACCGCGCGACAGAGTCACAGAGACTCGGAGAAACCAGACAAACCACCGCCCCAGAGTCTCAGAGGCTCAGGGAACGACGGGAAATGATTTTGGAAAGGCAGAGATACTGACGTCAATGAACTCGCAATGTCGTTGCAGTCCCAATAATCATTTCTGGCTTTCTCCGAGCCTCTGCGACTCTGTGGCGCCGTTCCGGTTTTCTCCGAGCCTCTGCGAGTCTGTCGCGCGTTTAGCTTATGCGGCGCGGCGCAGCTCACCCGCCTGCGGCTCAGCTGCCACAACTTTCGCCCGCTTCCCGACGATGGCGTCAAGCGACCATGCGCCCGCGCCTGTGATGGCGAGAAGTGCGGTCGAGCCAAGGAGCGAGAGGGGGAACTCGATACCGGTGGGGGCGAAGAACCCGTTCTTCAGGTGAACCTGCAGGATCGCCACGACCATTGTCGAAAGCAGTCCGAGCGAGGCAAGGCGGGTGAGCAGCCCCGTGATGAGAGCCAGTCCGCCGAAGAATTCGACGAGCGCGACGAACGGCCCGACGATCCCGGCCATCGGGATTCCCATCTGGCCGAAGGCGCCGCTGACGCCGTCGAATCCGAAGACGAAGAGCTTTTGTCCTCCGTGTGCCATGAAGATCGCGCCAACGACGAGGCGGAGGATCATGAGACCGGTGTTGACCTGGCGGTTCGATGCGGTTTTGAAGAGTGACATTGTTGGATTTCCTCGTGTGAGGCTGAAAGTGAATGTTACAACGCTACGTGTTATGACACTGAGTTGGAGCAAAAAAATCATCCGCTGCTTCGCGCCAGCGTCAGAAGATCGATCAGGGTTCTGAGTTGCTTTTCGCTGAGGTGTCCGAGTGCGCGCTCGTGCTGCCGGTCGGCGGCGAGGTCCAGGCTGTCTACCAGCTGGCGTCCCTTCCGGGTGATTCGTGTTGTCACCAGCCGGCGGTCGGTTTCGCTTCTCTCACGAGCCACGAGCCCCGCGTCCTCCATCCGGTCGAGCAGGCGCGTCGCGTCCGGCATCCGGTTGAGCAGGCGCTGGCTTACCTCGTTTCGGCACAGCCCGTCCGGCTCGGCACCTCTCAGGATCCTGAGCACGTTGTATTGCGTGCCGGTGATCCCGTGTGGCTTGAGCATCTGCTCGAACGCGTCGCTCAGCACGTTCGCGGTCCGGACGAGATTGAGCTGCGCCTCCTGGCGGAGGGTCCGGAACGGCTTTCGCTGCTTGAGCTCTTCCTGAAGTGCTGATGACATGGATTGAATATACGTGTTATGACATATAATGTCAAGCCACGCTATTCGCCTCGGACCTCAGATCGGCTGAACCGCAGAAAAGAGGGGAGTCAGGTCCACGTATATCCGGCAGTTCTCGGCCCTGGGAGGTCCCGAGTCGGCGATCTTGAAGATCGTGACTGCGTGGACCGAGACCGTGCCGCCCTGGTGAAGGGTATACGTCACCTTCGCCTCGAGAATGAGCGTTCCATCGACGTAGTACGTGCCCGCGGATTCGTGCTCGACCCCGGCCATCATCGTGAAGAACTGAGCGATCCCGGTGCGGATTGCCTCTTGCCCAACGAGCGGAGGATTGTTTCCGAACCTGAGCCAGCCATCGCGGACGAAACCGTCGGCGAATATGTCAGCGTCTCTCTTGTCCACTCCATCAGCGTAGAGCTTGCGAGCCCACTCGGTGACTTCCTCTGTCGACGGTCCGGTCGATGTCCGCATGGGTGGCTCAGTGGCAGTTGGTGGGGCTAGTTTCACGGGAATGAGCGACAATATCTCACATCCCGTCGTGCATATCGAGTATCCCGCGTGGGTCGACGAGGTCGTCGACTGGGAACGGTCGTACACGGGCGACGACCACCGCATGCGCCTCGCCATCGCGGTTGCTCGGGAGAACGTCGAGCGTGGAACTGGCGGCCCCTTCGGCGCGGCGATCTTCGAGCGAGACTCGGGAAAAGTCGTCTCCGTTGGCATGAACAGCGTGGTTCGGCTGAACAACTGCACCCTTCACGGCGAGATGGTGGCGTTCATGATGGCGCAGCAGCGGATCGGCTCGTTCACTCTCAAGAGCGACCGCGCCACGCACGAGCTCTTCACATCGTGCGAGCCGTGCGCGATGTGTCTGGGGACGACGCTCTGGAGCGGAGTTCAGCGCCTGGTCTGCGGCGCCGCACGCGACGACGCGTCACGCCTTGCATTCGAGGAGGGCCCTGTTTTTCCCGAATCCTACAAGTACCTGGAGGATCGGGGGATCGAGATCATCCACAACGTTTTACGCGAAGAAGCGCGATCGGTGCTGGAGCTGTACCGCTCACGCAGCGGGATGATCTACAATGCGTGAATGCACATGAGAGCCAGGTCAGACCCTTCATTGCTCGCCGAGGCAGTGGCGGCGCTTCGAGAAGCGAATTTGCGATTCGCCGAGGCGCACCCCGGAGAAGGGCCGGGCCGGCAGCCGGTCCACACCGTGTACGGCGGCGCGCAGCTCTTCGCCGCCGATTCAGTTCCCAAGCTCGGCGCGATCGCTCTCCGTGCGATGGATCAGTACGCTCCCGATGCGGCGATTCTGGGAAAAGCGGTCGGGATCTCAGGCCATGCGGCGCTGACGACAATCGACGAGCGCGTGCGCGAGAAGCTCCAGCGTGAGCCGATCGAGGATTTCCGAATCGATTTCGAGGACGGCTACGGAAACCGTCCCGACTCGGAGGAGGATCATCACGCAGGCATAGTCGCCGCAGAGCTGGCGAAGGCGATCAGCGCGAAGACGTTGTCGCCGTTCATCGGCATGCGCGTCAAGCCGCTCAACGAGGAGCTCCGGGCGCGCAGCATCCGTACACTCGATCTCGTGACAACTGCGCTCGTCGAAAGCGGCGCCATACCGGATAGATGGATCGTCACGATCCCCAAGATCACGATCATCGAGCAGGTGGAGTTCACAGTCGCAGCACTCCGGCATCTCGAGACGAAGCTCGGCCTGGAGGATGGAACGCTCCGCTTCGAGGTGATGGTCGAGACGCCGCAGATCATCCTCGACCGCTCCGGCACTTCGCTGCTGCCGCGCGTTCTCGACGCGTCGGACGGCCGCCTGCGCGGAGCGCACTTCGGGACTTACGATTACACCGCGGGAATCAACATCACCGCGGCGCATCAGCGCATGCGCCACATCGCCTGCGATTTCGCGAAGCATTTCACGCAGGTCGCATTTGCCGGGACCGATGTCTGGCTCTCCGACGGATCCACCACAGTGATGCCCGTTCCGATTCATCGCCCGGCAGCGGGTGTGACACTCAGTGCCGAACAGCACGCCGAGAACGCCGCGAGCGTGCATGCAGCATGGAAGCTCCACTTCGACGACATCCGCCACTCGCTGGCCGGCGGCTTCTATCAGGGATGGGATCTCCATCCAGCGCAGCTCGTCACACGGTACGCCGCGCTCTACAGTTTCTTTCTCGAGGGCATCGACGCCGCGGGCGTTCGCCTCAGCAACTTCGTCGGAAAGGCGGCGCAGGCCACGCTGGTGGGCGATGTGTTCGACGATGCAGCCACTGGTCAGGGTCTTCTCAATTTCTTTCTGCGCGGCATCAACTCCGGTGCGATCACCGAGGCGGAAGCGCTGCGCATGACTGGACTCACCGCCGAGGAGTTCCGGGGAAGAAGCTTCGTTCGGATAATGAAGGGAAGGAAATGAGCGCACGAACAGTCGAGCTGCTCGACCTGATCGCTCGCTGGGTGCACGTGATCGCTGCGACCATGTGGGTCGGTAACTCGCTTCTCTTCAACTGGCTCGACCGCAGCCTCGTCCCTTCCAGTAAACCCGGCCAGACGCAAAAACCGATCGGCACAATCTGGCTGCTGCACAGCGGCGGCTTCTACTACGTGGAGAAGACTGGCCTCGAGGGCGAGAAGCTTCCCGCGCCGCTGCACTGGTTCAAGTGGCAGGCGTACACCACGCTGATGAGCGGTGTCGCCTTGCTCATCGTTGTCTACTATGCGGGCGGACGAGCAGCGCTCGAGGATCCGGCAGTCGCCAACATCAGTCATGGCTGGGCAATCCTGGTCGGGCTGGGCGCGATTTTCATCGGCCGCGGGTTGTACGCGGCGATGCAGCGCGTCGTCGCTCCCAAAGCGCCGGCACTCGCGGCGATCATCTGGATCACGGGACTCGTCGCAATAGCGGTAGCTCTCACGCAGCTCCTCAGCGGGCGCGCTGCCTTCCTGCATGTCGGCGCAATGCTCGGCGTCATCATGGCCGTCAACGTCGTCGAGACAATCGTTCCATCGCAGCGCGAGCTCGTCGCATCGGTCGCCGAAGGACGCGGCGCGAATCCGGTCGTATCCGATCGAGCAAAGCGTGTATCGATTCACAACAACTATTTCACCTTTCCGGTGATCGTTCTCATGATCAGCAGCCACTTTCCTGCGATTTATGGTCACCGGTTGAACTGGCTGCTGCTCCTCGTGCTCGTCGCCGCCGGAGCAGCAGTACGGCACGTGCTCAACCTCAGGTGGACGTTCACATCGTGGAAGCCGGCGTTGGCGGGAACGATCGCCGCCAGTGTGCTGGCGTTGTGGGGAATACTTCGTTTCGGAGCAGCACCTCCGCCCTTGTCGGCAGCGGTGATCTCCGGCCCCGTGAGCTTCGCCGAGGTGCGGCACGTAATCGACCGCCGGTGCGCCGTGTGTCATTCCGAGCGTCCGATCGACCTCTCCTTCGGACCCGCGCCGGGAGGCGTCACGTTCGATACGCCGGAGCAGATCGTCGCGCGCGCCGAACGGATCAGGCAGCGTGCGTACGTGATCGCGACGATGCCACCCAACAACAAGACGGAGATCACTGAAGAAGAGCGCGAGCTTCTTGGCCAATGGGCGCTTCAACCGCAAAAGCTCAAGTGACATCCATTTTCTCGAGTCGAATTTCACCCATCCCGATATCGCTGATGCTTGCCGCAGGGGCATGCGCCGCGCCCGCGCGCCTTCCCGTGAAGGCAGGCATGGGGCCGAATCCGGAGCTTCCGCCGCCGAGCACGTCTCTCATCCCGCTGGTGAACGTCGTCACCGCGAAAGGGTGGAATGGGGCGAAGCCGTCACCAGCGAGCGGTCTCGCGGTCGCCGCGTTCGCGAGCGGACTCCAGCATCCGCGCTGGCTCTACGTGCTGCCCAATGGTGACGTCCTTGTCGCGGAGACGAACGCACCCACGCGACCCGACGACGGAAAGGGCATCAAGGGATTTTTCTTCAATTATTTCCAGAAGCAGGCCGGCGGAGCTGTGCCGAGCGCGAACCGCATCACACTTCTCCGCGACGCTGACGGTGACGGCGTACCCGACGTTCGCTCGGTGTTCATCAGCGGGCTCGACGCTCCGTTCGGAATGGCTCTCGTTGGAAACAGGTTCTACGTAGCGAACAGCGGCACTCTTGTGAGCTATCCATATCACATCGGCGATACGCAGATAACCGCTCGCGCAACGAAGGTCACCGACCTGCCCGGCGGCACACTCAACCACCATTGGACGAAGAGCCTCATCGCATCACGCGATGGCTCGAAGCTTTACGTCGGCGTCGGATCGAACAGCAACATCGTCGAGAATGGAATCGACAAGGAGAATGAGCGCGCTGCGATATGGGAGATCGATGCCGCGACTGGCGCGCACCGCGTTTTCGCCTCGGGTCTGCGCAATCCTGTCGGCATGGCGTGGGAGCCGGTCACGGGCGCGCTGTGGGTCGCAGTCAACGAGCGCGACGAGCTGGGCAGCGATCTCGTACCCGACTACATGACGTCGGTGCGCGACGGAGGCTTTTACGGCTGGCCGTACAGCTATTTCGGCGCACACGTGGATTCGCGCGTGAAGCCGCAGCGTCCCGATCTCGTTGCCCGCGCGATCGTTCCCGACTACGCCCTCGGTCCGCATACGGCATCGCTCGGCCTCGTGTACGCCGGTCCGACTCCGTCGCTGCCCGCTCCTTTCAGAAACGGAATGTTCGTCGGACAGCACGGATCGTGGAATCGCCAGCCGATGAGTGGCTACAAGGTGATCTTCGTTCCGTTCACCAATGGTCGCCCCTCGGGTGACGCGATCGATGTTCTCACCGGCTTCGTGGTCGGCGGAGCAAACGCGCGCGGAAGGCCCGTCGGCGTTGCAATCGACAACCTCGGCGCACTGCTGGTGGCGGATGACGTCGGCAACACTGTCTGGCGGGTTAGCGGTGGCGCTGGTCAGCTCCCACGATAGGTCGAATAGCCGAACGGACTGAGAAGCAGCGGAACGTGGTAATGGTCTGCCGTCGCGCCCAGGCGGAAGACGATCACGATCTCACCGTAGAACGAATCCCGTTTCGAGCCGGAGAAGTATTCGCCTACCGAAAACCGCAGCGCGTATTCGCCGGCGCCGATCTCGCTGCCGTCAGAGACGAGATCCCCGACGCGCCCGTCAGCGTCGGTGACGCCTGCGCCGAGAACCGATCCCTCGCGCTCGAGCGTCACCCGGATTCCCGGCGCGGGTTTTCCAAGCGAGGTGTCCAGCACGTGCGTCGAAATCGTGCTCATGTATCAGCTCCCAGAAGTTTTCGCAGTCGAAGGTCGGTGATCCTGCGCTGCTGCTCGGCCGCCACGCGAAGCTCCGTTTGCGGATCGTTGGCGAGCCGCTCCCGCGCCATCGCCAGCATCTCTTCGCCTGATCTGCCGTTCGCGCACACTATGTAGATGTGGCCGAATCTCTCCTCGTATGCGCGGTTGGCTTCGGCAAGCTCAGTCCCCATTTCGGCCGAGATCGTCCGCACACCGGCCTGCTCTCCCTCCGACCATTCGGACGCTCGAGTATCCTGTTCCTTCGCCGCACCCTTTTCGCCAATGCGCGGATGATGCGTGAATGCTTCGTGCCAGTCCTCTGGTGACGTCTCCTGCCACACTGAGTCGGCGGCGGTCAGAACCCGCTCGACGGAGCCAAAGGGGCGCCGTGCGATCATTCCATGAATCCACTGCGATGAGCCGCAGCAGAACCGGAACACTTCCTCCGCTTCCGACTCCGGCAGCGCATCGAGCTCGGCGACGCTCAGAGTCATGAGCTCGACGCACGGCCAAACAGCCGCAGCCGTGCGACTCCACCATCCGGGTAGATGTTGAGACGCACGTGAGTGGCCGGGCTCCACCCGGGAGCGCGCATCACGTGACGAGTGTGCGGCTGAAGCGGCGACTCCGGCACGAGCACGTCCCACTTGACCTTCCCGGCGTCGAATTTCGACGCGACGTCGCCGATGTCGCACGACTCGAGCATGCAGCTGCCCGGCGCGTTTCCCTTGAAGTGATCGGTGTCGATCTCGACTCGGTCGATGACTCCGCGTTTTGCGAGCCTGACGATCGTCCACTCGTTGCCGGGTCCGCGCCTGCGCTTCGTCTCCCAGCCATCGGCCATGTGAGTCGCGCGCCCCGGCAGGATGAGATTCTGCCGATGGCCGTAGTGCATGTCGCTGCACTCCGCCACGTAGCCGCCGCTCTGCATCGCGGCCAGGTCTGCCTCGCGTCCCGCTGCAAACGAGTCGGTCCAGGGAACCACATCGCCGTGAACTCGGAGCCGCGCGACACCGCCATCGGGAAAGATGTTCAAGCGGATATGCGTCACGCGCCGCGTTCCTTCGATCTCGAATTCGTTCGTGGTGTTTCCTTCGAGGCGAGTCTCGACGAGCAGGGCCTCCCACTGCACCTCGCTCCCGGCGAGCCATTCAGCGGCGGGTGTACCCTCGACATTCGTCGCCTCGATGCTCGCGCGCTCGGGGTAGTTGCCGGTGAAGTGAGTCGTGTCGATCACCACGCCACGCACGATTCCCGGCGCGCCGAGCCGGATGATCGCCCAGTCGTGGCCGGGCGTGCGGCGACGACGCGTCTCCCACCCGTCCATCCACTTGCCGTGTTCGGTGAACGCATCAGGGCGCCACTCCGGAGAGGTTGGCCTGAGCAGCGACTCTTTCGGGGCGAAAAATTCGTCATTTGCAGCGACGACTGCTCCGCCAAGTCGATCAGATGCGAGATCGATCAGATCCGTGAATGCGGGCACTCAATTCTCCTGTACAACTTTGACGCGCTTCGGGCCGGCGAATACCGGCCGGCCGTGGACGTACGATCCGGCGACGACACCGTACAGCTCGCGTCCTGCGTAAGGTGTCACCGGATGGCGGTGAAAGAGAGAGGCCGGATCGACGACAAGGCTGGTATCCGGGTCCCAGATCGCAATATCCGCGTCATGACCTTCAACGATCGCGCCTTTGCGATTCGCGAGGCCCGCCAGCTTCGCGGGGCCGGAGCTCATCCACGAGGCAATACGCTCCGGATTCGCTCCACGCGAACGTGCGCCGGTCCAGACCGCTGAAAGCGCAAGCTGCAGCGACGCGATTCCGCCCCATGCTTGAAAGAAATCTCCATCGGATTGTTTCATCGATGGCGGACAGGGCGAATGATCCGATGCGATGAGATCGATGTCGCCCTCAATGAGCGCCTGCCATAGCGCTTCTCGTTCCACCGCGCCGCGAATGGGTGGCGCGCACTTGTACTCGGTCGCACCCTCGGGAATCTCCTCGGCCGCGAATGTCAGATAATGCGGACATGTCTCGACCGTGAGCGGAAGGTTATTGTCTTTCGCCCTTCGGATGATGTCGAGAGATGTCGCCGATGACAGGTGCACGATGTGGACCGGCGTCGGACACCACTCCATCAGGCGAACCAGCAGCTCGATCGCGGAATGCTCCGCCGCGACAGGTCGCGATGCCACGTAGTCGCGATATCTGCGCGAGTTTCCTCCCGCGAGAAGACACGCCGGATCCTCGGCATGCACCATCAGCGGAAGGCCGGTCTGTGCAAGTACAGGAAATGCCTCGCGCAGATCCGCTTCTGTGACACAGGGAAACTCGTCGACACCTGACGGCGAGAGGAAGCACTTGAACGCGCGCACTCCGGCATCCGCCAAAAGAATGATCTGATCGACGCTGCCCGGCACGACGCCACCGATGAACTCGACGTTCACTGACGACTTTCCCTGCGCCGCAGCTCGCTTCGCTTCCAACGCCTCGACAGTCGTCGTCGCCGGAATCGAATTGAGCGGCATGTCGAGGATCGTCGTCACACCGCCGGCAGCAGCCGCACGCGTCGCGGTCTCGAACCCTTCCCACTCGGTCCGTCCCGGCTCGTTGACATGTACGTGGGTGTCGATGATTCCTGGCATCACGATTAGATCACCAGCATCATGCACCTGAGCGTCCGCACTCATGTCATCCCACGCAGCGACTCGCTCGATCCGCCCCTTCGCGATGTGAATCGACGCCGCGCGCGTTCCCTCTGGCGTGACCACGCGCCGGCCACGAATGACGAGGTCAGTCACGGATTGCAGTTCTGCAGCGAGCCGTACAGCTCAGTCCGTCTCGGCCCAGAATCGGCGCAGAAGGTTGGCCGTGACACGCCGGCGGTAGTCGGCAGTGGACCTGACGTCATCGATCGGCACAATCTCTCGCGAGATTATCTGCGCCGCCTCGTCGATGGATGCTCCGGCAGCGAGTGCCTGCTCAGTCTGGGGGACGCGTATCACAGTCGGCGCGACGCTGCCGAGAGCGATTCTGGGTGACGGCGCGCGCACCGCGGCCATCACGATCTTGGATATGGCCTGCGCGGCGCGCGTACCGACCTTGCGGAACCACTGCTTCCCCTCGACCGGTGGAATCTCGATCGCGACGATTAGCTCGTCGGGCCGCATCACGGTCGCGCGATATCCAGTGTAGAAATCGTTCAGCGGAATGCGCCGCTCGCCGTCGACGCTGCGCAGCACGATCACCGCATCCGTTGCTGACAGTACCGGAACACCGTCCGCCGCGGGAGATCCGTTTGCGATGTTCCCCGCGAGCGTACCGCGATTCTGTATCTGCACTCCGCCGACGAGGCTCGACGCTTTGGCAAGCATCGGAACTCTCTCCGCGACGAGATGCGACTGCATCAGCGCAGTGTAGCTCGTGAGCGCGCCGATCACGAGCATGCCATTGTGAATCGAAATTGTGCGCAGCTCATCGAGCGCCCAGATGTCGAGGAATTGCCGAGGTGCAAGAGTTCCGAAGTTGAGAGCCACGTACAGGTCGGTCGCGCCTGCGATCGGAGTCCGCTTCTCATCCCGGAGAATCGTGAGCGCCTCATCAACCGACGAAGCCCTGCGAAGATCGAGGCCTGAAATTGCGGTTCTCATTCGAGGACGGCGCTGCCCGCCGCGCCGGGCTCGGGCATTCTCCGCCACTTGAGCACGGCACGATAGATCGCCGAGTACCCGGTGCAGCGGCACAGATTGCCCGCGAGCGCGGTTTTCACGTCGTCGAGCGTCGGCTGCTCCGGCAGCGTGATTGCCGCCATGATCATTCCCGGAGTGCAGATACCGCACTGCGCACCGACCTCGTTCATGAACAGCTCCTGCAGCGGATGATTTCCGCCGAGTCCTTCGATCGTGACGACGTCGGAGCCTTCCACCTGGGCGACCGGTATGATGCATGAGCACACGGGCTCGCCGTCGACCAGCACAGTGCACGCGCCGCACTCGCCCTCGCCGCAGCCTTCCTTGCTGCCGGTGAGCTTCAGATCCTCGCGCAACACGTCGAGAAGGCGCGCCATCGGATGCGCGTCGATCTCCACGCTATCTCCATTGAGATTGAAGCGCATCAGATCGAGGGTGTCGTCGCGAGAAGCTCGGGCGTCGCGGGGATCTCGCGCACATCCAGTCGAAGCGCCCTCAGCGCATTGACCACTGCTGGAGCGGGGCCATCCATCGGAAGCTCGCCGAGCCCCTTCGCACCGAAAGGCCCGCCGGGATACGGGTTCTCCATCATCACGACGTCGAGCTCAGGCATGTCGAGGGTCGTGGGGATCGTGTAGTTGGTGAGCTGCCCGTTCGCCATCGCGCCGTTCCGCATCACGACCTTCTCGAGCAGCGCGTAGCCGAGGCCCTGAGCGGTTCCGCCTTCAATCTGCCCGCGTGCGAGAGCGGGATGAATCGGCCGCCCGAATTCCTGCACCGCGGTGAGCTTGATCGGATGCACCTCGTAGGTGTCCGGATCGAGCTCGAGCTCGACCACATCGCAGCCCCACCCGTAGGTTGCGTACGCGTCGCCGCGGTAGGTGTGATCGTCCCACTGTATCCAGTCAGGTGGCTCGTACATGCGCTCCACGGAAACCGGACCGTTCTTCGCGTAATACTCCGCCGGCGAAAGTCCGGCGAGTGTCGCTTTCATTTCGTGCGCGCATTCCTCGAGAATCTTGCCGACCACCATGCAGGTTCTCGACGCCACAGTGGGACCGCTGTCGGCCACGCGCGATGTGTCGGGCTGCGCAACCTCGACACTCTCATATGGTATGCCGAGCGCGTCGGTCACGATCTGTGCGTGCATGGTGCGAGTCCCCTGGCCGATCTCGGTGCTGCCCACCGCGATGCGGACTCCAGTCGGAGTCAGATCGAGCCGCGCCTTCGACTTGAGGTTCCTCTCACCAGCGCCCGTGAACCCAGCGCCATGATAGAAGAGCGAGAGACCGATCGAGCGGTTGGTTCCCTTCCACTCCGCGCGCTTGCGGTTGAAATCCGTTCGGCGGACTGCTTCCTCGAGCACCATGTGCGCGCTCGCGTCGTCCCGGAGTGTCTGTCCCGTCGCCGTGGTGTCGCCCGGCTTCAACGCGTTCATCCGCCTGATCGCTACGGGATCCATCCCCAGCTGTTCGGCGATGCGATCCATATGAACTTCGACAGCGAACTCGGTCTGTGGTGCGCCGAACCCGCGGAACGCTCCATTCGGCGGAGTGTTCGTGAACACCGTGCGTCCGCGAATGCGCACGTTGGCCGAGCTGTACGGACCGGCCGCGTGAATGCAGCCGCGAGAGAGAACCGTCGGACTCAACGTGACGTACGCTCCGCCATCCATCAGCACGTCAACATCCATCGCGACGATTTTTCCCTCGCGCGTCAGGCCAGTGCGATGCCGCACGATCGCAGGATGCCGCTTCGTCGTCGCGACCATGTCCTCTTCACGGTCGTAGATGATCTTGACCGGCCGTCCCGATTTCAGGGCGAGCATCACAGCGTGCCCGGAGATCATCGACGGATACTCCTCCTTTCCGCCGAATCCCCCGCCGGTCTCCGTCTGGATCACGCGAACGTTCGGATGCGCGGAGCCGAGCAGGCAGCGAAGCGCCTTGATGACGTAGAACGGACACTGCACCGAGCCGTAGATCGCGATGCCGTCCTCTTCGGGAACGGCTATCACTCCGTTCGGCTCGATGTAGACGTGCTCCTGGTGACCAGTGCGATACGTCCCCTCGACAACGACATCCGCGGATGCGAGGGCTGACTCGACGTCACCCTTCAGGATCTCGATGTCCTTGAACGAGAGCGTTGACTTCTCCGGATCGAACAACGGCTCCTCTTCGTCGTATTCGATCACGACGTTCGCTGCGTTGAGCGTCTCCTTGTCCTCGTGCGCGAGAAGGAGAATCGGCTCAGCCATGTGCCTCACTTCACGCTCGGCCAGGAATGGCTGGTCCTGCGACATCAGATCGACCGCGTTTTTCGCAGGGACGTCGCGGTAGTCAGCGATGGTGAAGCCGGTGGTGTCGAAATCGAACCTGATCGACTTGATCTGGCCGCGAGGGATTGTCGAGCGGATGGTGCGGCCGTGAAGCATGCCGGGAAACACGAGATCGTCCGCGTACCGCGCGCCGCCGGTCGCCTTGCCGATGCCATCCTTTCGCGCGACGCTCGAGCCAACAGCTGACATTTGCGGAAGATGCCGTTCAGCACTCGGTGCGGCAAGCCAACCGTTACCCCGTAGATGCTGGACGCTGGCGAAATCCTCGCTCACATTGGACGCATGAACACGAGCGTGCGACTCCGATGACGACGCACCGGGCAATCGTCGATGCGCTGGCGCTGGCAGCTGACGCGGGGGAATCCACCGTTCTCGCAACTGTGGTCAGCGTCACCGGCTCGAGCTACGGCGGAGTCGGAACCCGCATGGTCGTGCGGGTCGACGGCTCGACCGTCGGAGTCGTGAGCGGCGGCTGCATCGAGACAGATCTGGCCGAGCATGCGCGCGATGTGCACACGAGGGGCACGGCGAAGGTCGTCACGTACGACACGCGCGGCGATGAAGATGCTGTGTGGGGACTGGGACTCGGCTGCAACGGCCTCATCGACGTCCTCCTGGAGCCTCTTCCTCCCCCTGCGGCCGCCGGGGTCGCGGTTCTTCTGGAACAGGCGCTCGACGCGAGGACTCCGCTCGCCGTGGCAACGGTCGTGCAGGCAATTCCCGGTGCGAGTGAGCCCGTCGTGGGCGCGCACGCGCTTGTCGGCGGCGGTGACATCGTGACAACTGGGAACTGGGGAGACAGATCGTTGCTTGCCCCGATTGCAAGCGACTATGGCGCAGCCATCGAGGCGGGCCGGCGTGGTCTCGTTCGGGAGTACGGCTCGACGAAGGTGGCCTTCGAGGTTGTCGCACCCGCCGTGCGCCTGGTCATCTGCGGGAGCGGGCCGGACGTCACGGCCCTTGTCCGCCTCGGTAGTGGTTTAGGTTGGAATCTAACTGTAGTCGACCATCGCCCGGTCGAGCACGCCCACCCGGAGCGATTCCCGGGGGCACGAGTCGCTGAATGCCAGGAGGCCCGCCGCCTCGAGGATGCAGTCGGCATTACGCCACACACTGCCGCCGTGGTCATGTCCCACCACTATGCTCGCGATCTGGATTACGTTCGCGCACTCCTCGCGTCCGAAGCCGCCTACATCGGCGTGCTCGGACCACGAGCTCGCGCCGAGCGGATGATCTCCGAGATGGGCTCCAACGGCGAAGGAGCTGGTGCGGGCGAACGACTCCTTGCACCGATCGGACTGGACCTGGGAGGCGAAGGACCAGACGCCATTGGGTTGGCCATCATCGCCGAAGTGTCCGCCGTGATGAACGGTCGCTCCGGCGGACACTTGCGCGACAGGCGGGCACCGCTGCATTCGGCTGCCTTTGGCTCGCGGAGTGAGCGAGGCTAGCGGCATGCCAGACGCGAGAGGTCGGCCGCGCATCGCGGCAGTCGTGCTGGCAGCGGGAGGCTCGACAAGGTTCGGGTCTCCCAAGCAGCTCTACATGCACGAGGGTGAGCCGCTCGCGCGGCGTGCGGTGATGAGCGCCATCGCCGCCGGAGCCGACCCTGTCGTGGTGGTACTTGGTGCCAGTGCCGACGAGATCACGCCCACGCTCGCCGGCCTTTCCTCCGTGACGGTCGTCAACGATGAATGGGAAACGGGGCTTGCATCGTCCCTGGTCACCGGACTGCAGACAGTCGCAAGGATGGAGACAGTCGATGGAGCGCTGATCACGCTTGTCGACCAGCCTCTCGTCGACGCCGGCGCGCTCGCGCGTCTCATCGCGTCCTTCGACGCGAAGCATCGCATCGTCGCTGCTGACTACGGCGACACGATGGGCGTGCCGGTGGTGATCGGTCGCGAGCATTTCGCCGAGCTGATCAATCTGACGGGTGACAGGGGCGCGGGCGCCTGGCTCAGAAGCCGAAGCCGCGAAGTGACAACTGTGCCACTCGACGCTGCATCAGTCGACATCGACACCCAGGCAGACGCATCGCGGCTCGAGAGCGACGGAGAGGAAGACTAAAGTTGGAGAGCTTCGCCACAACCGTCGCTCTGATCGGGATGGTGATCGTGGTCGCATCGCTTCTGTCAGGAGTACTCGACCGAAGCGGGCTGCCGATCGTCGCTGTCTTCCTCGCGCTGGGCGCCGCGCTCGGTCCATACGGGCTTGGATTCGTGGACATCGGATTTCAATCCCCCGCGCTGCACGCTTTGGCGATGCTCGCCCTCGCGCTCGTACTGTTCAGCGACGCGGTCACGATCGACCTCGGTGAAGTGCGAGCACAAAAACCACTTCTCTGGCGACTGCTCGGTCCAGGGACCTTGATTCCCGCGGCTCTGGTCGCAGTCGCCGCACGATTCCTCCTCGATGTCTCATGGCCGGCGGCCGCAATACTCGGCGCGGCGCTCGCTTCGACTGATCCTGTGCTGTTGCGGAGCGTGTTTCGCTTCCGCGCGTTCCCCGCCGTTCCGAGAACCGCGCTTCGCATCGAGACAGGAATGAACGACGTGGTGCTTCTGCCGATTGTCGTTCTCTCGATCCTCGCGCTTCGCGCGAGCACGAGCCCCGGCGTGGTTTCCGATCGTGAGATTGCACACGACATCGTCGGACTGTTCCTGCTCGGTCCAGCGCTCGGCGCTCTGGTCGGATGGTTCGGGATCATTCTGCTGGAACAGATCCGCACTCGTGTGGGAGTGAGGCGGGACTACGAGTCCCTCTACGCCCTGGGCCTTGCGTTCAGCGCCTTCGCGTTCGCCGAGGGCGTCGGAGGAAGTGGATTCCTCGCTGCGTTCGCGGCAGGACTGATGGTGAGCTCACAGGATGTGGAGCTGTGCGACTGCTTCCTCGAATACGGGGAAGCGACGGCCGAGATGCTCCTGCTCCTGACATTCGTCGCTCTTGGAACGTCGCTCATCTGGACAGGACTCACCGTGATCGATGTTCCGACGGTGATCTTCACCGTCATCGCCCTCACGGTGCGAACCGCCGTCCTTTATCCCGTGCTGACGCGCGCGCATGTCACCGGTCGCGACCGCCGACTCATTGCGTTCTTCGGGCCTCGAGGGCTGAGCTCGCTGTTGCTGACGCTGCTCCCGGTGTTCGCGGGAATTCCCGGCGCAGAGCGGCTGTTCACGGTGACCTGCCTCGTCGTGCTCAGCTCGGTGGTGCTGCATGGCGGGGGCATCGCGGTGTTTCTCCGGAGAAACAGGGAGCCGGAACCGATCGCTCAGGTGCCGCCGCCGGTGCCAGCGCAGATCACCACGAGAACCCCGTTACCTCTCGCTGAGCCCGCGAACGAGTCGGCGGAAGCGGAGACGGAAGTTCCCGACCGAATCACGATCGAGGAAGTGCGGCAGCTTCAGTCCCGCGGTGAAGAGATGATCATCATCGATGCGCGCGCGGAGCGGAATAGAAGAAATTCCACCACACAGGCGGCCGGGTCAGTCCGCCTCGATCCTCATGACCCTGTGCGTGACGCGACAGCCCTCCGACTATCCCAGCGAGCGACGCTCGTCGTGTACTGTGCCTGAATTGACGAAGCCACGAGCGCCCGTGCGGCGCTCCAGCTCAGGAAAGCAGGATGGCGGAAAGCGAGAGCGCTCGTCGGTGGATGGCGCGCGTGGGAGGAGGCGGGAATGGCCGTCGAGCCGATGAAGAGCTGAGCGACGGACTTTTTCTTGCACCCCGCGCCGCCATGGCATCAAAGGGAAAATCACCGTACGACGTTTACGACGTCGCCATCGTAGGCGGCGGACCGGCCGGTCTGTCAGCGGCGCTCTGGCTTGCCCGCTATCTGCACTCCGTTGTGCTCATCGACGAGGGCGACCCGCGAAACTGGGAGACGCGCGGGATCAACGGCTATCTCGGCTTTCACGGCATCCGGTCGCCGGAGCTGCGCGCCAAAGGCAGAGCGGATGCCGCGGGATTCGGTGCCACGCTGATCGATGACAAAGTATCGACAGTGCAGAACACGAACAGCGAGAACTTCGTGCTGACGCTCGACAAGGGAACGAAGATCGAGTCACGCCGCCTTCTCCTGGCGATAGGAATCAGGGACATGTGGCCGTCGATTCCCGGTCTCGGCGAGTGCTTCGGCGAGACCGCGCACGTGTGTCCCGATTGTGACGGCTACGAGACTCGCGGCTGCAAGACAGTCGTGATAGGATCGGGAAGAAAAGCAGTCGGCATGGCGCTCGCTCTCGCCAACTGGACTGACAAGATCGTCATCTGCACCAATGGAAAGCTCGCCGACATCGAAGCCAGGCATCTTTCAAAGCTCAAGGCGCTCAACGTCCCAGTGATCGAAGCGTAGATCGATCGCATCTCATCGGTGGACGGAGAGATCCGCTGCATCGACATCGACGGCGGAATGTCGCTCGACTGCGACCGGCTCTACTTCGCCATCGGCCAGTACCCCGCCGACGATCTCGGTGCGCAGCTCAAGTGTGAGCGCGACGATCAGGGACTCATCAGGATCGACGAGCACTACCACACGACCGTGAAGAACGTCTTCGCAGCCGGAGATATCGTGCCCGGCCCGCAGCTCGCAATTACTGCAGCTGCGGACGGTGCGATCGCCGCGCTCGCGCTGCATGCCTCACTGGTTCCTGAGGCACTACAGCTCGACTGAACCGGACTGCAGCCGGACTAAACCGCGCTACCAGCGCAGCTTGATCGTCTGTGCCTTCTGCTTTCGCAGGATCTCGAGAATGAGGGCGTTGTTGGTCGCCGCGTGCATCATCCGGATCAGCTCTCCGGGATTCTGCAGCAGCTCCCTGTCGGCACGCACGATGACGTCGCCACTCCTGAGCCCCGCTTCTCCCGCTGGTGTTCCATTCGTGACGTTGATGACGAACAGGCCATCGCCCTTCACCCTGAGAACCTCGCGCAAGCCGTCGTTGAGCTGAGTCAGCTCCGCACCGGCGATGCCGATGCTCGGAGTTCCGTTTCCGAACGTGATGGGGGCGATCGAGACAAGCGGCGGCAGCATCACGGTTCCGGTGGTGACACGCCGGTTGAGCGACGCCTCCGTCTGCGCGCGGCGAGCAGCGCCGGGTGAAGGCGCCGGCCCGATTATCTGAAGCGAAATGCGCGGCGACGTTCCGGCCGGCCGCTCTGCGACGACGAGCGCGCTCGACTTCGCGACGTCGTTCCGCCGGTAGCGGAAGATGATTTTCTGTCCCGGGACGAGCAGACTGCTCATCGGAATCGGATTTTTCCTGAAGTCCTGCGAGTTGATCGAGATCAGTATGTCGCCTGACTGCAGTCCCGCTTTCTCCGCGGGCGAGCCGGGCTCGATCGATTCGATCGTCGGGTAGTCGCCGAACACCATCGCGCCCGACGCATCGGTCTGCCCGATTCCCGTCGTGATGACGACTCCGATCCACCCCTTGGACTGGCCCTGCGCGTGTGCCGCTCCGGGCGCGAGCGCCAGCAGAACCGCCAGGCAGAATACCGATGAACGCGTGTGACGCATTTGAAGCATCCTAGAACCGACTGAGACTGACGCCGGCGGGACGAAGCGTCGTCCCGAGCTGGTTGAGCGTCGCCTCGCGCGCACCCACCGTCGCGAGGTAGTACTGGTTGATGACCGGATCCTCCGGCGATTCCCGAAGCGCGCCGCGGATCTCGGACATCACGTTGTCGAGCGCGGCGAGCCGTGTCCGGTACTGTGACGGGCTCGTCGGCATCGGGACTTCGGTATTGCTGGCTGAGAGATATGCTGACGCGCGCTGGTAATCCTCGCCGGCGCGATTGAGAACGTTCCAGGCTTCCTCGGGCGACTTGAACTGGGCAACCAGGGGTGACGCGGGTGACACGTCCGCCTGCGGTGTCACGACCGATGCAGCGGTCTGGGCCGGCTTCACGGGAATTGTTGGAGCGCCAGCAGTGGCTCGTCCGACGGCTGCGCCGCCGATCGCCAGCGTCAGTCCCGCGGCAATCTGCATCCACCGGCGCGCCATGAAGGGCGATCCGGTCGCCGCTCTGATCAATCCCTCGTCACGCAGCTTCACGGCGAGAGATTCCCAGTCGGTGAGGGGAGGCAGTCCTCGCTCGCGCTCGCGAGCGACCATTTCATCCAGTGATTTTTCAGACAGGGGCAACATGTGTGATTCCTGTGCCGGCCCTCGATTCATCTACGACGTGCGCCAGCAGCCGGCGAAGCTTGGCGCGTGCCTTGAACAATTGAGATTTCGACCCGCCCGATGTGATTCCGAGCTCGATTCCGATCTCGTCGTGCGTGTAGCCTTCGATGTCGTGGAGCACGAATACAGTCCTCGCTCCAGGCGAAAGCTTTTCCATTGCCTGCTCTATCGACTCCGCGAGGAACGTCCTGTCGCTGTCCCCTTCGACGAAAGCGCTGTCGTCCTCGATCTCCGTTTCGAGCATGGCGATCCGCTTGATCTTGCGGAGCGCGTTGAGCGTGCGGTTCACGGCGATGCGGTGGGCCCAGGTCCCGAACTGCGACTCACCGCGGTAGCCGGGGAGCGCCCTGAAGATCTGGATCCAGACCTCCTGCGCAATGTCAGCCGCGACGTCGTGGTCCCCGCAGAGGCGGCGGACAACGGCGTCGATGTGCGGCGAGTGCCGCAGCCAAAGCTGCCGCATCGCCGCCTCATCGCCTTTCATGGCGCGCTGGAGCGTGAGTTGGTCGGTCTGCATCCCGTCTGAAATTAGTCACGGGGTTGGGACGGGAGGTTTCCATCCGTTTCGGCGGCTCCCAGCCCTGCCGAGGCACCTCGGGCACGTGCCTGCGAGCAACGCGCCCGCTCGTTGCAGAATGCGACTGTAAACATTCGCTCCAGGCTGAAAAAAAATCCTGTAGAAATCCGTACTGTGTATTACTATGGAGCCTGTGACTGCCGCCCCTGGCGGTCGTCACAGTTGCAGAGAGGTTCCCGCAGCATCGATTCGGCTTGCCGGCAGCACAGGTCAAACCGGAACATCAGCTGTTTGTCGCAGTAGATAGCAGGAAAGGAGTTGGATTTGCTGAAGGTAATTGTGACCGCGCTCACGCTAGCTCACGGTGGTGACGGTCTGCCTAC
Organism: Gemmatimonadales bacterium; assembly: GCA_039931395.1. Lineage (GTDB taxonomy): Bacteria > Gemmatimonadota > Gemmatimonadetes > Gemmatimonadales > Gemmatimonadaceae > UBA4720. The sequence goes on from JBDTRZ010000033.1 coordinate 27,231, forward strand.
CAAGGCACCCGACGCCGTAGGCATGTCCGCCTCGCGACTCGAGTCGATCGACCGAGTGGTGCAGCGCGGCATCAAGGCGGGCGGGTACCCCGGCGCAGCGGTCGTTGTGGGACGCAAGGGCGCCGCCGTATGGGAAAAAGGCTTCGGCAAACTTTCATGGTCGCCGGTAAGCTCCGCTGTGGAAGCGCAGACCACCATCTACGACATCGCTTCGCTCAGCAAGGTGGTCGGAACCACCACCGCCGTGATGGTTCTGTACGACGAGAAGAAGATCGACCTCGACGCGCCGGTCTTCCGCTATCTCCCGGCATTCTCCGGCGGGCTCAAGGACCAGGTGACGGTGCGCGAGCTTCTGACGCACCGCTCCGGCCTTCCCGCGGGACGTGATCTCTGGCGCCGCGCGCGCAGTCCGAAGGAAGCGCGCGACATGGTTCTCGAGACACCACTCGAGTATCACCCGGGAAGGTCATACATATACTCCGACCTCGGTGCGGACGTCCTCGGCATGATCGTCGAGGAAGTCTCCGGCCAGCGGCTCGACATCTTCCTCACCAACCGTGTGTTCGGACCTCTCGGAATGCACGACACGTTCTACCGCCCGGCAGATTCTCTCCGCTATCGCATCGCGCCGACTGAAGTGACGCCGCCGCGCGGATATCCGCTCAAGGGCGAAGTGCACGACGAGAACGCGTACGCACTCGGCGGAATCGCGGGACATGCAGGACTGTTCAGCACAGCCGCTGACCTCTCGATCTTCGCGCAGATGATGTTGAACGGCGGCACGTACGACGGCGTTCAGATACTCACCGATTCCACCGTCGCTCTCTTCACTCGTCGCGCTTCCGGACACCGCGCGCTCGGATGGGACACGGCCGAGGGGGACTACGGGTCGGGAAGGTATCTGACGGAGCGGGCGTACGGACATACCGGATACACTGGCACGTCGATCTGGATCGACCCCGATCGTGAGATGTTCGTCGTGCTGCTGACCAATCGCGTGCACGCGTCGAAGGCGCAGCGGCCCGCGAAGATCATCGCCGACATTCGGTCCGATCTCTCGGATGCAGCAGTGCTTGCCGTAGTCGATGGTCCGACACCGGTGCTCGCGATGCCCAACGCTTTCCGCGCCGATCAGGAGATCGGATGGACCCGTCCGAAGCCGGTGCGGTGCAGCAAGCTCGTGAAGGGACGCACTGCGCGCAGCAAGCGGGTGCGCGTGAGGTGCTCGAGCGACAGGATGGCGAAGGCGAAGTCGGCGAACTCGAGCCGTTCCGCGAAATCGAAGTCCTCCTCGGTGAAGAAGAGGACGATAAAATCGTCGAAGTCTTCGACATCATCGAAGAAGGCTGGTACGAACAAGCACGCGACCACCAAGTCTTCGCGGACGGCGAAAGCCAACTAGTGGGCCGTAACTAAAGTTACATTGACAAGGGACAGGAGAGGTGATATCTT
>JBDTRZ010000034.1:0-28203 GCA_039931395.1 Gemmatimonadales bacterium
TAGAGCACCGGTCTCCAAAACCGGCGGTTGCAGGTTCGATTCCTGCCGGGCCTGTGAGCGGGTGACATTGCGGGTCCACTCTCACGCCGCTCGAAATGCCTCCCTGGCATTTCATCCTATATGCATTTCATCCTATATAATGAGTGGGCGCATCATTGCCCGCGACGAGCCGGCCCCGCCTCCCTTCCGGCCGTAATCCTCCTTGACATCCCAAATGACCGAACGGATACTCTGTAGTCCGCAAATACGAATTGTTTCCCCTCTCCCACCCGTGAGGCCGCTTTATGGCAGCGCTTCGTCATTTCCTGCCCGCTCTCGTCGGTTCCGCATTACTGGCCGTTGGTCTTAACGCGCAGACCGCGCCTACCGGAACCATAACAGGCCGCGTCGTCGACAGCACTTCGCAGCAACCCATAGCCGGCGTGGCCGTGCAGGTCGAAGGCACCACGCGCGGGACTATGACTGCGAATGACGGAGGTTTCCGTCTCAGCGGGGTACCCGCGGGACCTCAGAGCGTGCGGGTGCGTCGCATCGGATACACATCGCAACGCAAGAGTGTCTCGGTGGGCGCCGGAGCGACGCAGGACCTGCAATTCGGGTTGTCAACGAGCGCGTCGGTGCTTGAAAGCGTAGTCGTGACCGGCTACACCACCGAGCGCCGCGTGGCGATCACAGGATCTGTTGCGACCGTCAAGGGAGACGACGCAAACGTCGGACAGATCTCGAACGTAGACCAGATGATCGAGGGCCGCGCCGCGGGCGTCAACGTCATTCAGAACAGTGGTGAGCCCGGTGCCGGTGCACAGATCCGCATTCGCGGCGGCACTTCCATCAGCGCGAGTAACGATCCGCTCTACGTGATCGATGGCATTCCTGTCAACAACGTGCCGACAGAAGCAGCCGGCGTCAGAATCAGCGACAACGAGCCGGCGTTGCCCCGCAACCCGCTCAACCTTCTCAATCCCTCGGACATTGCCTCAGTCACCATTTTGAAGGACGCCGCGGCGGCAATCTACGGTACCCGCGCCGCCAATGGTGTCATCGTAATCGAGACAAAGAAGGGGGGCGCCGCAGGCCGTCCAACCATGGAATACGAGTTCTCTGCGGGAAAGTCTTCGCTGAACAGATCTCTCGGTCTAATGAAGGCCGACCAGTACAGGCAATTCGTACAGGAGCAGGTCACAGCGGGAAAGGTCAGTGCGAACGTCCTCGCTGGCCTCGGCAATGCGAATACGGATTGGGAGCGCGAGATGGTCGGCAGCGGAACGACGCTCAACCATAATCTCTCGTTCGCTGGAGGCGGGTCAAATACACAGTATCGCGCCTCGCTCAATTACTTGAACCAGCAGGGCGTTATCATCGATAACGGCTTCAAGCGCTATCAGGCGCGCGTGAACGGTACTCATCAAGCGATGAACGGGCGGCTGCGGCTGGGCCTCAACCTGACGGGCTCGCAGGTCGTCAACGATTACCTCCCATTCGAAAACACCGGCGGCTTCGAAGGCGGAGTATTCTTCAACACGGTGACCTTCAACCCGACACTCCCCGTCACGAGAACTGATCCCACCACCGGAGAAACCACGTTCCTCGAGGTGCTCGGCCAGACATCTGTGAGAAACCCTGTGGCGCTCGCCAGGCAGATACTGGACGTTGGAAAGACCAACCGCGTGCTCGGCAACCTTTCGACCGACTTCGATTTGTTCTCGAGCCTTACGGCAAGAGTGACCGTGGGCGTGGACCGCTTCGACAGCAACCGTGGAACGTATTTCCCCAGAGCCAACCCTGTTGGAGCGCCGAATTCTGGCCTGGCCCGGCAGGCGAATCGAAATAACCAGTCGCAGACGCTTCAGACCGTTCTCAACTTTCATCCACAATTCTCACCGAACCACACCTTCGATATTCTTGGGGGCTACGAATACTTCGAGAATACTCTCACGGAGTTCTCGGCAGAGACACGGGGCTTTCTCACCGATGCGCTGGGCTACAACAGTCTAAGCAGCGGGAGTCAGGTACAGCCCCTCAATTCGCGCCGCGAAGACAGCCGGCTGATCGGATTCTTCGGCACGTCCCATTATAGTTTCAAGGACCGCTACTTCCTGACGGGCGTACTCCGGCGTGACGGATCATCCCGGTTCGGGGTGGGGAATAAATGGGCGGTTTTCCCCGCGATATCCGGTTCGTGGCGGCTCAGCGAAGAGAAATTCATTCCGCGCGGCCCGTTCTCCGAGCTGCGGCTTCGCGCTGGTTGGGGCCTGCAAGGCAATCCCGGCGTTCCCCCGTACGCATCCCTGATTCTGCTGGCAGCCGACGGAGGCTCGCGCTACGTGTTCGGCGACAAGGCAGTGACAGGTTTCTCTCCGACTCAGAATCCGAACCCGAATCTCAAGTGGGAAGCGACGGCCCAGACGAATGTGGCGCTCGATTACGGCTTCCTGGACAACCGGTTCAACGGCAGCATCGAGTATTATGTCAAGAACACGAGCGACCTGCTGCTTACAGTTCCGGTCGCCCAGCCGGCGGTCGTCAGCACGCGCCTGGAGAACATTGGCAAGACCAGGAACAAGGGTTTGGAAATGTCGCTGGATGGGCAGGTAGTGAACCGGCCCGGTCTGAGCTGGACCGCGGGTGTCGTTTTTGACAGACAGCGAAACGAAGTGGTGGATCTTGGCGGCCGCAGTTTCCTCTCAACGGGCAGAGCCAGCGGGGAAGGCCAATCCGGCCTGCCCGTGCAGCGGGTGATACCGGGCTTCGCGATCGGGACGTTCTACGGCGCCGAGTTCATCGGCGTAAACTCGGCTGGTCAGCAGGAGTTCAACAAATACAAGGTCACACGCGATGCCGGCGGACTTGAGCTGACACGTGAGTTGGACGGAAAGACGCTCAATCCCGGCCAGGACGATAAAGTCGTCATCGGAGATGCCAATCCGAGTTTCAGTTTTGGCGTCAACAGCCGGGCCACCATCCGCAACTTCGACATGAGCTTCCTGGTGAACAGCCAGCAGGGACTCGACGTATTCAACAACACCGCACTCGTGTATGCGACGAAAAGCAATGCGAAACGTGGCAAGAACTTCCTTGCATCGGCGCTCAACGACGGCGTTGGCATCGACGAATCGCAGATCTTCTCGTCGCGATGGATCGAGGATGGATCGTTCGTGCGTCTGCAGAACGTCACGGTAGGATATACGTTCGATCTGCCCGGATTCACCGGGTTCGGCAAGCGGACCCGAGTGTACCTCTCGGGAGACAATCTGCTGCTGATGACCAACTATACGGGCTATGACCCGGAAGTACATACCGACGGCGGGATCGACGGCCTAGCCACGCGTGGCATCGATTATCTTCATTATCCTCGTCCCCGCACCATCACGGGAGGCGCTCGTGTCGAGTTCTAACCTGTTTGCTCACTCCTACCGGTATGCGGGCCTCATGATCAAACTACCCTTCACGAAATCGGTCAGAGTGGCGGCTTTACCAGCGCTGCTCCTACTTTCTCCGGCTCTGGGGCTCGTGCAGGGGTGCACGGATCTTACCGAGTCGCCTACCAGCTCGATCGCTCCGGAGAACTTCTACAGGAACGAGGAGGAAGTGATCGGCGGTTTGGCGTCGGTCTACGCCCAGCTTCGGCAGGTGACGGAGTGCTACTACTTTTTGACCGAACTCAGCTCGGACGAGATCATCATCCCGACGCGCGGCACGGACTGGTACGACAACTACCGCTTTATCGAGAACGACCAGCAGGCCTGGGGGGCGAACAGCGCCGCCGGGCTGAATGACGTTAACTGCGCCTGGAACGCCATGTTTGGCGGCGTCGCGCGCGCCAATGTTGCCCTCGCCGCCGTAGACAAGGTGAGCTTTCCGAGCAAGCCCGTCGTGCAGGCCGAGATCAGGACGTTGCGGGCTTACTACTACTTCCTGCTGCAGGACATGTTCGGCGGCGTGCCGATCGTCACGGACACAGATATCAAGCCGCGGGAGCGAAACACGCGCGCGGAAGTGTCTGCGTTCATCGAGAAGGAGCTGAAGGAGACAAGCGCGGTGCTGCCGGCCACATGGTCAGCGGAAATGAACGGACGCATGACGAAGGGCGCGGCCGATGCGATTCTGGCCAGCTTGTATCTGAACGCCGAGGTATTCACCGGAACTGTGACGACTGCCGGACTAGTGCGTGGAGCCGCTCGCTGGTCGGATGCTGTCGCGGCCTGCGACCGTATCCTGAACTCCGGCGTCTACAGCCTGGCAAGTGACTGGAGATCCAACTTTACCGTTGCCAATGGTACTTCGCCGGAAATCATCATGGCGGTCAAGTTCCTGAACGAAGCCGGCCTGGGGCAGCACTTCCTTCAGGCGGCGCTGCACTACAGCCAGATTTCCTCTGCTCCCTGGAATGGATGGGCAACCATCGCCGACGTCTACTTCGCTTTCGACACCGACGACCAGCGGACACAGATCTTCCTCGCGGGGCCGCAAGTCAATCTGGAGACTGGCGCGCCGGTCAATGACCGCAGTGGAAACCGCCTGATCTTCACTCCGGAGATCGTTAATCCCAAGAACGCGACCGAAGGCGAGGGTGTCCGCGTCGCCAAGTGGACTCTCGATCCGAACCACCTTGTCCAGGAAAACGGCAACGATTACCCCACCTTCCGCCTCGGTGAGATATACCTGATCAAGGCGGAGGCGCTGAACGAGCTGGGGCAGACGGCCGCGGCGGTAGGGCTGGTCAATACGATTCGCGCGCGCGTGTTCAACCCAACAAAGCCGGTCAGCGCCGGAATCTCGCAGGCCGACCTTCGCACCGTGATCATGAACGAAAGGCTGTTCGAGCTCACGGTTGAGGGCAAGCGGCGGCAGGATCTGATCCGCTTTGGCCGATTCACCTCGGGGACGTGGTTCAACAACTTGCAGGCGAGGGACCCGTATCGCATCCTGATGCCGATTCCCCAGACGCAGATCGAGACCAACCCGCTTCTCGTACAGAACGCCGGGTACTAGCTCGTCGCTGTGGTTGCTGTTGTGAATAGTCGCCATGGCCTGCTCTCGTTTCGGGGGCAGGCCGTGGCGCACTAAACCGGTTCTTCTCCCATGAGAACCGTCAAGGGCGTGAGGCCTTGTCTCATGCTGTCCCTGTGCCTGGTTCAGGCAGCGTGCTCCGGCTCCGACAGCGCCCCGAGGCAGACCGCAAGGGCCCCAGCGAATGACGGTCATCTCTTCACCATGCTGCCGTCGAGCTTCACGGGAGTGCGGTTCGAGAACCGCGTAACCGATACCCATGATCTGAACGTCTTCACATATCGCAATTTCTATAATGGCGGCGGAGTCGCGATCGGTGACCTCACCGGCGACGGACTGCCTGAAGTTATGCTGACGTCGAATCAGGAAGGCAATCGCCTCTACCTCAACGAGGGACATTTCCGGTTTCGCGATGTCACTGATGTTGCCGGCGTCAAGGGAAAAGGTTTCTGGGCAACCGGCGTGACCTTTGCCGACGTCAACGGCGACGGCCTGCTCGATATCTACATGTGCTACTCGGGAAACGTCGAGGGCGACAAGAGGGCCAACGAGCTTTACATCAACAGGGGACTGAACAAGGACGGTGAGCCGACCTTCACCGAGGAGGCGGCCGCATATGGAATTGCGGATAAGGGCTACTCGACACACGCCGCGTTCTTCGACTATGACCGCGACGGGGATCTTGACCTCTACGTGAGCAACAACTCGTTCCGGCCCGTGAGCAGTTTCGGACTGAAGAACATTCGCAATGTGCGCAGCGAATTCGGAGGTCACAAGCTCTATCGCAACGACGGCGGGCGATTCAGGGACGTGAGCGCGGAAGCCGGCATCTACGGAAGCGAGATCGCGTTCGGCCTCGGCGTGGCGGTTGGAGACGTGAATGGCGACGGATGGCCGGATATCTACGTGTCCAACGATTTCTTCGAGCGCGACTACCTCTACATCAATAAAAAAGACGGTACCTTCGCCGAGGATCTCGAGCGGGAGATGCCGTCGATCAGCTACTCATCGATGGGTCTGGACATGGCCGACATCAACAACGATGGCCTTCTGGACATATATGTCACCGACATGCTGCCGGCGGATGAGTACCGGTACAGGATGACGGCCTCATTCGAGAGCTGGGACATCTACCAGGCCAAGCTGAAGAACGACTACCATCACCAGTTCACGCGCAACATGCTCCATCTGAACAACGGAAACGGGACGTTCAGTGAAATCGGCCAGATGGCCGGCGTCGCGCGGACTGACTGGAGCTGGAGCGCGCTCATCGCCGATTACGACCTCGACGGCTACAAGGACATTCACGTGACGAACGGCATCGCCCGCGATGTCACATCACGGGATTACCTCACGTTTCTCGCGAGCAACGAGACGATGGCGTCGGCCATGAAGGGAGGAAAAGGCGTCGACTTCATGGGTCTTGTCAAGGCGATGAGCTCGACCAGGCTCCCCAACTATGCGTTCCGCAACAAGGGTGATCTGACTTTCGAAAGCGACGGCCCCGCATGGGGACTGGATTCGAATGGCTTTTCCAACGGCGCAGCATACGGCGATCTCGATGGCGATGGCGCTCCCGACCTGGTCGTGAACAATGTGAATCAGGAAGCCTTCGTCTATCGCAATAACGCCCGCGCCTTGCTGAAGAACCACTACATCCAGGTGAAGCTGGAGGGTGAAGGCAGGAACCGGTTCGCGATCGGAGCGAAGGTAACCGTAGCGACCGGAGGGCTTTCACTCTTCCAGGAGCTGATGCCTTCCCGCGGATTCCAGTCGAGCGTGGACTACGTTCTGTCTTTCGGTCTCGGCGAGCGCAAAGTGGTCGACTCAGTAACCGTGGTGTGGCCCGACGGACGAGTCAGCGTCCGCAGGAACACCGGTGTGGACCGGCGGTTGGTCATGCGTCAAGGGGATTCTTCGACGACAGGGAAGCCGGCGTCGGCGCCTGAACGGCGCATTCCAATCCTCGCCGATGTGACGGACAGCGTGGCTTTCCCATTTGTGCATCGTGAGAACGCTTTCGTGGATTTCTACCGGGAGCCTCTCATCCCCAGGATGCTTTCTACCGAAGGCCCGTTCATGGCCGTTGCCGATGTCAACGGCGACGGACTTGCCGATACCTTCATCGGAGGCGCGAAGGAACAACCCGGCCGACTGCTCGTGCAGAAGCGCGGCGGGGGATTCACCTCGAACAATGACAAGGTTTTCGAGGCCGATCAGGTTTCGGAGGACACGGGAGCCGCGTTCTTTGACGCGAACGGCGATGGCTCACCCGATCTGTACGTCGTGAGCGGTGGGAACGAGTACTCCGACATGGCACCGGCGCTCCAGGACCGACTTTACCTGAATGACGGGCGAGGCAATTTCCGGAAAGCCAACGACGGTCTGCCCGACATGAGCAGCAGCGGGTCGAGAGTGGCTGCCGCCGATTTCGACGGCGATGGAGACATCGACGTGTTTGTCGGCGGTCGGAACGTACCGGGACAGTATGGCATCGACCCGCCAAGCGTGCTGCTCGTGAACGATGGCCGCGGCCATTTCACAGATGCTACTGCTCGGCTTGCTCCGGACCTTTCGCGGGCGGGCATGGTCACCGATGCACTCTGGCAGGATGTTGACAGAGATGGCCGGCCCGACCTCATCGTCATCGGTGAATGGATGCCGATCACCATCTTTCGAAACAGAGGCAGCGGGCGGCTCGAGCGCACCGCGACTCGGGGATTCGAGAAGAGCGATGGCTGGTGGAACCGGATCGTGGCCGGCGACTTCACCGGCGACGGGCGTGTCGACTTTGTCGTGGGAAATCTCGGCCTCAACTCGCGCTACCACGCGAGCGAAAAGGAGCCGGCGAGACTTTACGTGAAGGATTTCGACGGAAACGGTTTCGGGGAACAGATCATTGCGTGTTACAGCGATCGCCGCAGCTACCCGCTCGTGTCGCGTGACGATCTCATCGGGTCGCTGCCATACCTGAAGGCGCGCTATCCGAGCTACGAGAATTACGCGCGTCAAACCATGTCTGATGTCTTTCCGCCAAAGGATCTTGCGGGAGCCGTCGTGAAGCAGGCGTACACGTTCTCCACCGCACTGGCAAGGAACAATGGCGACGGCTCTTTCACACTTGTTCCGCTTCCGCGTGAGGTGCAGATCTCGCCAGTGTACGGCATCATTGCAACGGACGCGGACAAGGATGGAAAGCTGGATCTGCTCGTGGCAGGAAACTTCGATGGCGTGAAGCCCGAGACCGGCCGCATGAGCGCGGGCTACGGCTTGCTGCTGAGAGGAGACGGAAAGGGAGGATTCAGTCCGGTGGCCACTCCCGAGAGCGGCTTTTTCGTTCCGGGTCAGGCTCGCGACATTCAACGCCTGCCTACGCCCGCAGGCGATCTCTACGTGGTCACACGCAACAATGATCGCCCGCTGGTGTTTCGCTTAAACCATCGAGTGCCGCCAACATGATTCGACGGCTGATGCGGAGCTGCTGCCTACTGACCCGGACGTTTCGTCTTGATGATGATGACTCCGTTCGCGCCACGCAGACCGTACAACGTCGTGCTGGCGGCGTCTTTCAAGACTTCGATCGACGCTATGTCGTTCGGCGCGATTCCTGTCAGACTTCCTCCGGGCCCGGCCTCGATGGGAACCCCGTCAATCACGTATAGCGGCTCGTTGCTTCCATTGATTGAAGTGGCTCCACGGATTCGGACGATGAGCCCGCCGTCAGCCGCGCGCGTCACCGAGACTCCGGCGAACTTCGTTGTAAGAAGCTCTTCGATCGGCACCATCGGAGTGCGCTCAATATCGTCCGCCGTGACGCTCGTTCCCGCAGGCGTATCGTGCGGTCCGGCAGACGGCTGGTTGCCCGGGTTGGTCTTGCTCGCGGACGCGCACGCGGAGACCAGGCCGACGAACAGATTGAGCGGCACAAGGAAGGAAACTCTCATCGGTGGGCACTCCAGATGGAGACGTCGATTCGCTGCATAAATCGCTCCCGCATTCGGCCCGCCAGATAGCCCGTGCCACGCCGGTCCGCAATCATCGTCGCCGCGGGAGTGGTCGGCCTGATCGCCTGCGAGCGTGAGAAAGCGTCTCCCACGCTCTTTGAGCTACTCCCGCCAAAATCCACCGGCGTTGAGTTCATCAACAAGCTTCCCGAAAGAGCCGACTTTAATATCCTGAATTACCTGTACTACTACAATGGGGGCGGGGTCGCTGCCGGCGACATCGATGGCGACGGACTTCCGGATCTGTATTTCACCTCGAATCTGGACTCCGACCGGCTCTACCTCAACAAGGGCGACTACCAGTTCGAAGACATCACCGAGCGTGCAGGAGTGACGGGTCCGCCTGGCTGGACGAGCGGCGTCACGATGGCGGATGTAAATGGGGACGGACGCCTCGACATTTACGTCTCTGCCGTCAGCTATCTCGGCATGAAGGGACGGAACATTCTGTACATCAACAACGGCGACCGCACCTTCGCGGACAAGACCGCCGAGTACGGCCTCGAGCATGTCGGCTACTCGACGCAGGTCGCCTTCTTCGACTATGACGGAGACGGTGACCTCGACATGTATCTCCTCAATCATTCGACCCACACCGAGCGGGGAGTGAGCACGAGCCCCCAGCGTGAGGTGCGTCACCCAGCCGCGGGTGACCGGCTCTTCCGAAACGACAGGGGTCACTTCGTGGATGTCAGCCAGAAGGCGGGCATCTTCGGAGGTGTGGAAGGGTACGGTCTCGGCGTTGTCGTGAGTGACCTGAACCTCGACGGCTGCCCGGATCTGTTCATCACGAACGACTTCCAGGAGAACGATTTCCTTTACTTCAACAATTGCAACGGCACGTTCACGGAGTCGATCGGCCGCGCGACGGGGCACACCAGCCGCTTCTCGATGGGCGTCGATGCCGCCGATTTCAACAATGACGGCCGCCCCGACATTTTCGTAGTAGACATGCTTCCGGAACGGGAAGAGATCCTCAAGACATCCGCCAACGCCGAGCCCTTCAACGTCTCCAGGATGAAGGAGAAGGCGGGCTATCACGCGCAGTACGCCCGAAACACGCTTCAGCTCAACCGGGGACATGAGCGATTCAGCGATATCGGTTATCTCGCTGGTGTCTACGCAACCGACTGGAGCTGGGCGACGCTCTTCGCGGACCTCGACAACGACGGCCGCAAGGATCTCTTCATCACGAACGGCATGTATCGTCGCCCCAACGATCTGGATTACATCAATTTCGTCAGCAACGACGCAGTGCAGGCATCACTGGCTGCCGGGATCACCGCGAAAGACCTGCCGCTGCTCGCGAAAATGCCGCAGATCCCGCTTGCCAACTTCGCCTACCGCAACAACGGCGATCTGACATTCACGAACATGGCCGAGGCCTGGGGCCTTGCGCAGCCGGGCTTCTCGAACGGCGCAGTGTACGTCGACCTGAACAACACCGGCGCGCTCGACCTGGTGGTGAACAACGTCAACGCGCCGGCCTCCATTTACAGAAATCGCGGAGCCGCGATCGAAAAAAATCATTACCTGACGGTGCTTCTCCGCGGCTCCGGAGCGAACACGTCGGGGATCGGAACCAAGGTGATACTCAGGCATCGCGGCACAACGCAGCTTCTCGAGCAGATGCCGACCCGCGGATTTCAATCATCTGTCGATCCGCGGCTGCATTTCGGACTCGGAAAGTCGGCGCAGATCGACTCGCTGATCGTCATCTGGCCCGATCGCCGGTATCAGGTGCTCACCAGCGTAGCGGCGGATCGAATGCTCACGCTCTCCCAGGCTGATGCCGCTGGCAGATACGTCTACCGGGAGCCCGCGACGTCGCCGCGGTTGTTCGAAGATGTTACGGCGCGCCTGGCGATCGACTTCAAGCATCAGGAGAACGTGTTCTTCGATTACAATCGCGAGGCGCTCATGCCTCACCTGCTCTCGACGGAGGGCCCGGCGCTCGCTGTGGGAGACGTGAACGGCGACGGTCTCGACGACATGTACGTGGGCGGCGCCAAATGGCAGGCTGGCCGGCTTCTGATCCAGAGTGCCGCGGGCGCATTTCGGCCAGCCAGCGAGCGTGCGTTCAATGCAGACAGTGTGTACGAGGACGTCGATGCGGCGTTCTTCGATGCCGACGGCGACAGCGATCCCGATCTATACGTGGTGAGCGCCGGCAACGAGTTCTCGGGGACGGACGAACAGTTGCGCGACCGGCTGTACGTCAATGACGGCCGCGGAAATTTTCACCGGTCGCTGGATGCCTTGCCCGATTTCTTCGACAATGGGTCTTGCGTCGTTCCCGGCGATTTCGATGGAGACGGCGACATCGATCTTTTCGTAGGCGGTCGCGTCGTCTCGCGAAGCTATGGGCTCAACCCGCATAGCCACCTCCTGCAAAACGACGGCAAGGGGCGCTTCGCCGACGTTACGCGGGACAAAGCCGCTTCACTCGGCGACGCAGGGATGGTATCGGCAGCGGCGTGGGTGGACTACGACAACGACGGCAAGCTCGACTTGATCGCAGCAGGCGAATGGATGCCGATCCGTGTATTTCATCAGGAGAACGGCAGGTTCGTCGACCGCACTTCGGAAGCGGGATTGTCGGGAACGAGTGGCTGGTGGAATTCCGTCGCGGCGGCGGATCTGAACAATGATGGTCGCAAGGATCTCGTGCTGGGCAACCTCGGACTGAACTCCTACATCCGAGCGTCCCGCGACGAGCCCGCCCGACTCTATGTGCGTGATTTCTTCGGCAACGGCAGGGTGGAGCAGGTTCTCACCTTCTACAACAATGGAGTGAGCTACCCCATCGCCGGCCGGGACGAGATGCTGCGCGTGATGCCGCAGCTGCGCGAAAAATACCCGACCTATGCGAGCTTCGGCGCCAGCCGCATCGAGGACATTTTTCCGGCATCGGAGCGCGAGGCTGCGCAGGTGCGCGAGGCTCATGTTTTCGCAAGCTCAGTCGCACTGAACAACGGCAAAGGCGCTTTCGAGCTGCGCCCTCTTCCAGCGGAGGCACAATTCGCCCCGATCTACGCCGTAGTGGCGGAGGACTTCGACGGCGACCGGAACCCGGATCTCCTCGTAGCCGGTAATTTCTACGGGGTCACGCCCGTCCGGGGCCGATACGATGCGAGCTATGGCCTCTTGCTTCGTGGCGACGGGAGAGGTCGATTCGAGGCGGTTGATTCGGAGAAAATCAACCTTTGGATAGATGGTCAGGTGCGTGACATGAAGTGGCTGCGGGGAGCGGGTGGCAAGCGGCTCATCGCAATTGCACGGAACGACGACAGGCTTCAAATCCTTCAACTCCACACCGAGCGGACGCAATGAAGAGCCTGCACATCGTGGACATCCTGGTGATCGGCGCGTACTTCGCAGCGTTGTCGGCGATTGCTTTCTGGGCCGCGCGCCGCGAAAAGAAACTGAGCTCCGATTACTTTCTCGCGGGACGGGATGTGGGTTGGCTTGCGGTCGGCGCCAGCCTTTTTGCCTCCAACATCGGCAGCGAGCATCTGGTCGGGCTGGCGGGAACAGGGGCGGCGAGCGGTCTCGCCGTCGGACACTTCGAGTGGCTCGCCAGCTTCATCCTGCTGCTCCTCGGCTGGCTCTTCGTGCCTTTCTACCTGCGGAGCGGTGTGTACACGATGCCCGAGTTTCTCGAGCGTCGGTACAACCCGGCCGCACGCGCGTACTTCACATGGGTGTCCATCGTCGGATACGTGCTCACGAAGATCAGCGTTACGCTGTTTGCCGGCGGAGTCGTGATGCGCGCTGTGACGGGCCTCGACTTCTGGACGAGCGCTGCCATCCTCATAGTGATCACGGGGCTGTATACGCTTCTCGGTGGCCTTCGCGCTGTGATCTATACCGAGGTAATGCAAGCCGTCGTGCTGATCGTCGGCTCGGCGACGCTGATGGTCGTTGGCCTTGCCGCCGTCGGCGGATGGTCGGGCCTCGAGGCCCGCGTGCCGCCCGACTTCTTCTCGATGTGGAAGCCGTCGAACCACAAGGACTTCCCGTGGACCGGAATTGTCTTCGGCGCGCCCATACTCGGTATCTGGTATTGGTGCACCGACCAGCACATCGTGCAGAGGGTGCTCGCTGCGCGGAACATCAAGGAGGCGCGTCGAGGGACGATCTTCGCCGGTTTCCTGAAAATTCTCCCCGTGTTCATCTTCGTCCTTCCGGGGATCATCGCCGCCGCATTGTACCAGGACATTCGAGAGGGTGCCGCCGACAGCGCCTACCCCCTACTCGTGACGAGGCTGCTTCCGACAGGGCTCAAAGGGCTGGTTCTCGCGGGAATGCTCGCGGCGCTCATGAGCTCGCTTGCATCCGCGTTCAACTCATGCTCGACGCTGCTGACGTGGGACGTATACCGCAAGTGGAGGCCTGACGCGAGCGAAGCGCAACTGGTCAGCGTAGGACGCGTGACGACGGTATTTCTGGTTTTTCTCGGCCTCGCGTGGATTCCGTTCATGAAGTACGTCTCTCCGCAGCTTTACATCTACCTGCAGAGCATACAAGCCTACATCGCGCCGCCGATTGCAGCGTGTTTTCTGCTTGGCATCGTGAGCAAGCGCTTGAACGGGAGAGGCGCCTTGGCCGCGCTGTGGAGCGGCTTCGTGATCGGCATGGCACGCCTGATACTCGAGCTCTCCAGGAGCAGGCTGCCGGAGGGGACACTCTGGTCCTGGATCGCGGGCATCAACTTTCTCCATTTCGCCGCTCTCCTGTTCGCGCTGTGCAGTGCGATACTCATCGGTGTCAGTCTCGCGACGCCGCCTCCCGCGCCTGAGCGTGTGGCTGATCTCACTCTTCAGACCGCCACAAAGGTGGTGGATACGGCGGACACTGCCGGGGAGCGTCGCATGAATATCGCTCTATCGGTGCTTCTGGCCGTAACCATTGGTGCGCTCTGGATTGTGTTCCGATAGGATGAGAACTCCTCGAGCGATGAAGGTCCTCTTCGCGGTGGGCGTGATCGGACTGATAGTTCTCGAGATGGCCTTGGTCTACCTCATCATGCCGATGCCCGGAAGCCAGCGGATGAGCAGCATCGACGCGGCTTATCTACTTTACAGCAGGCGATGGGCGCTGCGTGGCCTATTCTGGGCGCTGGTGCTGGCCGGGGCGTGGCCTGCGTGGAGGACACCCGGATGGCGCAGGTGGCTGGTCCCCGCCTCAGTCGTTATCGTTGGAGGCGTGACATACATGCTGAACTTCCGCATGTCCGCCGACCGGATGTTCCTGCAACCCACTGCGGTTGTCATGCAGCCCGCGAGCCGGAGCAAAGTGGCGCCGGCCCGGCTCGTAGTCGGGATCGAGATCAACTCCGATGCGCGCGCGTATCCTCTGCAGTTCATAGGTTACCACCATCAGGTGCGCGACAAGGTAGGGGGGCAGGAAGTGCTCGTCACTTACTGCACCGTCTGCCGCACCGGGCGAGTTTTCACGCCGCGGGTCCAGGGCCGGGTCGAGAAGTTCCGTCTCGTCGGGATGGACCACTTCAACGCGATGTTCGAGGATCAGACTACTCGAAGCTGGTGGCGGCAGGCAAACGGGGAAGCGATCATCGGACCGCTGAAGGGATCGAGGCTTCTCGAGGTTCCGAGCCGCCAGGTGACGCTGAAAGAGTGGCTCGAGCTCCATCCGCAAAGTCTCGTCATGCAGGGAGATCCATCAGCCGCGGAGGAATACGCAACGGACTACGCGTTCGAGCGCGGCACGAGTCGCAAAGAGTTGACGGGGACGGATACGCTGTCGTGGCGGGACAAGTCATGGGTGGTGGGCCTCACCGTCAATGGCCGCAGCAGAGCGTATGACTGGAATCGGTTTCGTCGCGAGCGTCTCATCAACGACGAGGTCGGCGGGATTCCTGTCGTTTTCGTGCTGGCCGATGATACCGCCAGTTTCTTCGCCTTCGTGCGACCCGACGCACGGACTCGATTCTCGCTGCGTCATGATTCGCTCATCGGCGGAGGCCGCGCATACGGCTTGAGCGGACGCGGCCCTTCGGGCGCGGTCTCGCCGCTGAACGCCAGCCAGGAGTTCTGGCATAGCTGGCGAACCTTTCAGCCGGCAACGGAACGGTACTGAGGCTTGCCCGATACCCGCTACCCATTACCCGCTACCCGTTACCCGCTACCCGTTAGCCGCTACCCGCTAGCCGCTACCCGTTACCCGTTACCCGTTACCCGTTACCGGTTACCTTTGAGCCCCTTCAGCGGCCCGTGCAGCATCTTGCGCGCATCGACTACGCGGGCGAGCAAGGCGGAGAAATCTGGCTCGGTTTATCCATTCCAAGGTCGTGCGCAAATTGAGACACCTGGAGGACGAAGAGTCTCCGGCCGCCGCGGCGCTCCGGCAAACCGCGGAGGAAACCGGCCTCACCGATCTCAAGCTGCACAGCCCCGTCCGGCTGATCAACGTCCGCACCCGCCCTCCAACCGGATCGTGTCGTGAGCGGCATCCCGGCCGTGCCGATTCCGCCGGAGGCGACATTCCCCGGCGGCAAGCGCTTCGCGTTCTCGATCATCGACGACACCGACGATTCCCGGATCGAGAACACCAGGCCGCTCTACGATCTGCTGACCAGCCTCGGCTTCCGCACCACCAAGACGGTCTGGCCGGTGGACTGCCCCGAGGGAAGCGCGGACTTCTTCGCCGGCGACACCATGGCGTCCGCCGAGTACCGCGCCTTCTGCGTGGACCTCCAGCGACGCGGATTCGAGATCACTTGGCACTGCGCGACGATGGAATCGAGCCCGCGCGAGCGCATCGTGCGGGGCCTTGAGACCTTCCGCGAAATATTCGGGAGCCATCCCTCGGTGCACGCGAACCACGCCCTGAATCGGGAGAACGTGTATTGGGGGATCAATCGCTACCGCACCGCGGTCAGGTACCTGGCCGGGGCCGCGCGAGGGCGCGGCGGCCGCGCATTCGAAGGAGAAGTGGAGGGCTCGCCCTATTTTTGGGGTGACCTCTGCCGCACCCACATGAAGTACGTCCGGAATTTCGCCTTCCGGACCGTCGATACCCTCGAAGCCGACCCCGACACGCCCTACACGCTCGAGTCGACGCCTTGGGTCCGCTACTGGTTTTCCGCTTCGGATGCGCCCGACGTGGAGACGTTCTGCAGGCTCATGTCGCCCGCAGCCGTCGACCGGCTCTGTGAGCGGGGTGGGGCATGCATCCTCGCCACGCACCTGGGCAAAGGCTATGTCCAGGGAGAACGAGTCGATCCCCGCGTGGCTCACATTTTCGAATACCTGGCCCGGCTGCCCGGGTGGTTCGTCCCGGTCTCGAATTTGCTTGACCATCTGATCGCTAGGGGGGCCGGACGGCCGCTAGCCGGGGGAAAACTTCTTTCACTCGAGCTTCGGCACTTCTTCGACCGCGTCAGGAGCAGGGTGTGGCGTTAGAGATCGTCGCGCTCGCTGAGCGGCCGGCGGACTGGGACACCCGGATCCGCGAATACGGCGGAAAGACCCTCTTCCACGAATCGGTGTGGCTCGATCACGTCGCCTCGATCACGCCGACGGGGAAGCTCGAGTATGCTGAAATCCGGGACAGCGGGAAGGCCATCGGCGTCGTCTGCGGGGTGCGCCAACGCCGCGCCTTCGTCACGATCCTGGGCTCGCCATTGCCGGGGACCGGAACCAACTTTGGTGGTCCCCTGGTGGCCGATCCCACGCGATTGCCCGAGGTGCTCGGGGCCCTGATCGAGTACTGGAAGAACCACCGGGTGATGCACCTCGAGCTGGCGCACCCGGATCTCGACCGGATCGACACCGCCGCGCTCGGCCTCGAGGCGCACCCGGGAGTTACCCACGTCATTCCGCTCCCCGACACCGAAGCCGCGGCCTGGCAGACACTCAAGAGTACCTGCCGCAACCGGGTGCGAAAGGCGGAGAAGGCCGGCCTGATCTGCGAGGTGACCAGTGACCCGGCGATCGTCGATCATTTCTACCGGCAATACCAGGAGGTCTACGCGAAGCAGGGGCTCGCGCTGCCGATGAGCCGCGAAACGATCCAATCGGTATTCGACCGACTCGTCCCGAAGGAGCGGGTGCTTCCCATCTGGGTGCGCCAGGGAGATGAAGTGCTCGCTGCGGGCCTCTTTCCGTTCGATGAGAACGCGATCTACTTCTGGGGCGCGGCGTCCTGGCTCAAGTATCAGGCGCTCTGCCCCAACGAGCTGCTCCACTGGAACATCATCAAGCTCGCAGTAGCCCGCGGGATACCGCTGTACAACATGTGCGGCGGCACCAGCCAGTTCAAAGACAAGTTCGGCGGCAGCGACGTTCCCAATGTCCGTTGCAGCCTGAGCTACGCCGCCTGGCTGGCTCCCGCACGGCGGCTATACCTGCAGATTCATCGCGTACGCCTGCGCGTCCTCGGCCTCTTTCGGAGGCGTCCGGTTCGGGAAACTCCACCGGAGGCGAGCGACGCCTATGGGTGACCGCATCCTCGGGCGGTGGAAACACCGGGGATTCGTCGGGGAGCGGTACGAGGGCCTGTCCGGCCGCCTCAGATTCCTCTGGCAACATTTTGTCATCCGAACCGATTTCGTCCTCGTCGCCGAAAGGGATAACCCGCTGCTGCGAGTGTCTCCCGAGCAGACCTTGGAGCTCATCCGGGTGAACGACTGGGCGGCCTTTGCACCATTCTCGGCGGAGCTGGACGCGGCATACCATCCCGGATATGCCGAAGCGTGGCGGCGTATCTTCGCTTGGGGAGAGTCCCTCGTGATCGCGCGCGACGGCGGACGGGTGGCGGGATTCGGCTGGCTTCAGACCGGAACCCCGGACGGGATCAATTGCCCGTACGCGAAGGTGTTCGCCGGTGAGTACCGGGTCCTCCGCGTGGGCGTGCTTCCCGGCTTCCGACGACGTTCCGTGAACACCCGCTTCTATGCCCAACTGCTGGAGCGGTTGTTCAGCGAGGGTGGCAAGCGGGTGTATGTCGACTGCGCCAAAGACAACCTCCCTTCGCTGCGGGCCCAGGTGAAAGCGGGGTTCCGGCCGGTCGGCGAGATCCGCATCGTTGGCGAGCTCTTGGGCGGTCGCGCCTCTTGGTGGCGTCCGCTCGCGCTCCCGGACGAAATCCGGAAGGCTGTAGTCAAACACGTAGTCGTCGCGCCCTGACGACCCTCCCGATGCCCATCGTCGTCGCGCCTGGGAGCTGCTGGTCGCCTCCGCGGGCTGGCCCGCCGCGGACGGCGCTGATCGCCTCCGCACTCGGCATGTCGCGCGAGCACCTCTCCTGTCAGTTCGCCGCCTATGCCTTCGGGCGCGGTACGAGTCGTAAAAAACTGACCGGGACGGATACGCTGTCTTGGCGCGACACGTCATTGGTGGTTGGCCTCACCGTCAACGGACGCAGCAAGGCGTATGACTGGAACAGGTTTCGTCGCGAGCGTCTCATCAACGACGAGGTCGGCGGCGTTTCCGTCGTACTCGTGCTGGCCGATGACACCGCCAGCTTCTTCGCCTTCGTGCGACCCGACGCACTGACTCGGTTCTCGCTGCGTCGTGATTCGCTAATCGGCGGAGGCCGCGCGTACGCGTTGAGCGGACGCGGCCAATCGGGCGCGCTCACCCCGCTGAACGCCAGCCAGGAATTCTGGCATAGCTGGCGAACGTTTCAGCCGCGAACCGAGCGGTACTGACCATCCTGGACTGCCCGGTTCGCGTCGGCCTCATCGGCTACGGTCTGGCGGGGTCGGTTTTTCACGCTCCGCTGATCGAGGCAACAGGCGGGCTGCGCCTCGCGGCGATCGTAACAAGCGATCCGGAGAGACAGAAGGAAGCGAAACACTCCCATCCCGGCGCCAGCATCGTCGTGACGACAGCAGAGCTTTGGAACGATGCGGCGAATCTCGACATGGTCGTGGTCGCGTCGCCCAACAAAACTCACGTGTCGCTGGCGCTCGAGGCGCTCGCGGCCGGACTTCATGTCGTTGTCGACAAGCCCCTCGCGCCAACGGCTGCGGAAGGACGGCAGCTCATAGAGGAAGCTCGTCGCCGAGGGCGGATGCTGACTGTGTTTCACAACCGGCGTTGGGACGGCGACTTTCTCACGATCCAGCGCCTCATGCGGGAGGAAGCGCTAGGCGTGCCTCTCCGGTTCGAATCGCGCTTCGAGCGATGGCGTCCGATCCCCAAAGGCGGCTGGCGCGAGAAGGGTGCGCCGGAGGAAGCGGGCGGGTTGCTGTACGACCTTGGCAGCCACCTCATCGACCAGGCTCTGGTTCTCTTCGGTCCCGCAAGTCACGTCTATGCCGAGTTGGACTGTCGCCGACCTTCAGCCGAAGTGGACGACGATGTGTTCGTCGCTCTCACGCATGCGTCGGGCGTACGATCTCACGTCTTCATGAGTGCAGTCGCTGCACAGCTGGGGCCTCGCTTTCGTCTTCTTGGAAGCCGGGCCGCATACGTGAAGTACGGGCTCGACGTTCAGGAAGCCGCTCTTCGAGACACGCGGCGGCTCGACTCCACTGGATTTGGTGAAGATCCACGCGACGCGTGGGGACACCTTGGTCATGGCGATGAGACCCGGCAGATCCCGACCGAGGTCGGCGGCTATCAGCGGTTCTACGAGGGAGTCGTCGCGGCGCTCACCTCCGGCGCCGCCTCGCCAGTCGATCCTGCCGATGCCGTTGCCGGCCTCGAGATCATCGAAGCCGCGCGACTATCCGCGGCCAGCCGCGCCGTGATAGCCACGCCTCACCCGTAGCGGATCTTTGCCATCGCGAGTGTTCCGTTCAACGCCACCATTCCCGCGTTCGTGAGCATCACGGGCCAGTCCGATGTAACGGCTCCGTAGACGATCCACAGTGAGCTGGCAGTTGAAAGGAGTGCGAATGTCCCGAGCGACAGGTCAGCCGTGCGGCGTGTTCGCCACGTGCGAATGACCTGCGGGAGAAATGAGCCTACCGTGAGCAGTCCGGCAAAAAAGCCGAGGTAGCGGATCATGCAGCGCCCGCCAGGACGGAGCCGTCGCGGATCGTGAGCCAGTCCGTGCGGACGCTGTCCCATTCCTGAATCAAGAGACCCTGCTTCTCGAACAGAAGCCTTATCGCGCTGTGATCATATCCCCCGATTTCTTCGAGAACAGGAATGAGAACGCTCAGTGAGTCATCGCTTATCACGGTGCGCTGGGCGATCTGTGAGATATGGCGCGCCTCTGACGCAGCGATGGTCAGACCTTCACCGCGGTTCACGTGAAGCATTACGTGGATGTCCGAGCTTCCATCGCCTACGTAGACGATCCGATCTGTTGGAATGCCGAGGCGAACCCGCAGCTCGTCCACCGCGGCAACCTTACCGAATCCCGCCGCAACCTGAACGATGTTATCGATTTCACCTGTCTCCTTGTCGAACTCGAACCGTGTTCCGATGATGTGATCCGGCGGCACTATGCCTTCGAGCGCGGAGTTGACAACGTCCCACGGCGCCGCGGACACGACGTAGAAATCGAACCGGAAGCCGTCGATCCCATCCTTGAGGAAGTCCGCGAGGAGTGCGACGTTTCGCTTCAGGCGGATGCGCCGTCCGACTTCGATGAGGTCCGACCGGCGCACACGACGGAACTCCGGGTCGTGCCTCAACAGGTACGTCAGCTCCGCGCCCTGTTGCACCAGGTTGAGGCGCGAAAGAGCCGCGGCCTTGTCCTGAAAGCCCGGTATTCCGAGCATCTCGCTCAGCGCCAGACCCGAGTCGTTGAAGCTCAGCGTCTGATCGAAGTCGGACACCAGCAGGTAATGCTTTCTCATCCATTCTCCTGTATCGATTCTGGTGCGCTGCATTCCGCATCAGCGCACTCGGTTACAAAAAAAGAAATCGCCCCCGCATCCGGCGGGACGCGAGGGCGAGGCTTGACCTTGTCAGTTACACTCAGCTCAGTCGCCCCCGCACTCCGCGTGTCGAGCACCCGCCATTGAGACGGATCTCGAGCATTGCATTCGGAAAGCGATGGGCTGTCGTGGTCATTGTTCTTTGAACGTATCGGCAGAGGCCGACGCTGTCAACCAGATCATGCGGTTCAAGCACATATTCGCTGACAATTGCCCATCTGGCCGGGGTACGGTGAAGAAATGTTGATGAATTCGTGCCAGAATTGCATGAATGGTGTTACAGTAACGTTACCATCAAATCATGATTGAGCATTCCGAGGGGCTCCAGCTGGTTGAATAGGTGGAAAGCAGGTCCATACGATGTCCGCCCGCGGGTTTACAAGCGCGCCGATGCCTCCATTTCCTATCAGAGCGAGATCGAGCGTCGTGATCGGGAGTTGGAATGCCGCTGCATCGGGATACCGTACCGCAAGTCGATCGCCCCCCGCAAGCCCGCGTCGGAACATGCTTGACCTTACGAGCGATACATGCCCGGGTCATTTTTGACCCGGGGGTGACATGAAGACTGTCAGTACTTCTCGCTGGCTGAGTGTTCTGTTTCTCAGCGCCGCTTTCGCGGGGCCGAGGATGGCACCGGCGCAAAGCAGGGCTGTCGAACCTGTGCTCGCGTTTCCTGAGCCCGGGCTGGATGATCCAGCTGCATACCAGGGATATCAGACGCGGTTCTTCCGTGACGCCGCCGGGAACGTCGTTCAGGTTTACCTCGATGCTCGCGCGGGCCGGGTAGTGACTGTCATGGCGGATGCAGTCAACGAGAGCATCGGATTCACTGTGCGTGACAGTGCGGGAAAGCCGCTGCGATTGAGCTGGGGGGCGGAACGCGCCACGATCAGCCGCGCGGGAGGGCGTCGTTCAGTCGACTACCAGCTCGTGGCTCAGGCGCCGATGATCCGGATTGGCTGGGTTCTGCTTGGATCGATGCGCGTGGAGCGAGATCTCGGCTATTCCGGGCGGCATCTCGAGGCATTCAGCTCTCCGACTTTTCGGATACGCGAGCTAGAGGAGATGATCGCCAACCTCGAGCGTCTTGGAGCCACCGAGCGCGCGCGGCACCTTCAGCTTCTCAGCGCCAGGAGCGTGATGGAGCTAAGGAGGAGGCTGCAGCCGACGGTCGTTCCTCTGGCGGAAGGGTCGGTCCGTGGCGTGACCTTCGCGCAGCCGGCGTTCGACGCAAAGACACACCTCCAGCTGGACCTCGGTGTTGATCCGAGCATCGCGACGTTGAGAGTCACCGGTCCGACCATCGTCATCCGGCCGAATTCCGGAAACACGATTCGATTCACTGTACGAATCACGACCGACGCGCCTTCGCTCACACCGCTCGACCGCGATCAGATCTTCAACCAGGACTTCCTGCGCTTCGTCGATGGCGCCCGCGCGGCCGCCGATCGCGTGAAGGCATCCGGAGCAGTCACGGTCGCAGATTCATCCGCCGTCGGCCGCTTCAGGCGGCTGGAGCGCGACGTGCGAAGCGTCGAGCTGCTCAGCGCCAAGGAGAAGCTGATGGCCGGCATGCCGAACTACGCGACGTATTTCGGCCGCGACATGATGATGACCGCGCTGATGATGCAGTCCGTCTGGTCGGGCGCGATGTCGGAGCACGTGATTGCGAGCGTGCTGCGGAAGCTTGGCCCCCGGGGTGATGTGAGTCACGAGGAGGCGCTCGGCGGACAGGCGATTCGCGAGAACGCCGCGGAGTATAATCGCGAGCTCGCCGGCTATTTCCGCGCGCTGCGCGCCGGCGATCGCGCGCAAGCGTCAGCAGCTCTGTCACGGGCCCGTGAACTCCTCGGGAATCTTCAGGCGGTGCGGGAGAACTACAACATGCTGGACGATGAGTTCCAGCTGCCGATTCTTGCCGCGCGATATCTAGGCAACTCCACGCTGCCCGCGGAACGGAAGCGCGCGTTTCTGATGGATTCAACGGGCGGAAAAGGGCCGCGCATAAGCCTTCTGCTGCGCGAGCTTGGACTCGTTGCCACGCTTGCCGCGCCCTATGCGAAGGAACCCATCGCGCAAACTCTCGTCGGCGCTCCGGCAACAGAACCGGGTCAATGGCGTCCCGTGAGCTGGCGCGACAGCGGTGCAGGTTACGCCAACGGCCGCTTCCCGATGGACCTCAACGCGATCTGGGTGCCGGGCGCGCTCGAGTCCATCTCGGAAATACTTTCCACGTTGAAGTCGCTTGGATGGTCGGCCGAACGACTGGCCACTCTTTCGCCCGGATTTCCGGACACACCGCTTGGCGGCTTTGCGCGTGATCCTGAGTCACTTCGCCGCGCGATCGATACGTGGAAGGGAGCAGTACGACATTTCGCGGTGTCGTTGAGCGCCGACGAGGTTCGCGCGAGCGTGCACAAGAAGTTGAGCTCGCTTCCGGACGCCGAGGCGGCGTACTGGCGGAAAGTCCTCGCGGCGACCGGGGCGGATCGCGAGCCTCTCGAGTCTCTTGCGATCTCGCTGGACGCCAACGGGCGGCCCATCAAGGTGGTCAACAGCGATCCGGCAACGTGGCTCCTTCTCCACGATGACGCAGACTCGTCAACTGCCACGACTCGTGCCCGCGCGATCCGCGACGTGCGCACATTCGTCCGTCCCTATCCGGTCGGACTGTTCGTGGAGGCGCTCGGACCCGTCGTGGCGAACGATGCCTACGCGCCTCCGTCGGTATGGGAAGCATTTCGCAGGGACACGTATCACTCCCCCCGCGTCGTGTGGGGACGCGAAGTGAATCTCATCATGCTGGGATTGGCCGGAGAGATTGCATCATCCGTAAATGCGTCCGGCCAGGCGCGGGATCCCGCGCGCGCGCCGTACGTACAGGAACTTCGGCAGGCACTCCAGCTCACGAGAGCCGCTGTGGAAGCGTCGGGTCTCGAGCACAATGAGCTGTGGAGTTACGAGATCTCCGGCGGACGTCTGGTTCCGATCCGCTATGGAGCGAGCACCGATATCCAGCTCTGGAACGTTACCTCGCTGGCCGTGCAGTTCGTGTTGTCGCGACTCCCGCCCTGAGCGTCTGACTGCATGACGCGTGAACGCGTGATCGCCTTCTTCGCGGCGGCGACGATGCTGCTGCTCGCTGCATGCGATGGAGGAAATGCAAAAAAACGTGGAAGCACCCTGAAATTCTCCGGCAGCGGGCTCGGTGCCGAGGGACGGGTAGTCTCGCGTCAGATCGAGCGCTTCATGCGTCTCAACCCGGACATCCGCGTCGAGCTGCAGCAGACGCCCGACGATGCCACGCAAAGGCATCAGCTCTACGTGCAGTGGCTGAATGCGCGCGCGGGAAATCCCGACATCCTCCAGCTCGACGTTGTATGGACCGCGGAGTTTGCCGCGGCGGGATGGATTCTTCCACTCGGCCGCTTCAAGCCGCCGGTTGCCGATTTTTTCCCTGCCACAGTCGAGGCGAATACGTGGGCGGGCGAGCTCTATGCACTTCCGTGGTTCGTGGACGTCGGTCTGCTGTACAGACGCACCGACCTGGTCCCCGTCGAGCCGAGCAATCTCGATGAGCTGGTGAAGCAGGCTCGCGCGGCGATGTCGCGTCCCGGCGGCCCGCGTTACGGATTCGTCTGGCAGGGAGCGCGCTACGAGGGGCTCATCACGACATTCGTGGAATACCTTGGAGCCTTCGGGGGGCGAATTCTGGACGAGCGTGGAGAAGTGGTCGTCAATCGCCCCGAAGCCGTACGCGCAGTCACCTTCATGCGGGACGAGCTGTACGGATCGCGCATCGCTCCGCTCGATGTGCTCACCTGGCACGAGGAAGAGGCCAGATTCGCATTCCAGAATGGGAACGCTGTGTTCATGCGTAACTGGCCCTATGCAGTAGAGCCGATGAGTGACAGCGCGAGCTCTCGGGTTGCCGGCAAGTATGCCGTCTCGCCGATGCCCGCTGCTCAGGGCGGCCGTTCGACCGCCGCGCTCGGCGGCGCGCAGCTCGCGATCAACCGGTACTCGGAATCACCTGCAGCGGCTTACCGGTTGATTGCCTTCATCACGGCCCCGGAGCAGATGATCGAGCGCGCACAAGCTGTGGGACAGTATCCGACGCGGTCAGCACTGTACGATGATCCGCGGCTCCGCGCCGCGCGCTCGATTCCATGGGACCAGGCGAAGCGCGCCATCGAGAGTGCTACGCCGCGGCCGGTGACGCCCATCTACAACGAGATGTCGGAGATTCTGCAGATCGAGCTTCATCGCGCGCTCGTGAGGCAGGCCGAGCCGCAAGAGGCACTCAATTCCGCGGCGAAGCGGATCGACGCGCTCATCGAGCGCACCGGCATGCGACGACTGGCGCGGGAAGCTGGAAAGTGAAATCCGAATCACGCCTCGGCTGGATGCTCGTCACTCCCGCGCTCGCTGTGATAGCCCTGATCGCGATCTTTCCCCTCGGGTGGACTGTCTGGGAATCGCTTCACATGCACGAGCTTCGAATGCCGTGGCTTGGAAAGCCCTTCATCGGGCTCGACAACTACGCAGAGATTGCAGGCGACCCACGCTTCTGGGCAGCCCTCGGTCATACGGCATTTTTCACAGTCGTGTCGATTGCTCTCGAGTTCCTTCTCGGCCTCTTCCTCGCGCTTGCGATGAACCGCGTGTTTCGCGGGCGCGGCTTCGTACGGGCAGCGGTGCTCGTGCCGTGGGCGATTCCGACAGTCGTGGCCGCACTACTCTGGCGTTTCATGTTCGAGTCGCAGGGCGGGATAGCAAACGCGCTGCTCGTCGACGTCGGCATTCTCGACCAGCCGATCGTGTGGTTCATCAAGACGACTACAGCGTGGGTCCCGGTGATCCTTGCCGACGTGTGGAAGACGACCCCGTTCGTCGCGCTGCTGCTGCTCGCCGGACTCCAGAACATCGATCTGACATTGTACGAGGCGGCGGCGGTGGACGGCGCCAACGGCTGGTGGCAGCTGAGACACATCACCCTCCCACTTCTCAAGCCGGCCATTCTGGTAACCCTGATCTTCAGAACGCTCGACGGATTCCGCGTCTTCGATCTGATTTATGTGCTCACCGGCGGGGGACCCGGAACATCCACCGAGCCTGTGGCGCTGTACACGTTCAACGCGCTGCTCCAGAATCTCAGATTCGGTTACGGCTCGGCACTCTCGGTGGTGATCTTCGCGATCACTTTTGGTTTGGCTTTGCTGTACATGAAAGGGCTTGGTGTGCGGCTCGGTGGAGAGCAGCGATGACCTTCCGCTGGGAGCGCTGGCTCTTCGGTGCCGTACTCTCGGCGCTCGTGATCTTCACGCTCTTCCCATTCTATTGGGCGATCGTTGCCTCATTCACTCCCGACGCGGCGCTCTTTCGCGACCCATCGCTGTGGCCGCGCACGATAATCCTGGACCATTACCGCTCGCTTTTCGACGAACGTGATTTCCTTACGCCCATTCGCAACTCCCTGATCGTCGCCGGTACGACGACGGCGTTCTGTCTGACCGTCGGAACGTTCGCGGCCTACGCGATGGCGCGACTCGAGTTCAGAGGCAAGGCGGCGATCATGGCGTTCATTCTGGCGGTGACCATGTTCCCGCAGATCTCGATCGTGAGCCCGCTCTATCTGCTCCTCCGGTCGCTGCATCTGATCGATACGTATCCGGGACTGATCCTGCCGTACATGACGTTCGCGATGCCGCTGACGGTGTGGATACTCACGGGGTCGATACGCCAGATTCCGAGAGATCTGGAGGAAGCCGCGCACGTGGACGGAGCGTCGCGGAGGCAGAGCTTCACGAGAATACTTCTGCCGCTGGCGGTGCCGAGTCTGGCGACCACCGCGATCCTGACATTCATCTACTGCTGGAACGAGTTTCTCTTCGCGCTCTCGTTCACGCTTGGCCCGGAACGACAGACCGTCCCCGTCGCCATCGCGTTGTTTCGCGGTCAGTATCAGGTCCCCTGGGGACAAATTCTCGCTGCCGCGGTCATTGCAACCGCCCCAGTCGCGGCGATGGTGCTGGTGTTCCAGCGCCGCATCGTGCAGGGGCTCACCGCCGGCGCTGTAAAAGGATAATCGGAGATATCTGATGGCGCGTATTGCGCTCGAGCATGTCGACAAGGTTTACGCCAACGGCTTCGTGGCCGCCCGCGATCTCAGCGTCGAAGCCGCCGACGGCGAGCTCCTCGTGCTGGTCGGTCCGTCGGGCAGCGGAAAATCAACAGTGCTTCGACTGATGGCCGGCCTGGAGCAGGTCACCGCCGGCAAGATAAGGATCGGTGAGCGCGACGTGACGGAGCTGCCACCGCAGAAACGCGACATCGCAATGGTCTTCCAGAATTACGCTCTTTATCCGCATATGACGGTGCACGAGAACCTCGGGTTCGGACTGAGCATTCGTAAGCAGCCTGCGCCGATCATCGACGAGCGGGTGCGCACCGTCGCGAGCTCGCTCGGACTTGAAGCACTCCTCGACCGAAAGCCGGCACAGCTGTCCGGCGGGCAGCGGCAGCGTGTCGCGCTGGGCCGGGCGATCGTGCGCGAGCCGCTGGCGTTTCTGTTCGACGAGCCGCTGTCCAACCTCGACGCACAGCTGCGCGTCGAGACGCGTGTCGAGCTTGCCCGACTGCACCGGCAGCTCGGAGCGACGATGGTGTATGTCACTCATGATCAGTCGGAGGCGCTGACCCTCGGCGATCGCATTGCGGTGCTCCGCGACGGAGTCCTTCAGCAGGTGGCTTCGCCGATGGAGCTGTACGCCCGTCCTGAAAACCGCTTCGTCGCCGG
Source organism: Gemmatimonadales bacterium (assembly GCA_039931395.1). GTDB lineage: Bacteria > Gemmatimonadota > Gemmatimonadetes > Gemmatimonadales > Gemmatimonadaceae > UBA4720. The sequence goes on from JBDTRZ010000034.1 coordinate 27,677, forward strand.
CTTCATCGGGAGTCCCGCGATGAACTTTCTCGAGGGAGCTTTGCGAAATGACGAGGGCAGCTCCGCGGGTGACAGCCGACTCGTGTTCACCGGAAGCGGGATCACTCTTGATGTTCGCTGTGATGCTCCGCCGGGCAGCAAAGTCGTACTCGGCGTGCGCCCGCAGCACATCGAAGTCGTCACGGAAGGCGAAGGAACGATTCGGGCTGAGGTGGCGGTAGTCGAGCCTATGGGGAACGAACAGATCGTGTACACGACTCTGCCGGATGGAAAGCGCCTGGTTGCCGTCGCTGCACCTGAGTTGTCGATCGAGCCGGGTTCGACAATCGCCATGCGGGTGAAGCGCGACGCCGTCCACATCTTCGATGCTGAGAGCGGGAGGCGGCTCAACTCACGTCCAGCGTAAGTCCTTCTGGGATCGTGGCTTTCAAATGGTATTTGTGCGGTTTATAATTCAAGGCTGCATCTCGAACGCGGCGCTATCGTCTAGGGGACTAGGACGGGGCCCTCTCAAGGCCCAAACACGG
>JBDTRZ010000035.1:0-27670 GCA_039931395.1 Gemmatimonadales bacterium
TCAGATTGCGCCACAGGATGCGCCCATCCTTCCCGATCACGAACACCGTGCGGCTGGCGTAGGTCTTCGCCGGATTCCAGGAGCCGTACTGCTTCGCCACGGCGAGCTGAGGATCCGTACCCAACGCGAATGGGAATTTCATTTCCTGCGCCCACGACGCGTGGCTGCCAAGGCTGTCGACCGAGATGGGAATTACGACGGTTTCCCCGCCGAACATCTTCGCGTACTCATCGCGGAACTTGATCAGCTCGGCGGTGCAGCCGGATGACCGATCCGCCGGATAGAAAGCGAGCACGACCACCTTGCCGCGGAGCTTGCTCAGCGTGAACGGGGTCCCCCGAACTCCTGAGGAGTCCGCCCATTGCATCGTGAAGTCGGGAGCCATGCGGCCGACATCGACCTCGGGCGGAGGTGGAGGCACTATAGGGGCGACGGCTGGTGTTCCTGCCGCCGGAGCGGCCGGCGTTCCGGTTGTCTGGGATGACGCTGACGCGGCGAAGATCATCGTCGTGGCGACGACAGAGAGGCCGAGAGTGATCCTGCTGTTGATTGACATTTGGGGGAGCTCCTCGCGTTCCAAGGCAAATGGGTCGACACAGGTGCGAATGGGTTGAATCTAACTGCCGAACACGCGCTTGCGTCGAGGGGAATCAATGAGACGCTCGGGGCCTGCGCCCATCCTCGCGCCGCGAATTCCTGAGTCATACGGGACGAGGAGCAGTCTTACGTGCATCGGTGGGGGTGGCGGTTCGAGAATTGGAGATGCATGCTGAATCTGTCGCTCGCCGTGAGCGACGCAATGTCTCTCTCGATCCGCACGTGGACCGCGGAAGGTGTGTCCAATGAAGCTGCACGGAATCCATCATCTCACGGCCGTCTCATCCAGCATCCGCGAGAATCTTCGCTTCTATACGGGGACGCTTGGCATGCGGCTCGTCAAGCGCAGCGTCAATCAGGACGACGTCAGCGCGTATCACCTCTTCTATGCCGATGCGGTGGGCACTCCGGGAACAGACCTGACCTTTTTTGACTGGAGCATGCCGGGTGAAAAGCGCGGGACCAATAGCATCACTCGCACGATGCTTCGGGTATCGGGCAGCGAGTCGCTGAAGTGGTGGGTGTCGCGACTCGACGAGCTCGACGTACGTCACGGCGAGCTCCGGAAGCGCGACGATCGTCTGACTCTCGACTTCGAGGACCCGGAAGGCCAGCGAATTTCACTTGTCGACGACGGCGGGCTCGGGGACAAACCCATTCCGTGGACGAAAAGCCCGGTTCCGACCGAGCATCAGATCCGAGGGCTCGGACCGATCGTCATGAGTGTCCCGGACCTGGGTCCGACCGAAACGATCCTCACGCGTGTGATGGAAATGCAGCACGCGCGCGAATACCAGGAGGGTGGCGAGAATCCGCATGCGGTTCACGTCTACACAATGGAAGGCGACAGTCCGCACACCGAGCTCCATGTCGCCGTCGAGCCCGATCGGCCGCGCGCACGGCTCGGTGCCGGCGGAGTGCACCACGTTGCCTTCCGCACCCCCAATGAAGCCGAGTATCACGCCTGGACGGAACGTCTCAACTCCTTCGGAGTCTCGAACAGCGGCGAGATCGACCGCTACTACTTCCGGAGTCTCTACTTCCGCGAGCCGGGACACGTGCTGTTCGAGATCGCGACGGACGGGCCGGGCTTCGGGGTGGACGAAAATGTCGAGACACTCGGAGAAAAGGTCGTGCTGCCGCCTTTCCTCGAGCAGCGCCGGGCGGAAATCGTGGCGAACCTGAAACCGATCGATTGAGCTGTTAAGCCAACTACCGGGAACCGGATCAACCGGACTGGGCCGGATCAATCGGATAAAAATCTTAAGGGGAAAACGGGAAATCTTTTCCAGCCTCGCTTAGCGACGTTCCCAAAAGCGCCTCCCCGTTTGTTCGGCCTCATCCGATGTATCCGGTTCCCCCTGTCATAGGACCTGCGGTCAAAAAAACAGACCCCCCCTCGACAAATACCGAGGCGGCTCTGACGTCCCTGATAGACTCGGAGGATCCGCGTGTGAGAGAGGCGGCGGTGCGTGGCCTCGCCGGCCGCAACTCTTTCAATCCATGGCCGTGGCCGTGGCCTCGTCCGCGTCCGGTGCCTTGATGTCGTAGTGAATCCGCACCACGCCGTCCGCGAAACGCCGTGTGGACTTCAGTGCGAGCTTGACGTGCCGCGGAGCCGCGTCGAGCAGAGGTATTCCCGTTCCAATCAGCACAGGCACGACATGAACTATCAGCTCATCGAGCACGTTGGCGTTCAGAAACGCGCCGAAGACCTGCGCGCCTCCCATCAGCCAGATGTTGCTTCCCTTCTCCGAGCGCCATCGGTTGGCGAGCGCAGATGGCTCCGCGTTTTCGACGGTGGCTCCGGGCACGGCGTACATCGGCAGCGTGCGCGACAGCACGATGTTGCGCTTGCCACTGACGAGCGCGCCGCCAAGCTGCTGTCCCGTCTCCCATGTTGCGCGGCCCATGACGACGGTGTCGACCGAGCGGAGGAACACTGGCATTCCGTATTGACCCGCCGGTTGCGGCCGGTCCAGCCATCCGACGTCTCCGTCGGACCTCGCGATGAATCCGTCGGCGCTCGTGGCGAGGTAGGCGATGATCTTGCGCATGTAGAGAAGAGGTTTTCCGAGGAGCTACAGAGGAACCGAGCTCTTGTGCATCAATGGGGCCGGGTTCCGCTCCGCATCAGAACATGTTGCGCGCTCTCACCGTCGTTGCCGCGTTGAACGTAGTCGCCGTCCGGTTGAAGGTCCCAGCCCGTCGAGTCCTCGAGATAGACTGATAGAATTCGCTCCAGTGATTTCACGTGCTCGGGGTCGACGACCGGAGCGAGCAGCTCCACGCGTCGCGTAAGGTTGCGCGGGCGAAGGTCGGCCGAGCCGATGAAGCATTCGGGCGATCCGTCGTTCTCGAACCGGTAGACGCGCGAATGCTCGAGAAAGCGTCCGACCACCGAGACGACTCGAACCCGCTCCGACAGTTCCGGCACTCCCGGGCGCAGGGTGCAGATTCCGCGGCAGACCAGAGCGACTTCCACTCCATCCGAAGCGGCGCGGACCAATGCTCGCACCACGCCGGCATCCGAAAGCCCGTTCATCTTCGCGGTGATCCGCGCGCGTTTGCCCGCCCGGGCATTGGCTGCTTCGCGCTCGATGAGCGAAAGGAGCGCGTCACGCATCTGGTGCGGTGCAACCAGCGCGCCGCGTGAAAGACCCACCGGCGGAATCGACCCGCCGGTCAACGCGTTGAAGAGATCCGCGACGTCGGCGGTCAGATCCTCCCGCGCCGAGAAGAGACTGAAGTCGGTGTATTCCTTTGCGGAGCGGCTGTTGTAGTTCCCTGTTCCGACGTGTGCGTAGCTTTTCAGACGTCCGTCTTCGCGCCTGATCACCAAGGCGACCTTCGCGTGATTCTTGTAGCCCACGAGACCGGACACGACGTGTCCGCCCGCGCGCTCCAGCTTTCGAGCCCATCCCACGTTGTGACCCTCGTCGAAACGGGCTTTCAGCTCCACGAATGCAACGACCTTCTTTCCGTTGAGCGCGGCTTCTATCAGAGCCTCGGCGATTCGCGACGAGTTGCCTATCCTGTATAGAGTGATCTTGAGAGTGGTGACTTCAGGATCACGCGAAGCTTCACGGAGAAACCTGACGACCGTCGAATCGAACGAATCGAACGGATGGTGGAAGAAAAGGTCTCGGTCGCGCATGGCACCGAGGATCGATTCGCCGCTTGCAACCGGCTTCGCGCCGTGAAATTGATCGTACGCGACGTCAGATCCCTGCGGCTCGAGGTATCCGAGACAGCGAAGATCGAGAAGAGCGTCGGTCTCATGTATGTCGGACGCATCCAGGCCGACTAGTGCCGAGGCGTCCTCGCGGCGGAGATTCGCGACGAGCAGATTGCGGACGAATTCCGGCATTTCCGCTTCCACTTCTACTCGCACAGCGGGATTCATCGCGCGCCGGCGCGTCGCATCGTCCACGGCGTCGACGAGATCCTCGGCGCTCGTCTCGTCCAGCGCCAGCTCGCCACCGCGCGTGACACGGAACACGTAGACTCCCTCGATGTCGCCTTCGGGATAGACGAGATCCATGTTGGCGCGGACCACGTCCTCGATGGGGACGAACGTTTCCTTGCGGCCGACAACCGGAAGAAAACGCGGCGAATCGGTCGGCAGCTCCAGCTCAGCGAGGTGAAGCCGGTGTGTGTCGGGATCGCGCTGCACCACGGCAAGCGCGAGGCTCAGATGCGGAAGATGCGGAAGCGGGTGACCGGGGCTCAACGTCATTGCCATCGGCGTGAGGCTCGGATGGATCTGCTCTCGGCATTCGTCGCGAAGCGCTTCTCTTTCACCCGGCGACAAGTCGTCCCATTTGGCAAGGCGAATTCCCCGCGCCTCGAGCTCGCGGAGACATTCCGACGCGCACGCCGACTGTCGCCGCGTGAGCGCAGCCACGCGCTCTCCGATCAGCCGGAGCTGCTCGCCGCGCGTGAGCCCGTCGTCGCACTGCTCCTCGTACTGCTCCCTCGCCGCGCGCTTCAGTCCGGCCATGCGAATCATGAAGAACTCGTCGACGTTCGAGCTGACGATTCCGATGAAGCGCAGTCGTTCGGCAATCGGCGTCATCGGGCTTTCGGCGATCGCCAGCACCCTGCTCTGAAATGCCAGAAGACTGAGCTCGGGGTTCAGGAACTCACCGTGATCCGTGCCGCGGCGGCGCATGTGCGGCGCTCCGTCCTCACCCAGTGCGTTCGCCTCGGCGCCGCTCTTCCATCGCAGAAGAAGCTCGGCGCGATCACGGTAGCTCTCGGTGGTCGGCCGAAGGTGATGCGCCTCTTCCATTGCGCGAGCGAGCCGTCCGGCGAGCTCGCCGTCCCCTCGCAGGTGATGGACACAGAGCTGGAAAAGACCGCTCGAGCTTCCGTTCCTGCGAACGACCGCGTGGTCGTAGTGCATCTCCACCTTCGGGCGGTGAAGCCAGTCGCGATCGGCCATGCGCGTGACACGATCGACTTCGATCTCGAGCCGCACCATGAGCAGCACCGGATCGATGAGCGCCTTGAGACGTCGGCCAGCCGCGGTGGGTTCGGCCAGCGCTGCACCAACATCGGCGGAGCGGACCGTCGAATCGCAGCGGATGCGGTCATCCGGATTTTCTCCCTCGACTGTCAGCGAGAGCAGGCGCGTGTCGTCTGAGCGAAGGCGAAGCCGGCAGACGATGTTCCGGCGGCGCAGCGTGTCGTCTGGCGTGTCCAGATACAGATCGCGATGCTGCGATCGTCGCGGCTCACTCGCGGGCACCGGGAGCGGCAGCGGCGCGGCGGCAAGCTCCTCCAAGTGCCGCGCCGACCGGACTTCGTACCGAAAAGTGGGCGGCGCGGCTGTCACGTACTTTCTGCCAGGCTCAGTTCGTCTTGATGCATTCCTCGATGATCTCTCTCTTGGCGCGGCGCGGATCGTTGATCGTCTTGTAGAACTCGTCGTAGTATCTGAGCGTCTCTTCTACGATCTTCGGCCTCAGGAGCTTGCCGATCGAATCCTGATACAATGCGTAGATCGCGTCCTTCTTCTCGTTGAAGCGGCTGAATGCCTTCGCGAGGTCGTCCGGATTCTGGCAGTAACCCCTGAACAGCCGGTCGCGCACGCGCTGGATTGTCAGCTTCGGATCGGCCGTAGCGTAGCGGGCGTTGATCACGCCGGAAAAATCGAAGTCGAAGGGAACCGGTATGATCTCGCCGCTCGCCTGGTTCACGAGCTCCATGTTGTGCAGAGCATAGGTCGAGAAATCGGTGTTTCCGATGAAGTACTGGAACAAAGCGGCGAGCGCCTGGTGAAACGGTTCGAGATCTTCCGCGATGGCGCCCTTGAGCTCGATGATCGGGCCGCCCAGCCGCGCAGCCATCACTTCGGGCTCTTCGAGGAGAATCGCCGCGCGCCTTGCATGCAGCTTCCCGGTCGCACTGTCTTCGTACGTCATCCGAAGCAGACGCGCACGGTGGCTGGCGGGAGTGAGCAGATTGTAGATTCGATAAAGCTGCATCTCCTGGATGATGTACTGCTCGTAATCGTCGGTATCGTGGCAATAGTTGATGAGCTTCGGCTTGTCGAAGCCCTGGAGCAGCGTGCCCTTCGTCGTCTCCGACTTGAAGTTCAGGCGAATCGGCGGGAACTCGCAATTTTTTTTTCTCCAGATGCCCCTGGTCCGGATCTGGCTCGGAACAGCCACTTTTTTCCCTTCCGGATCCACGTAACTCATCACTGCGGGGCGCCACGGCGCCTTGTCACCCTTGTCTCCGCGGATGCGCTTGATGTTGGTCTGGAGCGTAAACTCGAGGGGTGTCGAAGTGGCGTAAAAAGTCTCCTGCGCCTTTGCCAGCGCGATGCCCTTCGCCATATCGGCAGCCGCCTTCTCCTCGGCGGTGAGCACCTTCTTTTTCGGCGCGGCTGCGCTCTGCTCCTGTCCCGCGAGCGTGCCGGGAGCAGCAGCAAGCGCGAATGCGGCGAGCCACAGTCCGGTCGCGGCTGCTCTACCTTTCGGAACGATCCTCATCGATGACCCTCCTACCTTATTTGCGCGTCCACGAGCCCCGAGCCCCCGGCTGTACGCGCAAGCGCCAGCAGCTCGTCTCCCTGAGTGGCTTTCTTGGTCTGAATGAAATAGTCGATCGTGCTTATGCCTTCGGTGTCGATCGTCACACCGCCGGTGCGCCATTCCCTGGCGAATTCGCCCAGAACAAGCTCCAATCCGCGACGAGTTCCCGCAAGATCATTTGTTCGCAGCCGAAGACATGTCTCAGGAGATCCGGCACCATTGGGCTTCCCTTCGCCGTGGGCACGGTGGAGCGCGCGCTTGGCCAGTCCCTCGAGCTGCTCGCGATTCATGTTGCGGAGCACTTCGTTGTCGATCTGCGCCACGAAAGTGCCTGTGCGCGCGAGCTCCCTCGCGCGTTTGAGCCTTTTGGCGCCGATTGCCGCATCGAGCTCGACCGGCGAGTTGCCGAAATCAGTATACCACAGGAAGACAATCGTGGTGTTGAAGAGCACCGAGATGACCGTTGCAACCGGGATGTCCACGGCGGCAGCTAGTCCGATCCCTGTCGCGAGAAATACGTACACTGCATCCTTGCTGTCGTCGAGCGTATTTCGGAAGCGGACAGCGGCAACGATGCCGCCGAGACTGAATGCGAGCGCCAGACTGTTCTTGACGAGTATGACGATGCCAGCGACCACGAGCGGGAGAATGATCATCAGCTGAACGACGGACTGCTGGTATCCGCGCTTGGCACGCGTGAGCTGATAGATCCAGGCGACCGGCAGCGAGAGGAGGATCGCCGCGAGCATCGCCGCTGCAACGGCCGCTGCGCGATTGGGCTCGTCGAGTATCGGTGCAGCGTTCTTCACAGCGTTCGCTGCAGGTGCGACGCCGAGCATGGACTCGAGGCCAAAGGACGCGAGTCCTGGTGACACCGGGAGCAGATTCAGAATGAACCAGCCGGCCACGATGAGCACCGCGTAGTAAATGACGACTTTCAGGACCACTCGGGTTGAATTGGACCCGAGCAGACCTTCGGTACGGCTCTCCATTGCGGGAGGGCTCCTCGTTGGATTTCTGAAGTATCGTCACGAAACGGCCGCGGCGCCATATGTTGCCGCTCGCAGGATCGGGGGCCACATTCACCTGATGACCAGATCACTCTACGTCCTGCTAGGCGTCCTGGGTTTCGCCGGCTGTGCCTCGGCCCAGGTCCCACCCGCGGCCGGATCAGGCGCGGCCCAGCGACCCTCGCTGGTGGTTCTGATAACGATCGACGGCTTCCGCGAAGACTACCTCACGCGATTCGGCGACCAGATGACAGGCGGCCTCGCGCGGCTCACAAGGGGCGGAGCGTGGTTCACGAACGCGCACCAGGATCATGCCATCACGGAGACGGCGCCGGGGCACGCGAGCCTTCTGTCGGGACGCTTCCCGCGCTCGACCGGGATCTCCGCCAACCGAGTCGGAGTCGTCGACGCCGCCTCGCCGCTTCTTGGATTCTCCGGATTGGTTGGCGCCTCGCCCAATCGATTCCAGGGGACCGCGCTCTTCGACTGGATGCACGCCGCCGACGCGCGTGCGCGGGCGCTGTCCGTGTCGATGAAGGACCGCGGTGCCATCCTGCCGATAGGCAGATCGAAGCAGCAGGTCTACTGGTATCCAGGCGACGGCGAATTCACGACGAGCAAGTACTACGCGGATACGCTCCCCGCCTGGGTCGTGAAGTTCAATGCGAGGCGGCTTGCCGAGTCATATGCAGGAAAGGCATGGACGCCTCTCCTTCCCGCTTCGGCCTACACGGAACTCGACAGCGTCAGCATCGAAGGGGGTGGAACGGATTTTGTCTTTCCTCACCCAATTCCCGCCGATTCAGTTCAGGCCGCGAGCTGGATTCGCGGCACTCCATTCATGGACGAGATCACAGTCGCGCTGGCTCTGGACGGCGTGAGCGCGCTCAACCTTGGTGCGGGGCCCCATACAGACCTTCTCGCCGTCTCGCTTTCAGCGACCGATCTGGTGAGCCACCGGCTGGGTCCTGCGTCGAAGGAGGCGCACGACCAGGCACTTCGAGATGACCGGGTCATCGGGTTCTTTCTCGATTCTCTCTTCAAGATGCGGGACTCGACGCGCGTAGTCGTGGTGCTCAGCGCCGATCATGGTTTTGCGCCGATTCCCGAGCTCGCGCCGGCAAACGCCAATCCTCATCCGACCCGCGCTTCGCTCGCGCCCGCTCTCACTGCCGCCCGCGCGCTCATGAGATCGCTCAAGGTCGACACTGCCGCGATCGAGGTGGACCAGCAGATCGTGCTCATCGACCACGCCGCTTTCGCGAAGGCACGCGTCGATCCGGAGCGCGTCATCGAAGCATTCCGCTCCGCGGCCAAATCGCTGCCCGGAATCGCACGGGTGGATAACCTGAAGGACCTGGTCAAGGGCGATACTGCGCACGATCCGATCGCGCGCCGCTGGGCCCATCAGTTCCCCGCGAACACCAACGTCGAACTCGTCGCGACGCTCACACCCGGTAGCCTGTGGGGCAGTTTCCTCGTCGCATCGCATGGAAGTCCATACGATTACGACAGCAACGTGCCGATCGTGTTTTACGGGCCCGGCTTCACACGCGGCAAGTACACTGATTTCGTGAGGACTGTGGACATCGCGCCGACTCTGGCGCAGCGGCTCGGCATCAAGCCGCTGGAAAAGCTGGACGGAGTTCCGCTCGCGCGCGCCCTGAAGTAGGCGCGCGGCGGGCGAGAACGACGATTTAGCATATCACGCTGATCTCGCGGATACTACAAAACCGGTGAAACGATTTAACGGATCTCGCGGATACACGGCGTTGACCTGATTTCGTGGACACCTCGATTACTAGGGAGGAGGTGTTCCATCGCTCGCCACCGCGGTGAGCTGCCAGTGCGCCACTGAATCGCTTTATCGGGTTTGTAGTATCCGCGAGATCAGCGTGATCAGTTAAATCGTTTCACCAGCAGTTGTAGTTCCCGCGCCGGCGCTCACTTTGCCGGCCAGTTCAGAGTCTTGTCGATGGTTCCCATGGCCACCGAGTGGTAAGTGGGACGTGCCCGGGCATAAATCCTCATCGCTATCGCCTTACCCCAATCGGTTTTCGCGAGATCGGCGTAGAGCGGAGCGACGAACTTGCGCCGCCCCTGCATCGTGAGGAAACGCTCGAGCGCGGTGAACGCAGGCTCGTACTTGTTGGCGATGGCTTTCCTGAGCCAGACAAAAAGTATCTCGCTGTTTCCGCTCGATGAGAGCTTGAACGTCCGGTCGAGATCTGCGAGCCGGTCAGCGGGAATCGTGTCCGGGAGAGATCTCAGGAAGTGCAGCCACTCGTGCGTGGACCATGCGGCGGGTTTGATTCGCATGGTTTGATTGCGTTGAGTGTCTTGAGACACTCGCCGGAGTTGCAAGCTGCGCTCCACCGGCATCCACCCTTGACCGCTAAGCGTCCGCCATGGCGCGTTCCGATGACTACAAACCACGAAAAGCTTCACGGGAGGCACAGAGGCTCAGAGGAACTACGGAGATGATTTGTTTTGAACGACAACGACATCGGGAGTGCATTGACCTCAGCAATGTCGTTGTAGTTGACAAAATTCCGTTCCGTAGTTCTCCGAGCCTCTGTGCCTCCTGTGAAGCTTTTGACTTTTGCCCGAACGTCATCATACCCCCGACTCCACGAGAGCAACCGAGAAGCCGTCGTAGCCCTTCACTCCCACCGTCTGCAACACCGTCGCAGTAATGTGAGCGTCCGCTGCCATGATTTCGTTGAGACGCCTCACCCCTTGCACCGAGGCGTCCTCGCTCTCGGCGTCGGTCACCGCTCCCTCGCGAATAACGTTGTCGACGATGATCAGGCTTCCCGGGCGTGACATCCTCAACGTCCACTCGAAATAGTGCGGGATGCTCACCTTGTCGGCATCGATGAAGGAAAGATCGAAGGGACCGTATCGCTCTTCGGCAAGCTGGGGAAGAATCTCGCGAGCATCGCCGACGCGAAGCTCGATGCGATCGGCGAGCCCGGCACGCTCGAAGTTCGACCTCGCGACGTCAGCATGCTTCGGATCGATCTCGAGGGTTACGAGCTGCCCGTCCGGCGGCAGCGCTCGCGCGAGCCAGATGGTGCTGTACCCGCCAAGAGTTCCAACCTCCAGGATTCGACGCGCTCCACGAACGCGAGCGATGATGTTGAGCAGCCTGCCTTGTGCTGCCGACACCTGGATCGACGGCAGGCCTGCTGCATCACTCGCTGCAACGGCCGCGTCGAGCTCGGTATCCGGAGCGAACAGCGTGTCCGTGATGTACTTGTCGACCGAAGTCCAAAGCTCCTGAGTCATGAGAACCTATTGCAGAGGGGGCAATCCCATCTTCCGCACGAGCGCTCTGAACCTGGGCTCACCGCGGAGCGGATCGAAAACGCTCGGCACCCACCGAGACTCCAACGTCCTCTCGCAGGATCTTGATGTCGACCTTGCGCTGATGCTTGCGCTCTTCCGCGAGATGCACGATGGCCATTCCTCCGCGGCCGAGCACGCGCTCGATCGTGTAGCGGTCGCCGAGGGCACCGACGAGATTGTCTTTCACGATCGGCGGTGAGGTACTGCGTCACGAATTCTCTCGATCGACACAAATGAAAAAACGGCCGAACCCATAAGGTCCGGCCGTCGCACCCTCGCGGCAACCCCTGCGCCTATTTGATCGTCACGTACTTCTCGAGACGCGCCACCTCAGCCTTGTCCACGTACTTTCCAATCTCGCGCCGGAACTGATCGATCGACGTCCACGGACGGTATTCCTTGAACTCGCGCAACATTCTCGGGCCGACTCCGGGAATGAGAAGTATCTCCGCATCCGTCGCGGTGTTGAGATCGACCGGGATCCAGAGCCGCGTGTAGACCGAGTCGCGTTGCTTCTCGTCCAGCGCGGTGCCGAGCGCCTTGTCCACGGCCACTATCGTCTTGTAAGGCCGGCCGGCGACTATTGCCGTGGCCATGGCGGTGGTCACTCCGCGAATTGTGGCCAGGTCGGCCGCGCTGGCCGAGTTCGGATCCATCGACGATCCGGCGCTGGGTGTCGGCGCCGTCGCTACCGGTTCGGGCGACATCGTCGCGGCCGGCGGAGGCATGGTGGTGTCGCCAGTGGCGACTGCTGCGGTGTCGGCCGTTTTCGAGGAGTCGGTCGAGCACGCTGCGCCTGCCGAGACTGCAAGTGCGAACAACGAGAGCGCTACGCGTTTCATCATCGGTTCTCCGTTCGGAAAACGTTGTATTTGATCCGTCATGTGTGTCGTCGCCTGCTACGGCAAGTCCATTGCCGCTGATTCCCGATCGGGCCGGATGGAATCGCGGTTCAGAGCGGGATGACGGTATGCGTAGATGAGGCCGAGAAGTCCAAGCTGCGCCAGCGCACCTGGAGCCAGCGTCGGTGTCGCCCCCGTGAGAGCTTTCCAGATGAGTGGGAGGCCGCTCAGCTCGGGATCGCGCTCGAGCGCCCATTCGATGTTTCCCTTGAAGTGGAAATACAAACCAAACGTTCCCGCTGCGACGAAGACGGCCATCACCATTTGAAACGCTCTCAGCGTTCCGCGCGTCGGCCGAATCGCGGCGGCCAGCGTGATCACCACCCCCACGCCGAGGCTCACGAGAGGGATCCACTGCGTAAGGGAGTCTGTGTGCTCGAGAAGCAGAAGCTCCACTATCAGCCCGACGATCCCGAGCATCACGAGGGCGAGAATCATCTGTCGCCACGTGGCGCGTCGGAACGAGAACATTCTCAGGCTACCGCAACCGCGGCCCGCGCGAGTATGAGGTCGCAGCCGGAATCGAATGCAAGCTCCACGCTTTCATCCACGAATCGCATTGTCTCCACCCGCGCTCCGACGAGGCCACAAAGAGCGTCGCGCGAGCCGAGCTCTGGATAACGAAAGCCCTGCCCGGCGCAGACGACGAGGGGAGATCCACCGACTTCCACCTTCAGGAGACTGAAGTCGAGCTCGATCGACCGCGCGAGAAATCTCACCGACGCGAGCCGCCTGCCAGTGACATTCGGGACTTCCGGAAGATGACGGGGGACGAGCTGAAGGAGCGGCACCCGCGCCGGCGCCGGCGTGTCGTCCGGTGGCGCTTCATCCGGAGTCTCCCCATCGAGTGCCTCCGAGAGTGCCTTGCCTCTCAACCGCTCGCGCCGCCGGTGGCGATGAAACTGTTCCCACAGAAGACCGGCCGCGTATCCGATTCCGAGACCGGCAATTCCGGTGAAGATGCCGGCAGCGAGAACCAGTCCGAAGAAATACCAGAGGCCCCGAACGAAAGTCCCGCTCTCGAGCTGCGCGGCGAGAAGAGTCCATGCAAACGGCGCCGCGCCGATGAACCCCGCGAGGAAGCCGAGGTACGCTGAGAAGTCTTTGATCGCGGTGCGTCGGAGCTGATAGAACTCGGAGAGGATGGAAGCTCCCTCGAAATGGCGTTCGCATCTCAATCTAGCGTTTCGGCACTCACCTTGCTCTTCCGTCAGATGTGTTCAAGACACGGAGGAGACGATGATGAATCTACGAAGCGCCGCGCGGGGCGGCGCAGCTTCACTATTGCTGCTCGCACTCGCAGGTTGCTCGAGCACCGGCGGACTCGGCGAGATCCTGGGCAGCGTGCTCGGCGGTGGCAGCGGCAGCGGCAGTCAGGTCACCGGCACGGTGCAGGGGATCAACACCCGCCAGCAGCAGATCGGACTGCAACAGTCGAACGGGCAGACCGTGACGCTCAACTACGACAACAACACACAGGTTGTCTATCAGAACCAGAACTATTCGGTGACGTCGCTCGAGTACGGAGACCGGGTGACGGCTCGTGTGACCAACGCCAACAACACGAGCAGCGGCTACTACACGGACTTGATCCAGGTCAATCAGTCAGTCAGCGGAAGCGGCACGGGAACATCTGGCAACGTGCAGAGCTTCGAAGGAAATGTGCGGCAAGTCGATAGGACCAACGGAATCTTCAGCCTCAGCTCCAACGCGTATGGCACCCTCAATGTGTCGATGCCTTACAACCCGAGGCAGTCGGACCTCAACAGGTTCCAGAGCCTTCGCCAGGGAGACTACGTCCGGCTTTACGGAGTGATGGTGAACAACTCGCGCATCGAGCTGAGACAGTTCTACTGATCCTCTCGAGGATCCACCGGCTCGACGACATTCGGCGCGCCTTGAACCTCTGTGGCTCACTTGCAGGCAAAGAGTCACAGAGGTAAAGTCAGGTGCGCGTTGCCCCTGATTCGGAGCGTTCAGAAATGACGCAGTCCGGCACGTCGTCAGTCTCCTCAGTCACCCGCCGCCCAATGGACGACGAGCTCGACGTATTCGGCCTCACGCACCCCGGCAAGGTGCGAAAGAACAACGAGGATCATTTCCTCATCTGCGCGCTGCAGAAGCGGATCGAGATCTATCACACGAGCCTTCCCGACCCTCAGCTGCTGACGAAGAAACAGCGGATGGCGTTTCTTGCGCTGGTTGCCGACGGCGTCGGCGGTGCAAAAGCAGGCGAGGAGGCCAGCCGCATCGCTCTCGAACACATCGCCCGCTATGTCACTGAATCACTCGAGTGCTATTACACGAGTGACTCGGACGACGACTCGAGATTCATCAGCGAGCTCGAGGAATCAGCGCTCAAGGTCCACGCCGAGCTCGCGGTCGAAGCCGCCACCGATCCCTCACTCCGCGGAATGGCGACCACGATGACGCTCTGGATCGGCATCTGGCCAAATGCCTACCTGCTTCAGGTTGGAGACAGCCGCTGCTACACGTTCGTCGACGGCGAGCTCATCCAGATCTCACGCGACCAGACAATGGCCGAGGAGTTCGTGAAGCAGGGCCTGTTCAATCGCGAGGACGCGGCATTCAAGCGATGGGCGAACGTTCTCTCGAGCGCCATGGGTGGTCCGCAGGCCGCGCCCAGCGTTACAAAGGTGCCCCAGTCGTGGGACAGTGTCGGCCTGATGTGCAGCGACGGTTTGACGCGCCATGTCTCCGACGACCGGATACGTGAAGTTCTGACGAGTATGACGTCAGCCAAACAGGCATGCGAGACGCTTCTTCAGGGCGCGCTCGACGCCGGCGGAGAGGACAACATCACTGTTCTCGTGGGCAGGAAGGTTCCACGCCCGGATTAGCGGCGTAAATGTCGGCGACTGCGGAACGGCTGGCCGGCGCGCTGAGCGATCGCTACCGGATCGAGCGTGAGATCGGCCAGGGCGGTATGGCAACGGTATATCTCGCCGAAGACATCCGACACCACCGCAGAGTGGCGATCAAGGTCCTTCACGCCGAGTTGTCGGCGGTGATCGGTCCCGAGCGCTTCGTGAAGGAGATCGAGCTCACCGCGAATCTGCAGCATCCGCACATTCTCCCGCTGTTCGATTCGGGCGCAGCCGACGGGCTTCTCTACTACGTGATGCCCTTCGTCGAAGGGGAAACACTGCGAGGACGCCTCGATCGCGAGCGACAGCTCCCCATTGCGGATGCGATCCGAATCGCCACCGACGTCGCGGATGCCATCGACTACGCGCACAAGCGCCACGTCATTCATCGGGACATCAAACCCGAGAACATACTGCTGCACGACGGACGTCCCCTTGTCGCAGACTTCGGCATTGCGCTGGCTGTCGAGCAGGCTGCCGGCTCGCGCATGACGCAGACCGGAATGTCGCTCGGCACTCCCAACTACATGGCGCCCGAGCAGGCAATGGGTGACAAGGCGGTGGACCACCGCGCGGACATCTACTCGCTTGGCGCGGTGGTTTTCGAGATGCTTGCGGGTGAGCCGCCATTCACCGGGCCTACGCCGCAGGCGATTGTCGCGAAGGTGATGACCGAAAAGCCGCGGTCCCTCACCTCGCTCCGCGATACGATATCTCCGCAGATGGCGGCGGCGGTGAGCTCAGCGCTGCAGAAGCTTCCGGCGGACAGGCCGGCGACGGCAATGGATTTCGCGCACGGACTCACGCAGCCATCTCTCGCGCCCGCATTCCAGTTCGAACCCAGCAGGCGAGTCGGACCGGCGGCCATCGCGGGAGGCGCGCTGGTGACTGCGGCATTGTTCGGGATCGCGGGATATTCGCTGGGCTACAAGGCGCATGGATCTCAGGGTGGGTCAGCCCCGCCGTCGCGGCTCGCGATGCTGATTCCCAATCTTGGAGGGACCGGCGTGGCGGCCCTCCATCGACAGATTGCGATGACGCCCGACGGATCGGCAGTGGTCTACGTAGCGCAAGGCGGAGAGGCCAACAACACGTTGGCCTATCAGCGACTCGATTCGGAGTCGCCGGTGCCGCTCGAGGGGTCGCAGGGCATGCTCGATCCGGAAATCGCTCCCGACGGAAGGACGATCTTTGGCTTGTCCTATGTGATTGGTGGCATCTCGAGCAACGTCCGGATCCCGATTGCCGGCGGGACGCCTTCAACGATGTCGAATGAGATCAATTCGCTTCACACGCAGCTCGCACCAGATGGCTCTGTCTGGTATTCCGAGAACTATTCTCGAGGGCTGCGTCGCATCCGTCCGGGAGGAGGCGCGAGCGTTGCCGTCGGCGACAGCACCCTGGGATTGCGACTGGCGCAGGTCCTTCCCGGCGGGGGGAAGGCAATCATGTTGCGAGCGCCGCTGGGGACGGCGGCTGGCCCTGCGGTCGTTCTCGATACCCGGAGCGGCGCGATCACGCCTCTTACGGATGCACAGGTAGTTGAGATGCGCTACGGTGCGGGTCACGTGGCGTACGCGCGCACCGACGGGACACTATGGGCGGCGCCATTCGATGAAAAGAACGGTAGAATGACGGCGCCGGCAGTTCAGATCGGATCCGGAGTCGCGCTAACCGGGACCGGGATCGCTCAGTTCTCAATGGCGCCGAACGGCAATCTCGCCTACATCCCTGAAGAGCCGCGCTGGCTCGTGTTCGTCGAGCGTGACGGACGAATGCGCTCCGTGACGACCGAAAGGAAAAATTTTCACGCGCCGAAGTTTTCTCCGGATGGAAGCCGCATCGCCGTGGACTTCTCGGGCACGGACGGACGAGATGTCTGGATTCTATCGCTCACTCGCGGCACGATGTCGCGCGCAACGTTCGACAAGGATGGTCACGACGCGACCTGGACGCGCGACGGTCAGTTCATCACCTACACGTCCTTCAGGAACGGCCCTCTCGGGATCTACCGGACAAGACCAGGAGGCGGCAAGCCCGACTCGATTCTCACGGAGAGTCACCTCGGATATACCGGAGACTGGCTTCGCGATGCGACGAAGCTTGTTACCACCGCGACCGACATGCAGCCGCGTTCCGGCTCGGACATAGCAATCATACAGAATGCAGGACGCGGTCCGCTGACACCCCTCATCGTCAATCAATTCCAGACCAGCTATCCGTCGGTTTCGCCTGACGGCAAATGGCTTGCGTTTGTCTCCGACCAGTCGGGGGACCAGGAAGTCTACGTGCGTCCTCTTCAGGAGGACGGCGACGACGTGCAGGTCTCTCAGAGCGGCGGTACGGAGCCGGTGTGGAGTCCTGACGGACGCGAGTTGTTCTACAGGGGAATCACGGAAGGGAATGTGAATCTCGTTTCCGCGACAATCCGAACCTCGCCGTCATTCGACGTCGTGTCGCGGCGTACTCTCTTCTCGGTCGCTGACATGGCTCCCGCTGTGCCGCACGCGAACTACGACGTCTCGCCCGACGGCCAGCGATTCGTTCTTGTCCGCCGGTCGCCGGCGACTCGACTCACGGTGATACAGAATCTCCCGGCGCTGGTGAAGGCGATTCGAGAGGCGGGCTCACCGAAACCTTAGAACGCAACCGCGCGACAGAGTCTCAGAGGCTCGGAGAAAACGTAGATGATCAACCCGATTTCGCGCAGGGAGCTTCTCATTAAGGCAGCCGGATTCGCCGCCGCCTGCGCGATTCCGTTTCGGCTCAATGCCGATAACCCCGACTCGAGCGCTCCCTCGGATGCGGATGCGATTCGCTTGCGCGCATGGGCCGTCGCCCTCCGCAGCGTCGGCATGGACCGCCACTCCATGCCACTCGGCCCGCGCGCGATCAAGGTCGGCGAGCTGGCTATCGGCACTCCATATGTGCCGAACACGCTCGAAGCCTACATCGTCGCGGGCGGAAGCTCGGCGGGCAGTGAGCCGCTCACGGTTTCTCTCACCCAGTTCGACTGCGTCACGCTCGTGGAAGGCTGTCTGGCAGTCGCGCGCGCAGCGGATGACGGCCGACGCCCTTCGTGGCGGCGATTCGAGCGAGAGGTAGAGCGCATGCGGTACCGCGGCGGAAAGCGGAACGGATACACCTCGCGCCTGCATTACTTCAGCGAATGGATCCTCGACGGCGCGAAGCGTGGTCTCGTGCGCGATCTCGGAGTGGAGCTGGGTGGCGTCGAGGATTCGCGTCCGCTGCGCTTCATGACCGAGCACAGGAACAGCTACGCAGCGCTCCGCGACGATGGCGTATTCGAGTCGATCGGTCGAATGGAGCGGAGTCTCGACTCGCATCCGCGCCACGTCATTCCCGCTGAACGCATCACTTCAGTCGAGAGCCAGATCGAGACGGGCGACGTCCTCGCTTTCGCTACTCAGATCCCGGGGCTCGACGTGACTCACGCGGCATTCGCATATCGCGGGAACGATGGCGTCCTGCGCGTGCTGCACGCGCCGCTCTCAGGCGGAGCCGTCGAGATCACGCGAACCACATTGCCGGAGTACGTCGCCAGGATCCGTCGCGCGACGGGAATCCTGATCGCGCGGCCGGTCAGCGCCTGACGCGACTCACGACATCATCGTGACTACCCGCTTCAGCACCAGCCATTTCCCTTCACGCCGCTCGAGAAGCACGTAGCCCCCTTCGCCGCACAGGCCGCCGCACCCCATTGAGTAGTAGACCAAGGCATGTCGCCGGGCCTTGTCGTAGCCGGGACGGGATAACCCGATCAACCCGCGCGCGCGGGGAAATCGCTCATAGTAGGCGCGCCAGTATCCATCCGGATCGTTCGGAGGTGGCAGCTCGCGCGACGAAGCAGTCTCGACCGATCCGCGTGCCGTAAACAAAGTCGCGCTCAGCGCTACGCGCGACTGGTTGCGGGCGAGAAAGCTTTCGGTTGTTCCTTCGAATGCCTTCGCCCGGTTTCCGAACTGACGCCGGATGTATTCCGTTTTGAGTCCGGCGGTGGCGAGTCCTCCGGCCAACGTAGAATCTCGAACCACAAAGCGTGCGCGTCTGCCACTGTCGGACGGCATCGGTTGCCCGAAGAGTCCGTCCAGAGTCGCCGAGTAGACCGTGTAGTCGAGCTCAGGTTCCGGCTCTGCCGAAATCGAAGATGAGGTCGCCGCGCGACACGCGGCTGCTGCGATTGTGCCCGCGACCATCGCCAGCATTGCAGCGCTGCGCAATATCAGCTGGGCCTCACTGCCTTCCCGCTGCCGGCTTTGCCGCGTTGGCCGTCGCGAAGGGCAACCACGCCATTCACGATCACCAGCGAGATTCCGGCTGGATATTGAAACGGCGCGTCAAATGTCGCTTTATCGGCAACCTCAGCGGGGTCGAAGACCACGACGTCGGCGGCGAGCCCGGGAGCGAGCCGGCCTCTATCGGAAAGACGCACTCGCGACGCCGGCAACGAGGTCATCTTCCGGATCGCGTCGGTCAACGTGAGCACCTTTCGCTCCCTGACATAACGCGCGAGCACCCGCGGGAACGACCCGGCTCCGCGCGGATGCGGACTCCCGCGACGAGTCGGCCCCTCGATCGCGAATCCACCGCCGTCGCTGCACACCATGCCGAAAGGATGCGACAGAATCCTCTCCAGGTTCTCTTCGCTCATCGCATATCCGAGCATGCCGACGTTTCCGCGGCTTCTGCGCAGCAGTCCGACAGTGGCCTCGTACGGATCCTGAGCATGTGACTTCGCATATGCGCCAAGGCGCTTTCCTTCCGCGTCCCGATCCTCGACGGCTTTCACTCCGGAGAGCTGCACGTTGTCCCATCCGCCGATGAGCTCCACCTTCGCAACGGCCTCCTTGCGGATTCGGGGAGAGACCGATGCATCCTCGAGCCGGGCGAGAAACGCGTCCACTCCGCCATCCCTGCTCCACACCGGAAACAGGTTCGTCAGAACTGTCGCGTATGCGACATACGGGTAGCGATCGAACGCGACGTCAGTCCGCGCAGCGCGAGCGGCCGCGATGAGAAGAAAAACCTTGTCGAGCTTGCTCCAGTTGCGCGGCCCCTGAGTCTTGAGGTGCGAGATTTGAAGTGGACAGCCCGCGCCGCGAGCGACGGCTATCGATTCGTCGATCGCCTCGACAAGGCGGTCATCCTCGTTCCGCATATGCGTCGCGTACGGCAGACGCCGCGAAGCAAGCGGCCGACAAAGAGCGATGAGCTCGTCGAGCGACGCGAACGCGCCCGGCGTGTACTCGAGCCCCGATGAAGCACCGCATGCGCCGTTGCGGAGGGCGCGGTCCACCATCGCCGTCATCGTCCTGATCTCGTCCGCGGTGGCGGGCCGGTCCTTGTCCCCGATCACAGCCTCGCGGACTTCGCCGAGACCCACCATGGAGGCGACGTTCGGACCGGGGGAGAGCTTGTCGATCGAATCGAACATCGACGCGAAGGATTTGTCCGGAGCGCCGGCCGCTCGAGAGCTTCCGTCCACTCCGACGACTATCGTCGTTATTCCCTGCCTGATCACCGACTCGACGCGGGGGTCCTCCTCCATGTTCCCGTCGCCGTGCGAATGGATGTCGATGAAACCGGGTGCAACGGCGAGCCCGCGAGCGTCGATCTCATCACTTCCCTTTCCTGCGATCGCTGGTGCAATCGCAGCGATTCTCCCGCGAGAAATCGCGAGATCGGCGTCCCGGCCTTCGGCGGCGGTGCCGTCGAAGATCGTTCCGCCTCTGATGACCGTGTCGTACTCTTTGCGCGTCACAAGCGTGGGAGCGGTGCGTGCGGTCACTAGCGCCGCGCAACCGCTGGCAATGAAGGACCGTCGGCTCGTCATATGGAAAAACAAGATGGCCAACGAAACCGGCGAGTCAACCGACCCGCGTCATCTCACCTGATCGCGGTCGCCCTTTCTCCGAGCATGACTTTCCTGGCGACAGAGAGCGCGTTACCTGCCGCCGCTCCGCGAATCGTGTTGTCGAAGATGCACCACACGCTGTCGCCCGCGCGGGCATGGGCACGCAGACGGAATGCGAGACCGTCGAGGTACGACGACGTGTACGACGAGAAATAGATCTGCGGTGATCCATGCAGGCGGAAGTACACCTTCCCCTCCACACCGCCTGGCTCGGCTGCTGCGGAGACAACCGCCGGATCGGCGGCAACGCGACCGAGACGCAGGTCGTGCATGAGCTTGGAAGCGACGGGAGTGAACCATGTCTTGTGTCGCGGCTCGATGAACACATCGCCGTCGTGTCTCCCGCGCAATCCCTCGAAGAAAGCGCGCGCGGACTCGACCTCGAACTCGAGGCTCGGCGGAAGCTGAACGAGCAGAGCGCCGAGCTTATTGCCAAGACCTGAGACTTCGCCCAGGAAATTGTCGAGCGGCGCGCCCGTTTCGGCGAGCCCCTTCTCATGCGTGATGACCTTGGGAATCTTGACCGAGAATCTGAACGAGTCAGGTACACTCGCCGCCCAACGCTCGTACGTCGCCCTTCTGTGCGACCGGTGAAAGGACGAGTTGATCTCGACCGTGCGGAAGATGCTGGCGTACTTCTGCAGCTGAGTCCCTTCCGCAGGAAGGTCCGCGACCGTGCTGCGTGACAGGCTCCAGCCCGCGCACCCTATGTACAGCTTGTGTTTTGTGTTGTAGCCGGAGGTTTCGGGCACTGGCAGACCGGTGAGCAGATGGACCCGCGTACCTAGTGACGAAGCATCGGAGCCAAACGTCAAATGACCATGAGACACCGACTGCGATGGATCGCTCCGATCCTGGTCGCGCTGGCCGCCTGCGCGGAACCGCCGAATGTCGGCAAGCCCCGCGACCAGATGGGTCAGAGGGAGCGCGACAGCACGATCGCTGCCTCGAGCCTGCCCGGATCGGGCGTCGTCAGGAAGGGACTCGACATGTCGGACGTCGGCGAGAAGCGCGCGGCGATGTTCGACTCGGCAGGAGCCGAGAACTGAAACACCGGCGGCTACGCGCCCTTCACGGATCTTCGCCGATTGTAGAGTAGTACTCGACGATCCTGTCACGAGCCCCTTGCCGCGTGTAAACGTCCGCGCGCCGGGAGTCGATCACAGCGGCAATCACTTCAGCGACTTCTTCGGCGCTCTGCGAGTACGGCAGCTCGCGCGAGTCGGGCCCGCCGTGCATCGCGTTCAATCCGAAATTCGTGCGCACCACTCCCGGCGAAACGAGGGAGAAGACAATCCCGGGATGACTCTTCTCGTGCTCCATTCGGAAATTCGCGGTGAGCGCGTTCAGAAAATGTTTGGCCCCATTGTACGCCGAGCGGATGACGGCGAAGGGAATCCGTCCCAGCATCGACGACACGTTGACGATCTGTCCTTCGCCTCGCTCCTTGAAGTGCGGAAGGATCTCCTGCATTCCGTACAGCGCCGACTTCACGTTCACTCGCATCACGTCGTCCACATCGTCGTCGGTGAGCTGCGAGGGAAGTCGGGAGATTCCCTTTCCCACGTTGTTCACCCAGACATCGACGTGTCCGAATCGCGCGAGCGATTCCCGGACGACTCGTTGCACTTCGTCGCGCCGTGTGACATCAGCCACGATCGGATGAGCATTCGAGCCGGAGCGCTCTGCCACGGCGCGGAGCTCTGTTTCCCTTCGCGCAACAAGCACAACGGCAGCTCCGCGCAACCCGAGAAGCTCCGCGAGCGCGCCGCCGATTCCGCCGCTCGCTCCCGTGATCACCACCACCTTGTCGTTCATGCGATCTTCACCCCCGAATTTGTCAGGCTCTCTTCGGCTTGGCTCTCTTCGGTCTTGCTCGCTTCGGCCTTTCGTGTGTGTTCAGATGGAAGCCGATCCATCCGACGATGGCGCCGCAAAGCGCACCGAAGGCACCGATGAGCCCGAAGTACGGCATCCGGCTCGGAAGCGATGCCGAGCCCGTGTACTGCGCGATCATGAACACGATGCAGACCGCGAGTCCGTACGTCGCACCGGCTGCGAGAGCGACGCTTCGCCGCTGAGTCCAGTAGCCGAGCGCGAAGCCCGCGAGTCCCCACGGTATCAGCATCATCCATTGAAGGAAGAGCATGTGCGCGCTGACGAATCCGAGCCCCGCTCCCACCCCCACTCCGATCGCGACGAGCTTCATGAGTCCTCCGATTCCTGGCATTCCCCGCAGTCGCAATATGAGTTCCCGTCCGGTGAGGGCCACGATCTTGCGGTCCTTGATGGCCGTTAAGCCATTTCCTCTCCGGCAGGCCGAAATCGGCGGGGTAGTGCCACACGGGGCCGCCCTGTTGTAACGTTCGACAGCGTACGCCGCCTCCGCTGGCGGGCGCACGAGAGACAGGCTACTACAACAGGAGTACCGAGCCATGGCAATCTGGAAGGAACAGACCTCACCCGCGAAGGAGCCCGCAACGATGCAGCAGACCCCCGCGCCTCAGAAAGACGACTACTCATCGAGCTCAGCGAGCTTCAACCCGGCGCCCGCGCGCGTTGCGCCGTCCGACCAGAAAGAGACGCTGATCGCGGCCAACCTCGCCATCGAGGGAAAGATCCAGGGAGCCGGGCATGTCCGGGTGGCTGGTAC
Organism: Gemmatimonadales bacterium; assembly: GCA_039931395.1. Lineage (GTDB taxonomy): Bacteria > Gemmatimonadota > Gemmatimonadetes > Gemmatimonadales > Gemmatimonadaceae > UBA4720. The sequence continues at coordinate 23,381 of JBDTRZ010000035.1, forward strand.
CTTCAAGGGAGACGTCAACGTCGATGGCAACCTCACGATCGATCAGGGAGCAAAGGTGATCGGCGGTGTGCGAGCCAGCACCGTTACCATTGCCGGCGAGCTCGAAGGCAACGTCGATGCCGCATCGCGGGTCGAGCTGATGTCCTCGGGGGTTCTCAACGGAGACGTCAAGGCGGGATCGCTGACGGTTGCTGCCGGATCGCGCATGCGAGGAAACGCCGAGTTCGGCTGGGAAGAGGGTTCGTCGGTCAGGCCCGCGGCGCGACCAAAGGTGGAGGCCGGCTCAGCGGCATGAGCAACGGGGCGCAGGGTAACGCGGGAAAGACTCGCACCTGCCCCCATTGCAGGGCGACGATACTTCAGAGCGCCACAGTCTGTCCCATCTGCAGAAAGAGTCTCAGATGGGAGCCGCACACGGCGAAGCACAAACCGCCGGGTTTCTCTGCGCTCACTGTCGAAGGACAGATCCGGCACCCAGGAACCGAGCCCGCGTGGGAATACTCGATGATGCTGTCGATCAAGAACGACAAGGGTGAGGAGATCGCCAGGCAGATGATCGGCGTCGGGACTCTCAGTCGCGATGAGCGGCGGACTTTCACGCTGTCTGTCGAGGTATCGAAGCCCGATTCGGGTGTCGCCAAGCTGCGCTGACTGAACGCGAAGCGCCCGCGGAAATCCACCGCGGGCGCTTTCGCTCAGGGAAGCCGGGCGAGCGCGACCTTCGCGATCTCCACTCCTTTCGTGCCTCCGAGGCCGACCGCAAGGATTCTGTTTCCTTTCAGCACGTAGAGACCGGGATCGATGAAGTATGCGGGAGCGCCCACGTCACGTGCCGGCTCGGCTGTGTATTGCGCCATCCCCACCCCGGCCTTCTTCATGCTTTCGTTCATGTCCTTGACCTGTTCCGCGACGAACGAGTGAAACTCGGCCTCCGATCGCGGATACGCCGAGATGAAACTCAGAATGAACTCGACATCCCCGAAGTCGGAGCCACCCTCCTTCATATACCAGCAGTCACCACCTCGCTGCTTCTGCGGAGCGGCGAGGCTCTTTCCGAGGATCCCTTCCGCTTCAGCCTCGGTGACCAGACTGCATAGATCCACTGCTGCGGCACGCGCGACCGGAGTTGCCTGTGCCGACGATTCAGCGACCGCTGGCGATGAATCGGCGGCTGGTTTGTCACAGGCCATCAGCACGACAAGCCCGGCTGTGATGCCTCTCAATAACATGCGGGACACGACACACCTCCCTTTTTGAGTTACAGGATAAGAGCCTATTGGCTGCCGCGGGCGCCACGAAAGCGAACGAGATCGTTCTTCTTTGGCATCGATCCCGTGGCGAGTCGGCCGACAGCGAACTTCGGCGAAACTTCCGTGATCGTGAGCTCACCAGACTTCCTGTCCGGAGACCCGAGTGTGGCGCCGCTCTCCGGGTCGACAATCGCATCGCCCTGAACGAAGATGTCAAACTGCATCCCGGTCGTAACTCCGATGTCACCCCCAGCATTGATGTAGACCTTGTCGGCGCGCACATCTGCGACACGGCCCTGCCATGGTACGGTGCGCAGCTGCTTGACCAGAGCGCCGACACCTTTCTCGATCGCTTCGCGCGAAGCGGCGCCGAGCGGAGTCTGCTTGCTTCCGCCTAGCCCAAGCTCGCGGCCCTGCTTCGCGTATTCGGCGCTTACACCCGTTGCAGTGGACGAGCCTTCGCCGCGGACCGAGCTGATCACCGCACCGGTAGTCGCGTCGATGATGCGGAGATCCAGCGCCACCTGCGCGGTCAGCCGATCCATCTTTGCGGCAAGCTTGCTGTCGATCGACTTGAGGATCGACATCTTGCTGCCCGCGCTCGACTGCTTGTAGGTGAATTCGGTGATGTCGCCGGTGATCAGCGCCTGCGCGCCGAGCAGACGACCGAGCGAAGCCGCGCTTTTGGGCTCGATCCGTCCCGAGACACCGAGTTGTTGCTCGGCGGCGATCTTGTCGAGCTGAGTTCGCTCGACAACGATGAACTCAGGCCGGCCGGCGAGCGCGGTCGTGAGCATCTGGGTGAGCCCGCGCGCGAAATCCGCAGGCGGGGGAAGCGCAACTGTGGTCGAGGTGCCCCCTGGGGCGCTCGCCGTCTGGATCGACAGCGCTGTTCCGGAAAGATCCATCACTCCGATGCGGAGCCGTGGTCCGGTGCGCAGCGCGTCCTGCGCCGCAGCATTTCCTGCTCCGACCGTTGCGCACAAAGCAGACAATGCAAAGGCCGAAACAATGCACCTGGATGACAAGCCAGCCATGAGAAGCCTCCTCGAGCTTCGGCGTTCATAGAGCATGGCGCAAAGCGCGACTGAAAGCGGACATGTTCGATCAGGAGCGATCGAACCGGAGGCGAGACTGAAACTTGTCCGGTTCCGCGGCCTTTCGGCGCTTCAATAATTGAAGCGTCACTCTCTCATTCATTGAAAGGAGATCAACGTGATCGGCCCCATTTCTACGAAAGGAATCGGCTGGGCCTGCGCCGTCGTCCTCGCAGCGGGGGCGTGCTCGCGCGATAGTGACAAGAGAGAGGGGACGACTGCCGCCGGCGAGCCGGTTTCGACCAGTACATCATCCGCGAAGACCGACAACGCATGTCAGCTACTGACCAAGGCGGAAGCCAAGGGAGCGCTTCGCTCTGACATCGAGAAAGTCAGCGACGAAGGTAAGCCATTCCCGATGGGTACGACGCTGCGAAGTAGCTGCTTCTATCGCGGAGATGGCGGGTCAGTGACACTGACAGTCAATTCCTACGAAAGCGCTGAGGCGTCGGCCCAGAGGTTCAACGCCTTGAAGCGCATGTACAGGGGCGCCCGGCAGGTGGCCGGTCTGGGAGATGAGGCGTTCGCCGAGAACGAGGCGTTGGTCATCAAGGACGGCAGTCGTCACCTGACGATCGATCTCCAGCCGGAAGGGGCGGACAAGATCACCGACTATTCCGACATGAAGCAGATGGAAGCGCTCCTGGCGCGCGAGCGGCAGATAGCCGTCACCGCTTTGGGGCGCCTGCCTGAGGGGACCAGCACGCCGGTTGCGACCTCGGCCGAGCCGGGCACATCGGCACGGAGTGCCTGCGCGCTCGTGACAAAAAGCGACATGGAAAGCATCCTCGGCGGACCTCTCAGCTACGCAGTCGCGAAGGATTCACCGGCCAGCACTGTCTGCACATACACCGGAGCCGGCGGTCGTTACGCGCAATTGACCATCGAGTGGCAGGGTGGCGAGTCGGGAATTGCAGGCGCGCGCCTCGCCGGCAAGCTGATGGGGGCGACTGCGGGAGACGTAAAGGTCACGACACCAGTCGAAGGAGTTGGTGACGAGGCGATCATGATGATCGGTGGAGTACTGAATGTGCGCAAAGGGCCAGCGCTGATCGCGGTCGATCTCAGAATGCAGGACAACAGCGAGGCGAAAGCGAAGGCGATTGCCCAGCGAGTAATCGCGAAGCTGTAGCGGCCCAGGTTAACAGCCAATGACCAGGGGCGAATGGCAGTCGCTCGACGCTATCCTCGACGCCGCCCTAGCGGTGCCGCCAGAGAACCGTGGCGCAGTTCTCGACAACGAATGTTCGTCCGATCCAGGTGTGCGCGCGGAAATCGAAGAGCTTCTTCAGGCCTGCGACAAGGACAATGGCTTTCTTGAAGACTCTGCTGCTGCTTTCGGTGGGTCGCTCTTCGCGGCCGACGCGTTCGACTTCGGAGATCGAACGGGTCATTTGCGAGCTTGAGCCTCTTGCAGGTCCGCGACCCGCCGCGAGCTGTTGAATTTCGCGCCAGCCTCACTGAATCCGCGAAACGTCGCAGGCGAAAAAGTGCCAGGGATCGGAAGAGTCGAGACGTTCGATCTTGAACACCGCCGGGTGGGTGTCGACTGCTTCGTACGCCGCTAGTACGTGGCCGTCGCCAGTAAACGTCGCGGAGGAACCGGGTCCGGATACGCGATAGCTGCCTCCGGCCGGCTGCACGCCGCAGTCAATGGAGTAGCGCTCGCCGGACGCCAGCGCCTGGATTCGTAGCAGGACTCCACTTGTCGGCTGACCAATCGCTATGGCGGGCCTTCCGTGCAGCCTGGCAATAGGTCCGATTACGAGGGCAGCTTCCGTAAAGCCGAGTCGGATCCGGCCCCCATTAGACGACATGGCCGCAGGCGTTACCTTCCACGGCCCTTGCATAGCCGACAATACAGGGCCGAGTGGGGCGAAGAGCTTGCTGAGCTGCGCCGCGGTGAGGCTTGGAGGTGAAGGGATGGTCAAGTCGGGCCAGTT
>JBDTRZ010000036.1:0-27450 GCA_039931395.1 Gemmatimonadales bacterium
GATCTCCGCAACATCCTCGACTTCGAGCGCGACTACCCCGACGCGACCGTCGTGACGCTCGAGCAGAACTACCGCTCGACGCCCCAGATCCTCGACGCGACGAACACGATGATCTCGCGCGCCAGCGAGCGCTTCACCAAGAATCTCTGGACAAAGCGTGCGGCTGGAGAAACACCATGGCTCGTTGCCGCGCAGGACGAGCAGCAGCAGACACAGTTCGTGGTCGACCGCATTCTCGAGCTGCACGAGGAAGGAATCCCGCTTCGCGAGATCGCGGTGCTCTTCCGAGCCGGCTACATGTCGGCCGATCTCGAGATCGAGCTGACCAATCGAAAGATCCCGTTCGAGAAATGGGGCGGTCTCAAGTTCCTCGAGGCGGCGCACGTGAAGGACGTTCTGGCGTTTCTTCGCATTCTCGAAAACCCTCGCGACGAGGTGAGCTGGTATCGAATTCTCCTGCTGCTTCCGGGTATCGGAGATACGACGGCCCGCTCCGCGATCGAGTCGATGGCAAGTGCGGCCTGGGAATCAGCGGCGTTCGTCCGCTACTCTCCTCCGCCGCGCGCGCGTGCCGCACATCAATCGCTGGTCGCCCTGCTCGATGAGCTCCGCACAGGCCCGTCGGCGGATGAGGCGAAGGTTGCGGCCGACATCGCGCGCGTTCGGACCATGTATGACGACATCCTGCGCGAGCGGTACGACAAGGCGGAGCCGCGGCTCGCTGACCTCGACCAGCTGCAGACGATCGCTGCCGGGTACCCTGACCGCGCCGCGTTCCTCTCGGCCCTGGCACTGGAGCCACCACAGGCCACGCAGGATCTTGCAGGTGCCACGGGAAAGGATGACGATGACTGCCTGATCCTCAGCACGGCCCACTCGGCGAAGGGAAAGGAATGGGAAGCGGTGTTCCTGATCTGGGCCGTGGATGGATGGTTCCCCTCCGCGCGCTCGCTCGGCAGCGACGAGGAGACTGACGAGGAGCGCCGCCTTATGTATGTCGCCATGACCCGCGCAAAGAATTACCTGAGCGTGACGTATCCGCTCAACGCCTACTCCACGCGGCGCGGCTCGGACTATTCGCTCGACCAGCTCTCGCGGTTCATCGATCGCGGCGTGCGGGAAAAGATGGAGAGGGTCGCGGTGGGTGGGACAGTCGCGCAGAAGACCCTCGAGACGCTCGCCTCTCCGCTCCTGGATTTGCGCGCCCTTCTCAAGGGACGCTTCGGGGTCTAGCTGGTGGACCGCCTTCTGGCGCGACCTGCAGCCAGCGGCGAAGCGCAGCGTATGGATCCTTTCGATCCGACTTTGCGAGCGCTATCACGCGCGCGATAGTGCGGCGGAGGTCATTTCCCTCGCGTTGCCACACCTTGTCGAAGAGATCCAGGTCCTTCGCGTAGATCCGACGGGCGAGAAGCGACGCGTTGTCCAAAGGGACGCGCTGGGCATAGACAGGGCTGATCGTACGAAGCCTCGGAGCAATGTCGCTCACCAGGATGCGCCTGGCTTCCCGATAAACGGTATCGCGCGCTCTTATCCTCGCCTCCTTGCTGTCGGGATGCTCTGCGTACGCGGAGTCGAGAGAATTGGAAAGACGTTGCCAGAAATCGCCCAGGAGTTTTTCGTCCTCCCATCCCGCATCGACCATCGCCGCAGCCTCTGGCTGCCCCCGTGAGCGAAAGAAAGCCGCGGCGCCCCTGGCGCCCACGAAGTTGGCGAATGACTCATTGAAGACGGCCTGGCCGGGCGCGTAGAAGGTGGTGTGCGTCAGCTCGTGAATCACGGTGTTCGCGAGGTCCAGAGTGTCGCTCGCCAGCGCCGTGCTCGTCACCGGATCGTTGAACCAGCCGAGCGTGCTGAAGGCCGCCGACGGACGGAGAGCGACATCGTAGCCGTCATCGTACAATGATTTTGCCGCACGCCGCGCTGCATCGAAGTCGAAGAAACCTTTGTACGGCACGCGGCCGACGATCGGAAACCACCACGTGTACGGCTCGAGCTTGTCACGGTAGGCCGCCGAAAGAACGAGGACGAGCGTGTCGCGATCCAGCTTCGAGTAAGTGGTGAAGCTCTCATCCGTTTTGAGCCGTATCGAATCCTTTGCGTACTGTCGCGCGGCCAGAACGATCGAGAGCTTCCGCCTCACGAGAGGTTCTGTGTGCGGATCTGCGACGAGCTTCGCGATAGGCTGGCGACGCGCGAGGATTTTACCCTCCTCCCACGCACCGCGGCTGAGATAGCACGCGGTCGGGCTGAGAAAAAGACCCCCGACCAAAAGAGCGACAAGCGCCCCCCACACGCGTTTTCCGGGTCGCCAGCTCATGGCTCCTTCAATCTTAAAGGCGCGGACGCGACGCCAAAACAAAACGCACCCCCGGAGAAACGGGGGTGCGCCTCATAAGGATCTGTTCCCTTCCTGACCAACCCGCGGTGCTGAGCCTTACGCGATTACGGGTTGACAGTTGCGCAGCCGGCCACTGCAGGCGCGTCGCATGGATTGCGGTCCACGAACCAGACCGCGCCCGGCGTACTCACGGCGTTCTGCGGACTGCCGGCGACGCCAGGCGGGAAGTAGTACACCGAAAACGCTGTGCCCGCCCAGCTTACACCTGCAGCGGGAAATGCTCCAGCCAGTGCGGCTGGACCCGTTGGGCCGGCGACGGACGCATTGACTGTGGCGGAGCCCTGATCGGTCACTCGCACTGCGGCAGCACCAGTGGCTCTCGAGACATACGGCGACGCCGATACTGATCCGACGTTGGCGAATGTCGCCGAGCCAGGGAGCGGATCGGCAACGACGTTCACGAGATAGCCGCTGACGGCACCCGACGCAGTGTTGACCATTCTGACACTGATCTGCCCGGCAGGGGGCGGCGCGGCGTCATCGCTGATGAGAACGAAACGAAGAGTCCCCCCGCGCGCACTCCCGACCAGAAGAAGCGTGTACCGGCCATTTGCGGGGATGTCGACAGTCGCGTCGAGCAGAACCGTCGACGTCACCCCGATATTGAGGCTGGTCGGAAAGACACGAAACTGGCGCGACTTCGCTTCGGTCATGAAGTACTCCGTGCCGCCTCGGAAGTTGAGACTGTTCGCGTACGGCGAAAACTCCACCTGATCTATGGCCCGGATGTCGACTGCTCCGGTATCAGCCACCGCATTGATGAACCGGACCGCTGAATTCGGCGGCGGCTCGGGATTGGTGATGTCTTCGCTGCTGCAGGCATACAGGGCAGCCGAGCCAAGCAGCAGCGTTGCGAGACGAGATAGACGCATGTTTGAACCCCATGAATGACGTTAGACCGATTGTTCTGATGCCGGCGAAATCACTTCTGAACTTTTACGACTGCGGATCAGGCTTGCCCCCTGGCGGGTCCGTCTCCGGGGACCCGTGACCCAGAATTCCTCGAGTGAGCATGAAGGCCGCTGCTGCTCCCAAAACACCAGCCGCAAGGAGAAAACTTCGACTCCTCGAGAACTGCCGCTCCTTCACGATGCTCACCAGATTCTTCTGGATGCTCAGAGGCTCACCGCTCCACCTGTTCGACTGGCCGTTCAAATACTCCACAGAGGTAACACGAAGAGGGTAGGCCGAATCAGGATTTGATTGCAGCTGTCCCTCGATTCGGGCGGCCGATATGCCGATCTGCTGGCCCAGCGCCGCCCTTCCCTGATCATTCAACTCGAGCACGAGATTGCTTCCGGGTGCCGGTGGACCCGCTACTGCAGGAAACGAGTAGCATCCGGTACCAAACCCCAGAAGGAAAGCGAGCAACGAGCCTCGAGCCAATCGCCCGCTCCTCCTGAAGCGCAAACCGTCAGGTTCAACCGAACTGCGTGTTGCCACCTCCGCCTCAGCTAGAAGCCGTACGTGCCGCGAGCAGCGCGCTTCTGATCGGTCGTATAGAGATTGAGGTTGATCCGGGCGTAAAGCTCCTGCCACGGAACCGGCCACTCGAGCACGGTGTTCTCGGTCAAGTCACCCCAGCCTCGCGAATCGATGTACCACTGCGCGTAGCCGGTGAAGCTCGTCTCTATGCGTTTCTCCCACTTCATCGCCTCGAAGATGTTGCCACACGCCGTCGTGGTGAAACCAGGACCCTGCGGAACGCGCGGAACGCACTGGTTCCCGCCCGGGACAGGAGTCGTCAGGTCTGCGATTCCGGAAACCGGCTCCAGCCCCGCACGAACGCGTGTCTTGTCAATCAGCGCAGCGGCCTGCGGAACCCGGCTGGTCCGCAGATAACCCTCTGCCGCCAGCATGTCATTTTCAGCGACTCCAAGAGCCACCTGAGGTCCGTTGCCACCAGAGAAGCGAATGCCCCAGAAGCGCCAGTTATCGTAGAACGAGTTGCCCCACGGCTCAGCAGGACTGTCTTCGCCCTGCGGGCGTACTCGGAAGTAAAGGATGGACCCAGGTGCCGTACCGGCTCGGCTTGTGCCGGTCACCAGCTGCTGCTCGGTGCGGCTCTCGCCGGGCGGGAACCGCTTGTCAGGCGTGCGGATAAGGAACGGGACCCTCGTGCCGAGCGGAGTCGCGAGCCACGTCTCATAAAGACGCGCAGTGTCCGCCATGCCGATGATGAACGGAGTGATCTGACTCCAGGTTGCGTCTACCGCGAGCTGACTCCGCCAGGCCGCGCTCCATCCCGCAGACGCGTCAGCGTTGACCACGAAGTCAGCTGTAATTCCCGTGGTTGCATCGGCGATCACCGAGTTCCAGTTGACAGCGGCTCGCTCGGCAGGTGTGCGCGCGACACCGGCGCGGAAACGCGCCTTGTACGAACGGATGATCTGCTGCCAGCGAGGAATGCTGATTGGGTCGCCGGAAACCCAGTTGGCGGGAATCGGCCAGCCTCCAGCCCCGCTCGTGGCTTCTGCACTCGAAGAAATAGCGAGAGCCGAATCGAGCATGTCGAGCGCGACCGCCATGACGGCGGTAGCGGTGGACAGCGGCGGGATTTCATCGGAAGGAACCGCTGGAGTGATGATCGCGGCCGAGTCGTACAGAAGTGCCGTGCTGCCCAGCGCATAGCCGAGCGTGAAATAGCCAAAGGATCTTGCCCGTGCGTCACGGGCCGGAGAGCCGGTGCTCGTGCCGGCGGTCTTGAAGTTGTTCATTGCGGCAATCGCGTTCGCCGCGCTTCTTCCATTCCGGGTCAGGAAGTCGAAGTCCCGGAAATTTTCAGTCTGATTGCTGTTTCCGAGCGCATTGCTGATCGTCCCGCGTGGAATCGCCGCGCGTGCGCCCATTCCGAAATTGGCGAGGGCGGAGTGGCTCTCGAACGACATGACCATCGTCTGTGCGCCGATTCCAACAGCACCGGTCTGGCCGTTCCACATCTGCTGGAACAGCTTGGAAATGATCGTCTCCACATCCTTCGGGGTGCCGTAGACATTTGCGATGTTCGGGTTATTCGGGTTGTCCACCGCAAGCGGATTGTCCCGGCAAGCTCCCAACGCCAGCACCGCCGCAAGGGCCGCCGCCGCCCGGAGTTTGACAAAGGGTCTCTGATGCATCAAAACCTCAGGTTCATTAAAGGGTGAGGCGGGGCGAGCCGCGGAGCATCCGCAACTCGCCCACACCATCTCTCGATCAGGTCCTTAGAACGACGTGGAAACTTGAACCGTATAGCTGCGGAGTTTCGGGTAGTTATAACCCGCCACTCCCGTCAGCGCTGCCGACGCCAGCGGTCCCGAGGTGGACCCCGACTCTGGATCGAATCCCTGCCAATCGGACCATGTCTTCAGATTTCTTCCGACGAATCCGACTTTCCAGTCGCCCGTGCCGCCGATGGCGCCAAGGCGGTAGTTCACGGACAGCTCGCGCAGCTTGACGTAGCTGGCATCCTGAACGTTGTAGCCGTTCGGGCCGAGAATGTCGTAAAGGCCTCCGACTCCGGCAACGCTGCCCGATGTCGGCGACGACGACGGCCCCTGACGCCAGTAGTAACCCATTGGCTTGGCGTCTTCCACAGACTTGCCATCCTGCGCCACTTCCTTGCTCTGCATGTCTGCGAGTGACCAGGCGGCCTGGATGTTGAACAGCTTGGCACCTCTTGAGGCGTCAACCAGCCCGTAGACGTTCAGGCGCTTGAAATCGATGTTGTGCGACATGCCCCAGTGATACTTGGGAATCGCACTGCCGAGCGGCACGTTCGCAAACTCGCCACGTGTGCAGGCATCGTTCGAGCAGATACGCTGCTGGATCGGCATCCCCCAGTTCGTACGATTGCCCCAGGGTCCGGACCCGAGAGGAAGCTGCGCGCGCCACAGGTTCTTGGTGATTCCCTCCGTGAGCTGATTGCCCGCACCAACCCACACGATGAATCCCATGTCGTTGGGCCGCCATGCGGCGCTGGCATCCGTAGCATTCATCGAGCACGCGCTCGCGAATGCTGGCGGAAGCTGGTCGCACTTTCTGACAAAATCCACTCCGTACATGGTGCCCAGCTTCTCGCCTTTGCGGAACTTGAACACCGTGAAGGTGTTCGCGGCCGTGATGTCCCCCGTGAAGTCAGGTACATCCAGTCGGGTGATCACTGATCGTGTGCGGTCATAGATCACGCGGGCGGTCCAGTTCATCGTGCCGCGGGAGATGATCGGCAGGGTTAGTGTGCCTTCCCACGTCTTGTTGGTCAGCTCTCCGGCGTTGAGCCACTGGCTCGAGAATCCGGAAGCTGTCGATGCACGGACGGGAAGAATCTGATCGTCAATCACCGCTCTCGCGTACGAAATGTTGACGCCGTACTTTCCGAAGAATTCGAGATCCGTTCCGACCTCGAGCTCCTTGTTCAGCTCCGGCTTCAGGTTCTTATTGCCAAGCTGAGCCGGGTTGAGCGTTCCGCCGACACCGATGGTGTAGGCCTCGTACTGAGCGGTGAACCGCGGCCGCTGTCCCGTCGTTCCCTGTGAGGCCCGGAGCTTGAACAGGCTGATGGCGTCCGGAGCAGGCCACCACGGCTCGCGGGAAGCGATCCAGGCACCTGCGACACGACCGAACGTCTGCCACCGGTTGCCTGAGCCGAACAGCGAGCTGCCGTCACGGCGAATGAGCGCGCTGAATATATATCTGTCCTTGAAATCGAAATCACCGCCGAGGTACCCGCCCATGTCGCGGATCTGCTGCACCGACGACGTGACGGCGAAATTCTTCGTGGCCGCGTTCGACGTTTCCAGGCCTGCTACGACGAGGTCCTCTCCATACTGCGTCTGAGCACGGAGCGTTTGATCGCCATACGTGTAACGGGAAGTGAGCGTGGCGCTGAGATCGCCAAACGTGCGATTGGCTGAAGCACCGAGTCCCGTTGTGAACTGCTCGTTGTCAGCATTCACGTTACGGATGTAACCGGCCGATATGGCCGGGACGTCCGAGATCCACATATAACCACGATCGTTCATTTCGGTGCCAACGCCGGTCGACCGGTCGTAGCCGAAGCTTCCGTCGAGGGCGAGCCAGTCGAACGGTGCGTACTTGGCACTCGCGCCACCAACGAACCTGGTGCCGCGGTCAGCGCGCACATCGTACTGGTTTATGTAGAGAGGATTGCGGTTCTGGACGCCCTGAGCAGTCGGGTTGTGCCGTGTGACGATTTTTCCAAGGCTGTCCCTTGCCTGCATGTTCGCGATCCACGGAGCTCTGGTGATCGTGAAGAACGGGCTGCCGGATCCGGCGTTGTTCGCGTCGAGCTGCGCGCCATGGTCGACCGTCTGACTGTAGAACGTGCTGATGTTGGCGCTGATGCGATCGCCAAATCGCTGATCGACGTTCACGCGGCCGGAATTCCGGACAAACCCGCCCATGTAGCGTACCGGGCCCTGCTGCGTGAGGTTGCCGAGACTCGCGTAGATACCCGTGTTGTTCATCTTGCCACGGATGTCGACGCTGCTGTTGGCATAGACGGACGGCGTGATCAGCTGCTTGACCGGGTCCCTCAGCAGCGGCCACTGGTTTACGACATACGAGCCGGTGAGAGGATTGTAGGTCGGAGCACCGGCCAGAGAGCCTTCGTTCCTGAACTGCTGTGGTGGACGGGTGAAAGTCTGCCCGGGGTTGTTGTTGATGCGCTGGACTTCCGTGTCCCAGTCGATGTAACGGGCGCACGGTGATCCACCGGCTGATTCCGTCGTGCAGAAGAACTTGCCTGAAGGATCGAGCGTCATCGGGGTCCGCGTTGCGAGCGGGAATTCACCTTCGACGTCGCTCGAGCCAACCTCGGTGCGGACACCAAAGCGAATGCCCTGCGGCGCACTCTTTCCGGTCTTGGTCGTGATGTTGATGACTCCGGCACCGGCGCGAGCACCGTAGAGTGCTGCGGCTGCGGCACCCTTCACGACTTCAACGTTTTCGATGTCGGAAGGATTGATGTCCGGCAAGCTTCCCTGAAGCGGGACGCCATCCAGCAGGAACAGCGGCGCCTGCGAGCGACCGGTTGCGTCGAGCGAGACGGGTCCGCGAAGCACCACTGATGGAGCCTGGCCGGGCCGTCCGCTGGAAGACACGATCATCGCGCCGGGAATCTTTCCCTGCAGCTGGGTCAGAGGATTCGAGCCGGTAACCGGCATGAGCGACGAGTCGAGCCGAGCAACGGTGAATGGCAGCTTGATCGTCTCGGTTGCGGCGGTCACTCCCGTGACAACGACGCTGCTGAGCTGCGTCACGTCCCTGGGGAGAGAGAAGTTGATCGTCTGCGAGCCGGAGGTCAGAGCAATCTGCCGGTTCTGCGGCTGATAGCCGATGGCCCGAACTCGAAGCATCACGGGACGACCTGTAATCCGAGCAGCCGGAATACTCATGGTGTAAGTGCCGGACTGATTCGTCCCGACGGAGAGGTTGAGTTCGTTGATCCTGACGTTAACGCCCTGGAGCGGCTGGCCCTGGTCGGAGAGCACCTGTCCGGTCAGTACTGCTCCCTGGCCCTGTGCCAAGGCCGGTGAAAAACCGACGAGCGCGGCAAGCGCACAGCACAGAATTTTTGTAGAACGGAATAGTCGTCTCATGCGTACCTCAGAAGGTTTGCGAGGATACTTTTGCAACTGCGAGAGTTCATTTGCGGCTGCTTCTTGGCCGAGCTTCTGCACACTTCACTGACTGTTTCTCCGTTTTTGTTTCCTCCTCCAAGGCGGGGTGACGAGCTTCGAGCCGCTCAGTGACCAACTGTAAACCATTATTGCCGAATCAGTGTCTCATTCATTATAGAAAGAGAAACTTTTCCGATTGCACCAGATCTTGAACGCCCATTCCCAACGTACGAACGGGCGCGCACTGCCAGCGCAATCCTTAATGCGCTGCCAGGTCGAGCTTGCTCAGGCGACCCAAATATGGGGCCGGGTTTGAAGAGCGCAAGTTATTTTACTGCCCTGAAAGTCCGGTCTAATTGCTTCGCCCCGCCCCCCGGTCAGCCGTAGGCGTGAACTGAAATGGCTGCTGCACCACCTGACGCACAGGTTTTCCTTCGCGCAGTGCCGGTTGGTACGTGGCACCTTCGAGCGCCTGCCGAACGGCTTCCGAGAACAGGGGATGCGTCGAAGCGATGATGCCCAGACTGCCCGCCTCGATTCTCCCGAGCGTGTCGACGACAAACTCCGCGGCCACGCTGCCGCGCACGCCGTCGGCCAGTAAAGCGGGTGGATAGACAATCGCCATGTGCTGCCCTGTCTCCTGCGCCGCTGGCTTGTCGACCTGCTCGGCTGTATAGACTGCACGAGAAGCAACAAGGTCTTCCAAGGCCCGCGTCTGGGTGATCCTCGGAAGGATCGGATCAGTATCGGGGCCCCGCGACCAGAGCAGGATGGTGCCACAGCTCGACTGGTCGCGGGAGGCGATGTACTTGAAGGGAGCAGTTGTCGATCCGAGGTAGAGCTCGATGCCCTGGAGGCTGCTCGGCACAAATGCGTCGAGGTCCACCTCGCCCGCACCCATGGAAAAGCCGTCGAGCCAGACAAGCGGCCAGCAATTGCGGCCGCGCATGCGGACACCGCTGCCCCCACCCCGCATCCTCTGCGCGGTGACTCCCGGGACATGAGTGAGAAGCTGGCTCAGCATCCGCGGGTTCTCGCGGTCGATCTGCTGCCGCGATATGAAATAGCCGCTGTTGCCCTTCTCGAGCCGCTGGTAATAGCCGGCAAGGCGCCCGGTGTAAGAGCGGGCGCCCGAACGAACTACGACGGGCGAGAGAGCAGTCGCAACGGTCAGGAGTCGGAGCTCCACGCGGGCAGTCCCTTTCGAAGCGACCGTCACTTTGACCGAATCCGGAATGAACCCGAGACGACGCGCGCGAACCGTGACGGTACCTTCCGGCAAATCACGGAAGTAGAACTCTCCACGCTCATTCGTGACGGCACTGCGCGAGGCGACGGATACCTCCGCACCCTGAATGCCGCCGCGCCCTTTCTCGATCACAAACCCTGACAATGGCCCCCTGGACTGAGCCTCAGACAGGATCGGCGAAAAGTTGCCTGCACTCAGCAGCAGGAGTAGCTGAACGGGTAAGCGGCTGGCTCGGGCTACGGTCCGCACTGTTGCGCCTCCTTGGCGCGTATCCGCGGCGATACACCGCGGTCGCATGCGCGATCTCGCTGGGCGAGCGCGTCGAGCATTGCTTTCTTTAATGTATATGGTGGTACTGAGGTGTACAATAAAGTTCTGTTGATCCATACTTCCTCGAACACACCTACGGAATAGAGGCGCGAGTGACCCATTTCATGCTTCGATCGATGGCGGCAGCCGCCGTATTCGCAACGGTTGCGGGCTGTGCCTCAGCGGGTAGCTCTCAGTCAGCACAGAGGAGCCAATCCTCGCGTGAGTTGATCACCTCGATAGAGATCGACGCTACACCGGCGGCCTCGGCATATGAAATCGTGAATCGGCTTCGACCCAGCTGGCTCCGTACTGGCGCCACAGGATCCATTTCGGGTGGCCGAATCTCGGGCCAGATAACTGTCGTGTATCTGGACGGAACGCGCATGGGGGGAATCGAAGCCCTGAGAAGCATCAACTCAGCCGGCATTCGGTCCATGCAATGGCTCGCCACGTCCAAGGCGCAGTCGGTTTTCCCGGATCTGGGGTCCCAGCCGATCGCTGGAGCGATAAGCATCAGCACGGAGAAATAACGAGGGCGGATGCTGGTCGGGAAACCGCTATCGTCCGGGGGTAGCTCCGTCTATTGTTAGAGGGTGTCCTTCGTACATCTCCACTGCCACTCGGAATACTCCCTCCTCGACGGCGCAAATCGGATCGATGACCTGATCGAGCGGGCGCTCGAGTTCGAGCAGCCCGCGCTCGCCATCACCGATCACGGCAACATGCACGGCGCCTGGGATTTCCAGGAGAAGGCGCGCAAAGCCGGAATCAAGCCGATCGTCGGCATGGAGGCCTACGTCGCCCCCGGCGACCGCAGAAGCAGGGAGCGCGAAGGAAACCGCAAGCCGTACTATCATCTGGTCCTTCTCGCAAAGAACGCGGTCGGCTACAGGAATCTCATCAAGCTCTCATCGCTCGCGTACACGGAAGGGTTCTACTCGCGTCCGCGCGTCGACCGTGAGCTCCTCGCGCTCTACAAGGAAGGAATCGTCGTGTCGTCCGCGTGCATGGCGGGCGAAGTTGCATCGCACCTCCTCACGGACAACTGGGCCGGCGCGCGCGAAGCCGCATCGTGGTACGCCAACACCTTCAAGGATTATTACCTCGAGGTGCAGGCGCATGACACGGAGAATCAGGCGGAGCTCAACCGTCGCGTGTTTACGCTGGCCGCTGAGCTCGGAATTCCAGTCATCGCAACCAACGATTCGCACTTCCTCCGCCGCGAGGATCACGAAGCGCACGACGTGCTCCTCTGCATCGGCCAGGGGAAGGATCACTCGTCCACCGATCGCATGCGGTACAACGATGGGTTGTACTTCAAGAACGTGGACGAGATCAAGGACGCGTTTCCCGATCGTCCCGATGTGATCGAGCACACGCTCGAAATCGGCGAGGATTCTTCGATCGCGCTCTCCAAGAAGTATCAGGTTCCCGCCTTCCCTCTGCCGGCGGGTGCGACGAGCGAGAATGATCTGCTGGTCTCTCTCGCTGAGAAAGGCGCGCGTGAGCGATACGGCGAGACTCTTTCGGATGAAGTGCGAGAGCGCCTCCAGTACGAGCTCGGCGTCATCACCAAGACCGGCTACGCCGGCTACTTCCTGATCGTCGCCGACTTCATCCGTGCGGCGCGCGATAAAGGCATTCCGGTGGGACCCGGGCGTGGATCCGCCGCGGGGTCACTGGTCGCATACTCCCTCCGCATCACCGACGTCTGTCCTCTCAAGTTCGATCTGCTGTTCGAGCGGTTCCTCAATCCCGAGCGGGTGTCGATGCCTGACATCGACGTCGACTTCGACGACGAGCGCCGCGGCGAGGTGATCGAGTACGTGCGGGAGAAATACGGCCGCGACTCGGTGGGACAGATCATCACTTTCGGAACGCTCAAATCGCGCGCGGCGGTGAAGGATGTCGGCCGCACGCTGGGCTTCACGCCGGCCGAGACTGACGCGCTGGCGAAGCTGATTCCGAACATGCCGAACTACTCGCTCACCGTGCAGGAAGCGATCGACAAGGTTCCGGAGGTGAGAAAGCTCTACACGGACGACGGCCGTTATCGGCAGCTGCTCGACTTCGCGATCGCTCTCGAGGGATTGTCGAGGCATGCAGGGGTGCACGCCGCAGGCGTCGTGATCGCCCCCGGCCCGCTCGACGAATACGTCCCCATCTGCACGATGGGCTCCAAGGGCGCCAGTGCCGGCAGCGACGAGGCTATCGTCGTGACCCAATACGACATGAACGCGCTGGAAAAGGTCGGGATGCTCAAGATGGATTTCCTCGGCCTCACCACGCTCACGATCATCAAGGATGCGATCGCGTCGATCCGCGCTCGAACGGGTGATGCGCCGGATCTCGATTCGCTGCCTCTCGAGGATCCCGAGACATTCCGGATGCTCCGTGCAGGCAGGACGGCGGGCGTGTTCCAGTTCGAATCCGGCCTCGCGACCGACATGCTGAAGAGCATGCGCGTCGACCGCTTCGACGACCTCGTCGCTTCGAACGCTCTCATGCGCCCCGGTCCGCTCGACGCGGGAATGCACAAGGTCTACATCCGGCGCAAGAGGGGCGAAGAGGCGGTCTCGTACGCACTTCCCGAGCTGGAGGAGATTCTCAGCACGACCTACGGCGTCATCACCTACCAGGAGCAGGTGATGCGCATCGCGCAGAAGCTCGCTGGCATCTCGCTCGCCGAAGCGGATGTGCTGCGAAAGGCCGTCGGAAAGAAGGATCCTGAGCTCATTCGCGCCGAGCTGGGCAAGTTCGTGGAGAAGGCGGTGTCGCGCGGGTACAATCCGAGAATCATCGACGACATCTCGGGACAGATCCAGACGTTCGGCCGCTACGGCTTCAACAAGTCGCACTCTGTCGCGTACTCGATTCTCTCATTTCACACTGCCTGGCTGAAGACGCACCACCCCGCTGACTTCATGGCGGCGCTCCTCTCCGCGATGATCGGAGACACCGACAGCGTCGTGAAATACATCAGCGAGGCGCGCGAGATCGGCATCGAGCTTCAGCCGCCCGACGTGAACGAATCGGGTTACAAGTTCACGGTGATCGGAGAAAACCGCATTCGCTTCGGGCTGGGCGGGATACGCAACGTCGGCAAGTCAGCGATCGACTCTATGCTTGCAGCACGCGCTAAGGCACCGTTCAAATCCATCTATGATCTTGCCGAGCGCGTCGACCTGCGCGTCTGCAACAAGCGCGTGTTCGAGGCGCTGATCCAGTCGGGTGCTTTCGACGGGCTCGGCGGGCACCGTGCGCAGTACATGACGGTTCTCGACGCGGCACTTCGGGAGGCGTCGCTGCACCAGGAAGAGCTTGCATCCGGACAGGTGTCGATGTTCGGCGCTCCGGCTTCGAACGGGAACGCACGCGATCACTCCCACCAGACGCTGCCCAACGTCGCACCGTGGACCGAGTCCGTCCGCCTGGCGAGGGAGAAGGAGATTCTCGGCTTCTACACCTCGGGACATCCGCTCGAGCCGTTCATCACGGAAAGCGAGCTGTTCGCGACTCACAAGGTGTCGGATATCACCAAATGGACGGCGGACCCGATGGCGCTCGCGATCGTCGTGACCGCCATCAAGCGGCAGGTGAGCAAGCGCACAGGCGCGGAGTTCGCGCGGCTCACGATCGAGGATTTCTCGGGCTCGACCGAAGTGCTCGTCTTCCCCGAGAAATGGTCGGCGCTCGCCGACCAGGTGAAGACCGACATTCCCATCCTGATGCGCGGAGGATACGCGCGGCGGGATCAGGACGCCGACAATCCGTCGTTCGTTGTTGAATCGGTGACGAAGCTCGCCGACCTGCGCGCCAACGGACAGGTGATGATCGCCATCGAGCTCAGGAAGGATCAGTCGCTCGGCCCGTCGATCATTCAGGATCTGCGCTCGATCGTCGAGGCGTACCCCGGAGCGGTTCCGCTCGAGGTCCAGTACAGCGACGCAAACGGGTTGCGGTCGACTCTCCGTTCCCGCACTTTGACCCTCGCGGTCAACGGCACCGCCTTGAGCGAGCTGCGCTCGCTGCTCGGGAACGACGCAGTGAGACTGCAACGCGGGAGCAGATAGGTGGCGACTTCCACCCAGACGCTGGACTTCGAGAAGCCGATCGTAGAGCTGGAGCGACAGATAGACGAGCTCAAGCGGCTCGCCGGCGAGAGGCAGATGAGCGTCGCCGACGAGATTGCACCGCTGGAGCGAAAGCTCGTCGAGCTGCGCGAGCAGATCTACCGCAACCTCACGCCGTGGCAGCGAGTGCAGGTTGCGCGCAATCCGAAGCGCCCCTTCACGTCGGAGCTGATCGAGCTCGTCTTCACCGATTTCATCGAGGTGCATGGCGACCGCGCATTTCGTGATGACCCTGCGATCATCGGCGGCTGGGCGCGGCTCGACGGCGAGACGATCATGGTCATGGGCCAGCAGCGTGGCCGCGACACCAAGGAGCTGCTCAAGCGCAACTTCGGAATGCCGCACCCCGAAGGCTACCGCAAGGCGCTGCGCCTGATGAAGCTCGCAGAGAAGTTCCACGTGCCGGTGATAACGTTCATCGACACGATGGGAGCGTGGGCAGGAATTGGCGCCGAGGAGCGTGGACAGTCTGAAGCGATCGCGCGGAATCTCCTCGAGATGAGCCAGCTCACGGTGCCCATCGTCGCCACTGTCATTGGCGAGGGAGGCTCCGGCGGTGCCCTCGCGCTCGGCGTTGCCGACCGCGTGCTGATGCTGGAGAACGCAGTCTATTCGGTGATCAGTGTCGAAGGCTGCGCGACGATTCTCTGGAAGGACGGCAAGAGCCCGGAGATGCGGGAGAAGGCAGCGGCCGCGCTTCGGATCACGGCGCCCGATCTCTTCGAGCTCAGGGTGATCGACGAGATCATCCCCGAGCCGCCGGGCGGTGCGCACACGGATCACGCCGCCACCGCGAAGGTGTTGCAGGAAACGCTGAACCGGCACCTCGAGGAGCTTCGGAAATTCCGACCCGAGAAGCTGGTTCGCCGCCGGAGGCAGAAGTTTCTCCGGCTGGGACAGTGGCAGGAGTGAGAAGGCGCGAGACTGCGTAGTTCTACGTTGACATTTCCTTTTCGATTTTCAATCCCGTACTCGGGCTGGAATCCATAGTGGCTCACCTGGTCGAAGTCTCTTTCAGAGGAAACCGCAAGGAATTCTTCCTCTGGGATTATCCTGATCCCCCCGCAATCAAGTCCGCGGTCATTGTGGACGCCGACCGCGGCGAGGACCTCGGGTACGTGCATTCCCTCGGCGACGTCGCGCAGGTTCGGAATGGCGGCTGCGCGCACGGATGCGGTGCTTCGGCTCCGACACGGAAAGCGCTGCGCGCCGCAACTCCAAAGGACAGGGCGACAGCCGAAGAGCTGCGCCGGCTGAACGAGGACTCGCGGCGGAAGGCGATGGAGCGCGTTCGCGCCAACGGCCTGGCGATGAAGCTCACCGATGCGGAGTGGCAGTGGGACAAGAAAAAGCTGACGTTCTACTTCACGGCGGAGAAGCGGGTGGATTTCCGCAGTCTTGTCCGCGATCTCGCCTCTCAGTTCCGCACGCGCATCGAGCTCAAGCAGATCGGCGTTCGCGACGAGGCAAAGCGGCTGGATGGAATCGGCAGGTGCGGGCGCCAGTACTGCTCCGCCTCATGGCTGCCCGAGCTGCGTCCGGTGAATCTCGGTGTCGCGAAGGACCAGCGGCTGTCGCTCAATCCCGCGCAGATCTCGGGTGCGTGCGGCCGACTGATGTGCTGCCTGCGCTATGAGCACGAGTTTTACGTGCAAAGCCGCAAGCGGTTTCCGAAGGAAGGAAAGATCGTGTCGACTGCCCGCGGGGAAGAGAAGATTCTGGCCATCGACATCTTCAGAGAGCGGCTCACGCTCCGGACAGCCGAGGGTGAGACACGCATGGTCGGGCTCACCGACTTCAATCGCGAGCTCTCAGACGTTGCGGGCAATGAGGCAGTCACCACTGATGCAGAGCCGTTCGAACAGGAGGATGAAGTCGGCGAGGGCGGATTCGACGTCTCTCCCGAGCTGATGTACACAGCGGAACACGAAGTTGATTCGCTGAGCGACGAAATCGCGGTGGAGGATGCCTCCGCTAAGCCGCTCGCGTCCGCGACTGGTGATGACAGCGCGGAGGAAGAGGCGACGCGTGCCGGCGATCGCGACGACTCGGGTGTGAAGCGGCGGCGCGGAAGAAGAGGCGGCCGGCGCGGCCGCGGCGGTGCAGAAGGAGAGCGCTGATTTGGCGCGCTTCTACCTGACAACCGCAATCGATTACGCCAACGGCGATCCACACCTGGGCCACGCTTTCGAGAAGATCGGAGCCGATGCAATCGCGCGGTACCGGCGTCTCTCAGGCGATGATGTCCACTTTCTCATCGGGATGGACGAGCACGGACAGAAGGTCGCGTCCGAGGCCGCCGATCGCGGCGTCACGCCGCAGGCCCTTGTGGACGAGACCGCCAGGGAATTTCAGACGATGTGGCGGCGCCTCTCGATCTCCAACGATCAGTTCATCCGCACCACCGAGGAAAAGCATCGTGTGGGAGTCCGCGCACTGATCGAGCGAATCTTCGAGAGATCGCCCGACGATTTCTATGAAAAGGCGTACGAGGGCTGGTATTGCGTCGGATGTGAAGCGTTCAAGCAGGACAATGAGATCATCCAGGGCAAGTGCGTCCTTCACCCGACGAGAACGCTGCAGTGGGTCGCGGAGAAAAACTGGTTTTTTCGGCTGTCGGCGTACACAGACCGTCTTCGTGATCTGATCGCGAACACCGATTTCCTCGGACCGCGCAGCAGAAAAAACGAGATGCTGGCGCTTCTCGACCAGGGGCTCGAGGACATATCCGCGAGCCGGTCGCGATTCTCGTGGGGAGTTCCCTTCCCTCGACCGTCGAGCGACGGCGAAACGCAGACGACGTACGTCTGGTTCGACGCGCTCCCGAACTATCTCTCTGCCACCGGATATCCGGAGGCGAGATTCACGCAGCGCTGGCCTGCCGACCTTCACGTGGTCGGGAAGGACATCACGCGCTTTCACGCGATCATCTGGCCCGCAATGCTGATGGCCGCGGAGCTCGACGTGCCGCGCAAGGTGTGGGCGCATGGTTTCGTGCTGCTCGCCGGTGACAGGTTCAGCAAGTCGGCGGGAGTGCGGTTGAACATCGACGAGGCAATCGATCGCTTCGGGCCCGATGCGTTCCGCTACTTCCTGCTTCGTGAGGTTCCCTTCGATGCCGACGGCAATTTCTCGTGGCAAAGATTCGAGGAGAGATACAACGCCGATCTGGCGAACGCCTGGGGCAACCTGGCCAGTCGCACGATCTCGATGATCGAGCGCTATCGGGGAGGAGTCGTGCCCGCGGGAAGCGACGCTGCCACCGATGCTGCGGATCAGATTGACTTCAGGGCGTACCACGCAAGCATGAGCGGCGAGAACGGATACATGCTGCACGATTCGCTCAAGGCGCTGTGGCGGACCATCGCGAGGGCGAACGAGTTCGTGGACCGCCAGGCGCCCTGGAAGCTCGCCGCCGACGAGTCACAATCCGCGGAGCTGGACCGAACACTGGGATCACTGGCGAGGCAGATCGCGAGACAGACCGTCTATGCCGCCCCATTCATGCCGGGCCGCGCCGAGGATCTTTGGCGGCGCCTCGGCGCACCGGGAAGCGTGCACGACCAGCGCTTCGATACGGTGCACGATATCGATCCAACTGGGTGGCAAGTCACCAAGGGAGATCCATTGTTTCCGAAAGAACCCAAGGCCTGATCAGCTGGGCTCACGCAAACGGAGAGGAAGCAAAACCATAAAGACGATTGAGAACGATTTGAAATCGTTCTTCAAGCAGTTGTAGTTTCTGGTACCGGCGAGTAGCGATTTCGAAATCAGATGGCGATAGCGCAAAAAAACCGGGTGTGCAGTTTCGCACACCCGGCTTTCATTCCAGCTCGAATTTCCTAACGGCTCGGGAAATCCGTGCGCGCGGACGGCAGGGAGAACCTGCCTGGCGCATGGAATGCTTTCAGCTCACCGGTTGGCAGCACGATGTTCATGTCCGGCTTGCCAACTCCGCCGAAGGTGTAGATCGGCAGTGCAAGCGTCTCCAGCTCCTTTGCGGGAATCGGGAGATGACGCAGCGTACCCGGCTGAAGCCCGTCGACATGACGGCGCTGGAACAGGGTGAACCCGCTTGAATTGAGAGTCTCGACGTCACGCTCGTAATCGATGTAGCCGAGGAGCGTGGCCTGCGACTCACCGGCCGTTGCTGCGGGCAGGTGACCACGGTTGACTCTCGAGTTGTTGATGAGAGCGGCCGCGGTCGCGAGGCTTCCGCCCGAACGAATGAGCGCCTCCGCGCGGACAAGATCGCTCTCGGCCGCGAGGAGGTACGGAACCGGTGTCCGCCCAGCCGTCGTTGAAAAGCGAGAGTGGGCCTCGTACCGCGAGTGGTACCACGGAGTCTGCATGTAGATACCGCGGGTGGGATCTCCGATCACTTCCGACCGCTGTGTGTAATCGGTTGTGTAGCGCGCATCAGCCGAACTACCCTTGGGAACGATCGTGCCGGTGAATTTCGCCGGCTGCGACGGATCCATCCGGTTGATCAGGCGCTGGTCGACGCGGACCCAGCTCTGTTCGTTGCCGTAGTATTGGGTGTACGAGTACCAGTTGTTGAAGTCGCCGATCACGGTGAAGTCGAACGGCGATCCGGCCGACCCGGTACCGATGCCTTTGTCGGCGAGCTGTGCGACCTTCGCCCAGTTCACGGCCGCCGCCTCAGCCGCGTTGCGCGGCGTGTACGCCATGAGGAGCGCCGCCATGGAATTGGCGAAGCGGTTCAGGCGAACCGACGTGAGCGGACCGACGGTAAGAGGTATGACCGTAGGATCATAGGTCTCAGACTTTCCGTTCGTCGCGCCAATGAGCGCTTCCCACTTAACGAGCGCCGCATCGGACACGTCTTTGTATGGCTTGAGCTCCGGCGCGCCGGCCTGGGCATCGAAGTCCTCATCGACGATGAACGCCTTGTCGAAGATGAGCGCCAGGTTGGTCATCGCCGCAGCCTGCGAGAACTGCGCGAGCGCCTTGAACTTGGCCGTCTCGGCCGGCGTGGTGAGGGCTACGCCCGCAGCGTACGCCTTGAGGGCATCGTTCGCGGCACCGAGATAGCCGTAGTTGCCGTCCCACGGCTGGCGCGCGACTTCGCGGTCGCCGCCCGCGGAATTGTTCTCGTAAGCGATGCGCGGCTCGAGGTTGTTGAACCTCATTCCGAAATTTCCGAAATTGGCCGTGCATGCGTCGGCGGTGACGCACATCATGATGTACGGCTCGACGTAAGTGCTCGTGAGGTACCACGAGTTCACCGTCGAGATGGAGATATTCCTGACGTCGTCCGGCGACGCGAGCGCGCGGAGCACGTCCGGGTTGTTCGGATTGGTGATCTCGAGGTCGGGGTTGCAGCCGCCAGCGGCAACCAGCGCCGCTGCCCCGACCAGCTTATAGAATCGTCTCATTGGTCTCGAAATATTAGGGTTTCGGCCAGTCCGGGCTCAGAAGCTGAGCTCGATCTGTCCGGTAACGGTGCGGAAGTTGGGATAGCGGAAGCCGTCGATGCGGAAGTTGAAGTCGTTGCCGGCCGTCACTTCCGGGTCGAAGCCCGTGTAGCTGGTCCACGTGTACAGGTTGCGGCCGATGAGCGCCAGCTTGACGCCACTCGTGAGTCGGCTCAGACCTGTGCGATGAAGGAGCCGGTCGCCCAGCGTATAACCGACCGAGAGCTCCCGCAGCTTCACGTACGAGCCATCCTCGACCAGATAGTCGTTCGCGACCAGTCCATTGTACAGGCTGACGCTTCCCGTGAAGAATCCTACGGCGACCTTCTGATCCTGAGGCTTGTCGCTCATGTCCATGTCGCCATGCCGCAGATCCTGAAGCATCCACTGCTTGGTGAAGTTGTACACGTCTCCGCCCCGCTGGCCATCGAACAGCGCGTACAGGGAGAAGCCCTTGAAGCGGACGTTATTCGCGAACCCGAAGTTCAGATCAGGATTCACATCGCCGATCGTGTGCTGGTCGAGTCCGTCCGGGCTGATGTACTTGATCGGTGCCTCGCCGGGCTTGCCGCGGTTCGCCGCGAGCACGAGGAATCCCAGCGGATTGACGACGTAATCGGTCTCGACGACGTTGGCATTCGCAGGATTGTCCTTCAGCTCGGCAAACGTGCGAACCCACTTTGTTCCGTAGATGATGCCCAGGTTCTCGCCTTCCTTGTAGTAGAAGACGTCCTGTCCCTGGCCACCAGCGTTCACGCGGAATGCCGCGCGCCCCAGCCTGAGAATCTTCTGGGTCGTGTGGTCACCGGTCAGGCTGAACGAGTAGCTGAAATCCGGGCGGTCGATTACTCGGGTCTGAAGAGCGAGCTCGGTTGTCCGAGCCTCAACGTCAGCCGCGTTCTGAACCTGGGTCTGGAAGCCACCTGAAGCGGCAAGCGAGAGCGGAATGTTCAGGAACGCGCCCTTGGTCAGACGGTTGGCCTGAACGATCTCGAGGTCGAAGCGATCGAGGAACGATGTGTTGAGGCCGAACTCGTTCTCGGTCTGAATTGCAGGCTTCAGGCTCTTGTTGCCGAGCTGCGTCTTCGAGAACTGACCGCCAGTGAGTGTGTAGTACTCGTACTGATCGAGGAACTCCGGGCGCAGGCCCGCGGTTCCACGGGCAGCACGGAGCTTGAGCTCCTGGATGCCCTTGATCTTCAGATCCTCGCCAAGGCGGTACGCACCCGAGACGCGATAGAACTCGTTGCGCCGCGCGCCCTCACCAAACAACGAGGAGCCGTCGCTTCTGCCGAGCACGTCCAACAGGTAGCGGTCGCGGAAGTCGAGCGATTGAGACACGAGGAAGTTGCTGGACCGCTGTACCTCTTCCTGCGACGACAGCGCGAGCTGCGTCGGGTCAAGACCTGCGAGATCGGGCACGTCAGTGACGTTGAACCGGGACCCGCTGGCGAAGAACTGCGACAGGCGACCCTGCTCGTACAGGTACGCTCCACGCGTCGTGGAGACGAGCTCGCCAAATTTCTTGGTGATCGTCGCGTTGACGGTCGAGTTATCGGACACGTTGTTCTGGGTGAACCGGCTCAGGTCGCCCTGAATCGGCTGGCCACCCTCGCCCAGCGAGCCGCGGCGATTGTAATCCGTCTCGGCGCGGTTGAGACGGTCCGTGCCGTAAGCGGCCTCGAATCGCAGCCACTCCCACGGACGGTAGCGCGCCGACAGCGACCCGATGATGCGCTCGCGACGGAGCTTGAAATCGTTGTTGTTGAGAATGTAAAGCGGATTCTGGCGCATACTCGGCGAAGCAGCCGTCGGAATCCTCGGGAAGAACGCAACCGTGTCGTCTCCGTTCGGATTGCGCAGATTGATGTCCGGCGGCATCTGCATCAGCTCGAACCAGCTCTGCGCGTTGTTCGGATCGTAGTCGTTGCGGTTGACGCCGTAAGTGACGCTCGACGAGAAGTCCGCCTTGTCACCGAGTCCCTGGTCCACGTTGAGACGCAGATTCTGGCGGTACTGACCCTTCGTCAGAGGAAGGATGCCCGCGTTATGATCGGCCGTGTACGATGTGTTGAAGTTCGTGTTTCCACGACGCATGCCGAGCTGGAGGTTGGTGGACATGAACGTGCCGTCGCCCATCCACTCCTTGAGCTGGTTGCGGAAGCGGTTCGGACCGTCCGTCGGATACTTGACATCGAGGAACGCGTCCGGCTTCGGAATTCTGCCACCCGCCGCGTTAAGCTTGTAACTCCCGTCAGGGTTGGTCAGGTAGCCGTGAGCGGTGCTGAGCGGAACGTAGCGCTGAAGGCTGGACGTTCCGACCTCGTTGCGCATGGTGAACGCGACCTTGTTCTCCGGCAGGTTGCGCCCGCGCTTGGTGGTGATGTTGATGACGCCGTTGGCCGCATCGGATCCATAGAATGAGGCACCTGCAGCGCCCTTCAGGACTTCGATGGACTCGATGTCATTTGCATCGATGTCGGCGATCGAGTTACGGGTCAGCACACCATCGACGATGATGATCGGCGAGCTGTTGCCGATGCCGAGGTTGGTCGATCCGCGCAGGCGGATTGTCGGCGCTGCACCAGGATTCCCGCTGCCGATGTTGATCTTGGCACCGGACACCTTGCCCGCGAGGGCGGCGACAGGAGAGCTTGCGGGAACCTGCCTGATCTGCTCCTCGGAGATGCGCGCGACCGAGATCGTCAGCTTCTTCTGCGACGTCTCGCTGCTCACTCCGGTTACGACGACTTCACTGAGGCGGAACGGATCCGCCTGGAGGACGAAGTCCATCGTCTGGGGTCCACGGGAAAGCCTGATTGTCCGTGTCTCAGGCGTAAATCCGATGAACCGCGCGATGAGGCTTGCCTGCTGCCCGCTGGCACGATCTTCGGGAACCGTGATGCTGTACGTGCCGGTCGAGCTCACTGCTGCGCCGAGTCCCATGTTCAGGAGAACGACGTTCGCTCCGACGATCGGAGCGCCTTGCTGGTTTGTTACCTTGCCGGTGATGACCGACGCCTGAGCGTTTGCCGTGCCAGCCGAAAACAGGCCTGACAGAAGCACAGCGCACGAGACGAAGGCGAGTCTCGGACGGACCAATTCTTTCATCCCAACCCCCCTGTGGAAAAAGCGGAACCTGCCCGCAGCCGCCAGAAGCACGAGCGGCAGCCATAAACGAAGGCAGAGCACGGGCTTCCAGGTCACAACGGCGGGAGGCAACGAAAGACAGCGGGCAAGATGCACGGCCGTACATAAGCGGCGCAAGCTTTGTGTCAGCAGATTGTCGGGATTCTGTCGGGTCGAGCTCTCCGTCTGGCCCCTGACGAATTGCAGTCGTTCGCGAGTCAGGACTTCGGAGCGAACACGAAGGGAAGTTGAAGCAGCTGTCGCACCGGCCTGGCCTTGATCAGTGCCGCATGGAATCGCGCAGCACTCAGCGCCGACTGCACTGCGTCCGTAAAGAGCGGATGAGTTGAGGACACGAGTCGCACGGACTCCCCGTCAAGACTACCGTCGGTGTTCACGACGAGCTCTACCACCACGCGTCCCGGGACACCTTCCTGCATCAGTGAATCCGGGTAATGCACCGCGGCCGAGCCGGGAATGAGAG
This sequence comes from Gemmatimonadales bacterium, assembly GCA_039931395.1. Classification (GTDB taxonomy): domain Bacteria; phylum Gemmatimonadota; class Gemmatimonadetes; order Gemmatimonadales; family Gemmatimonadaceae; genus UBA4720. Next base: position 23,764 of record JBDTRZ010000036.1, read on the forward strand.
AGGCGGGGATGTCCACCTGATCGGCGGTGTAGACGGAAAGTGACGCGAGCGTCGCCTCGAGCTGCGCAGATCTTCCGGCTGTCGACTGCTTGTTCACGCGGGAGCGATACGGCCGCGACCACACCGCGATCACACCACACCGCTCGTTGCCGCGGGCGCTCACGAATTCAGCAGGAATGCTTGCAAGCCCCGCGTATATCTCGATGCCCTCGACCGTCGACAGATCGATCATGTCGAGGTCCACGACTCCCGCCGATGCTGGACTGCCATCGATGAACACGAGCGGATCGCAGGTGGCGCCGCGAAGCAGGAGAGAGCGGCCACCGCCGCGAACGAGTTTGACGCGAACACCGGGAACCTCGCGCATGACGTCCATGAAGCGGTTGGAGTGAAGCTTCTCCAGCCTGTCGCGCGTCACGAAGTGTCCCACTCCCTTTGTCTTCCGGTCGTTGAAGCCGGCGAGGCGTGAGTCATAGACCTCTTTCCTGGCTTCGACGACTTCGACTGGAACAAGACGTGTGGGTGCGGGCGAGAGGGTGACGTCGACTTCGGGCTGCGCGCCCGCAGTGAGCATCACGCGCGCGGCAGCGGGATAAAATCCAAGCCGCCTCACGTGGAGCTCGACTTCACCAGGCGCGATGCCGCTCAGCCTGAAGCGGCCGGCAGCATCGGTCGTGGCACGCTGTTCGGAGCGCACGACTTCTATTGTCGCACCGGCGACTCCGTGCCCGGCCGAATCACGAACGATTCCGAGGATGGTTCCGCGACGTTCCTGTGCGTTCAGGCCGTCCGTGAGATGGACGCCGGAGAAGAGAGGCACGGTGATCACCGCCAACGCGGCAGATACGAACGTAGCGCGAAAGCCCACTCGATTCTCCCTGGGCCGGGACAGGACATTCGGGCCCGGCCTTGTATCCCCTAAGTAATTGCCGCGTACACCGGGTTCGTCAAGCTGTTCCGGAAGACGTGACGCGCTTTACTTGGAGAGGTCCCTCTCCGATTATACCGGTGTTGTACGCTTCGACGGTTTCAATCGGCTCCACCACCTCGACCCACTTCCGATGCGCCTCAAGAACTACTTCGCTCCCGCATTCTTTGCAGGCCTCGCTTCAGCGTGCGCTTCCTCGACTCCCGTATCGACGGCATCCACTTCGCCGTCGCCCACTGCGTCGGTCTCGACTTCGGGAAAGCCCTTGCGGTGGACCGGCTCCCTCCAGCCCACTCAACAGCGCACAGGCAAGGTCGCGCCCACCGGACAGTCAAAGGCGTTCGGCAACGTGACACTCACGGCGCTCGACCCAAATCGAACGCTGGTCGACATTTCGCTGTCGACACCGTTGCAGGAGACGGCATCTCTTCGCTGGGCGGTGCTGCTCGGGCGTTGCGGGTCGGGCAGCCTTCCGATCGTCGGGATCGAGCAGTTCCCCGTCATCGAAGTCGGCAACAATGGACGGGGCCAGGTGACGGGGGAGATGTCGCTCACCCTCCCCGAAGACGGAACGTTTCACGTCAACGTCTACTGGCAGGGGAGCCAGCTCAGCGACGTCATGACCTGCGCGAACCTCAAGAAGAGTTGAGCCGGATCGCTACTGTTTCGTGCTGACTGCGATCACTCCGCCCATGTTCCCCATGCCATACTTCGTCGTGGCTTCCCACGAGCGATAGAGGCGGATGCGTGTGATCTGCGAAGCGGGGATCGTTTTCAGCGAGCTGACCGGACCGAAGGCGATCTCGTCGACGTAGACAGTCGGATCCGCGTTCGACGTCCCGATCAGACTGGTCTTGCCCCGGAAGCTCAGGAAGTTCGCTCTGAGCTTTCGCACCACCTCGTAAGCGTTCACCTGGTTCGATGCGGCGATCTCCTCTTCGGTGATTTCTTCCGCGTGAGAGGAGCTCTGGCTCGCGCTCTGCGGGTGCGCGCAGGCGATGAGCCAGAAGGGGACGACCACGCCAGCCAGCAGACGACCGCGAAGCATGTGCCCTCCCAGGCGACAGTGATTTCAATCTGTGGGCCGTGCATTGGGCGCGCCAGTCCATCTCTCGACCATCCGGCAGCAAAAGAAACGACCCGGCAGGATTGCTCCAGCCGGGTCGCTCTTCAATCAGTCCCGCCGAATTGATTATGCGTGGCAGGCGAAATCGTTGTTGCGTGCATCCTGCTCCCCGCGCGGAATCGGGAACGCCGCGTTGTACGGATCAGTCGCGGTTTCCGGGGGGAAAAACGCCGCGTTCAGACGACCATAACCGCGAAGGTCGACCAGACGTTGCGGCCCCTCGAAGAGCAGCGAGTAGCGTTTCTCATAGAGAACAGCGGTGCGCGCTGCTTCCTTGCTGGCAAGGGTCGGAAGCGCTGCCAGGCCGTAGCTGGTTCGAACTGAATTGATGTCGGCCGTTGCTGCGGGGAGATTGCCGGCCTCGATGTAAGCCTGCGCGCGCAGCAGGACGAGTTCCTCGTCACGCAGGATTCCGATCGGCATCGACTGGTTCGTCGTGCTCGGTACTGCGCCAACGTATGTGATCGACGTCGAGATCCCAAAGCCTGAAAGCGCAGCGCTGCGATTGACGATCTTCGATGCGCGTGTGTCCGCGGCCTCGATGCCCGCCTTCACGGCCGGATTCAACCCGATCTTGTCGTCCGAGCGGTTGTTCGCAGTCGCTTCCGACCCGCCGGGAACGAAGTTGTAATACGGACCAACCGAGAATTGCGACGCCGGAACTGCACCTGCGGCAGCTCCGCCAAGAGCCTGCGTCAGCTCGGTGACCGCCTGATTGAACAGCGCAGGCTGCGGGTTGGTCCTGTCGAGTCCGCGATAGAAATCCACCTTACCCTTCAGCGCGCGGTTGAACAGGATGATGTTGCTGACCGTCCTGTAGTTGCGGCCGAAGGCCGTGAAGCCCGTCGGGAGCACGAACGGAAGCGCGGTCGCTCCGCCGGCCGTGTTCAAATCGGCCAGCGCGCTGTCCAGCAGCGCCGCAATTGACGCCAGCGCCGGGGTCTTGCAGACGATCGGCGTGACTTCGTCAGGGTCGTCCGTCTGGATCGCCATACCGACGGTGTCTCTCAGCTCCGCGATTCGGTAATAGTCGAGAGCCTTGATGGTCTTGATGAATCCTGCCGTCGCTGCTTTTTCAGTCGCAGAGACCTCGGCCGTGCTTGCGCCGGGGAGTGCGATCAGAAGGTTGTTCGCGGCACGGGTGGCGGTGTAGAACTGGCCCCACCCGCCGCCGCCGGCGAAGCTTCCGGGGTCAGGCTGACCCGCGAGCGTCTCGCCAACATAGCGGGGCTCGGAAGCGTCGATGCGGTACACATCTCTCGCGAAGATCGCCGAGAGAACGTAGTGCGTAAAGGTTCCGACTACCGCGGCGCGATCCTGCGCGAGTACGCCCGTGGCGAGCTGCTGAAGCGTGCCGCGCGTGAGCGCTCCGCTCAGCGCCTCTACCGTCGGCGCGTCCTCCGGGTTCACCACCGCGTTGTCCTTGCACGCGGCGAGGCTCAAGGCCCCCACCGCCAGCGCAATCGTTGTGTATTTCTTCATATGTGCGATCACTCTATGCTTAGAAGGTGGTGTTGATCGAGAAGAAGAAGCTGCGGCTCGGCGGATACGGCGTCACGTCCTGAATGCGGCCGAGGGCCACGTTCGAGAAGTTCGACACTTCCGGATCGAGACCGGTGTAGTTCGTCCACGT
>JBDTRZ010000037.1:0-27356 GCA_039931395.1 Gemmatimonadales bacterium
GGAGCGCTTTAGCGGAATGTTTAACGTGGCCGCAAGTTGCTGTAAATCGCCACGGGTACCTGCAGGATAGTCTAGCATGTTGCGCGTTGTGTACGCAATGGTTCGGTCAATCCGCGAAAGCGTGGGCAACGCACGGAAAAAGTGCGCTGCGCCGTCTGTTACACATGTGGAACGCCCAAGTCGCACGCGTAGCGGCCGCTACTACCTCGGAGTGTTAACTCCGAGTGCATTCAGCCGCGCGGTCTGCAATTCCAGTCTCGCTCTGAAACCGTCCCATGCCCTCAAGGCAGCCGAGCTCCACCCCACCTCCGCTATCGCGATCAACCGCGGAAACGCCATGTACTCGTAGTCCTCGGCGGTGGTCACAGTCTCCGACCACAGCGGTGCTTCCACGCCGAGCACTGCAGTCTCCGGCACGCCAGGGGTGTAATTCGCTGGATCCCATTCGTACGCGCCCCTCACTGGAATGATTGCCGCCCAGGTCAGCCCGAGTACGGTAGAGCTGTCGTACTTCATGTCGAGATAGGTGTGCTTCGCCGGCGACATGATCACCTTCCCGCCTCTGGCCACGTGAATGGCAGATGAATCCGGGATCCAGGTGTGAACGATCGTCGTGGGAGAGAGCTGCGCAGGTGCAATCTCACTCCAGCCGATCATCCGCTTGCCGTTGGCATTCACGATTCCCTGGATTCGCTCGATGAATGTCTTGTACTGAACGTGCGTGAGTTTCTTGACCTCGTCACCTCCGATGTGGTAGTACGGGCCGGGAGTAAGTCCTGCGATCTCACGGACGATGTCTTCGATAACGGGATAGATCCTCGCGCTGTCCACGCAGAGCGCGCTGAATCCTACTTCAGTACCGGTGTAAAGCGGCGGCGACACGTTGTTGCAGTTGAGCTCGGGATACGAAGCCAGCGCGGCGTTGGTGTGCGCCGGCATGTCGATCTCGGGAACGATCATGACGAAACGGCTCGCCGCGTACGCGACGAGGTCCTTGTACTCCGCCTGCGTGTAGTAGCCACCCGGTCCGCCGCCCACCTGCGTGCCACCGCCGATGGTCGCCAGCCTGGGGCGTGACAGGATCTCGATGCGCCAGCCCTGGTCGTCGGCCAGATGCATGTGAAGTCGATTGAGCTTGTACAGCGCCATCAGATCGATGAACCGCTTCACGTCTTTCACGCCGAGGAAGTGGCGGGAAACGTCCAGCATCATGCCGCGCCACTCGAAGCGTGGGGCATCGACGACGTGACCTGCCGGCACCCAGAGCTTCCGCCCCATTGCACCGGGATGCTCGACGGAGACCGGGAGCAATTGCCGAAGGGTTTGAACGCCGTGAAAGAGTCCGGCCGGAGTGCGTGCGACGATCGTCACCGAGGCTGGCGTGACGGTGAGCTCGTAACCTTCGGTTCCGGTGGCAGCGTTTGCGGAGTCGATCCTCAGCTGAATCGCTTTCGCCGGCAGCACAGCACCCGAAGCCAGCCGGCGTACTTCCGGCTTCACGGCATGCGCGAGAATCGTCAGGAGATGATTCGCGACGCCCTCTACCGACGCATCGGCGCGCTCATCGATGTACACGGTCGTCAGCGTGTCGACGACGAACGTCTGTGCCGGGTTGATCTGAACCGACGACGGAAGCGGGATGAGGCTATGCCGCGCACCAACTGGAACCGGCGCGGTTGCGGGCGGACGCGACGTGCACGCAGCCAACGCCAGCACGACGGCAGGCAGAGTAAGCCGACTAATCATGTGAGGCGCTACCTCAGAGTTATTACGAGTGGCAACGCGCCCGGATGTTGACTGTCCTTCCCCACGCGAACGATCGCCGGCATCGGCCGACCGTCGACCTGCAGCGTGATCTTCAGCACGCGGACGTCATCCACCTTGAAGTCGAACCCGTCGATGTCGTCGTTCGTGCGCGTGTTGAAAAGGATCGTGTTGTCTCCCTGCATGCCGATCTTGTCCTGCACGCGTGTCGCTACGACAGGTGCAGCACCTGGGCGAACACATGGCACTCCTTGGGGCGGACACAATCCGCCCTGCAGGGATGGAATTGGACTCGATTTGTCGGACCAGAAATTACTCTGGTCCGTGAGGCCATGTCAGCCCCGCCGCTGCTAGTCGTCCCCTCGCTTGACTCTCGATATCCCTCTTCCGAACTGAGCGCCAAAATTGACCAGCTTCCCGTTGAGCGAGAGCAGATCCGCGACGTTCGTTCCGTTCTTGAACCACGCGGTGGGATCGATCTTGACGGTCAGAGCCTTGTCTCCGGGGATGACAAGCGGCGGGTTGATCGCCTGGGAGATCTTCATCTTCGACCTGAAGAACACCGTGAATGGCGTTCCGTTCTGCGTGCCTTTCACAACCAGGCTCGCACGACTCGGGAAGTCCGGATAAGCAGTGCGCATCTGGGTGAGAAGCGCAGGCGTCGCCGCCCGATCGTCATCCTCGTCATCGTTGCCCTGCTCGAGGTCGTCGATCTTGAACCTGAACGAATCGTAGGTGCCGGCAGGAACGTTCTCGGTCGCTATGGTCGCGTCGCCAACGAGCGGAAGATCGACGATGAATGGTCCGCCTTCGAACTCGCAGTCGTCGTCGTTCTCATCGTCCCCATCGTCGTTATCGTGATTGACACCTTCGTCGCGCGAGACAACGAGATTGTCGTCACCTTCGTTCTCGTCATCCACCTCGTTCTCGTTCTCGTTCTCGTCATCGGCCTCATTGCACCCGCTGACCCCATCCGATGAACGGAGCTTCATCTCCTCGACGATGAAACGAACATCCTGGATCACCAACGTTCCGTTGGTTCCCGTCAGGGTCAGCTCGTCAGCCGCCAGTCGTGGATCGGCAACAAGCAGGTTCGCGGACACTCCGGTCGATGATCCAACCCCGAATTTTATTGCAACCTTGCCACCTCCATTGGGACCGGTCGACCCGTCACAGGCGCTCAACACAAAAAGCAGCATCACCAAGCAGATTCTTGCCTTCATGATCCACCTCCTCCACGACATCGTTTACTACATTCACCTGGATACAAATTGCCGGCCTGTAACCCGTTAAGCGAGGGGACGTGCGGCAAGCAGCGTCTACGGTCGCGTCAAAGGCGCCTAAGGAGGGCCCAAAGGTCCCGGCCTCACGCCTTTGACCGCGAGCTTCTGTCGCCAGATCGCTTCCTCACCGGCTTCGGTGGCGGGCGAGATCGGGTCCGGCAGATTGATGTTGTTGCGCAAAATTGTTGAAGTACACAGTCGGCCGCTGGTTGTAGCACGCGCAGTTCCAAACGTAAATCCCGTTGCCGTGCCGCGCGCCGGGTCTGGGAACGACTGTCACCATAGCGCTTCCGCGCTACGAGTCGACCGCCGGACGCCGCGTACCCGCGGCTGCAGTGTCCTCGACACGTCTCGAAGGGAATGTGAAGATGAACACTGAGCCACCTTCATCAGGGAATTCAGCCCACGCGCGCCCGCCCAGCGACTCGGCCGTTTCGCGGGCGATGCTGAGTCCAAGCCCTGTTCCTTCCGCAGACGTTACCGATTTGGAATGAGCGCGGTAGAACTGCTCGAACAAGCGATCACGCGCATCTGCGGGCACGCCGATGCCATTGTCCTTCACCCGAACAATGAGCTCTCCTGCAAGCTCCTCGGAATAGGCGAGCTCCCCTGAGATCTCCACCCACCGATCGGACTTGCTGTCGTCGGCGTACTTGATTGCGTTCGAGATGTAGTTCAGGAGACACAGCTCGACCGCCGCTGCGTCCACCTCCACCGGTGGAAGGTCGAGGATTCTTACCTGGACCCGCTTCCCCTGAGCCGATTCGCGAAGCCGTCGCACGGCTTCGGCCGCGGCTCCCGGAAGAAGAACATTTCTGGCGTGGCGAGCATCCGCTTCGAGGCGTGACAGCTCCTCGAGATCCGTCAGCACTTTCTGAAGACCCTCCGCATTCTCGACGATCATCCGTTGGAAGCGGACACGCTCCGGCTCCTCCAGCCAGGTCTCCTGCAGCATGTTGGCCGCGCCGCGCACGGCGCCGACCTGATTCTTCAGCTCGTGGGATACCATGCGGTTGAAGCGGCGCAGCCTGTCTTCGCGCTCGGACACCTTTTCCGCGGCAAGCCGCAGAAAGTGCATCACCGTTGCCTGCATGATCATCTCGACCGCCTGTCCGATCTGCTCCCAGCACTGCAGTACCTGCGCGGGCCCCGCGGCTTCGGCGTTCTCCTCCGCTATCGGACGAAGCGTCGAGAAGATGATGCGGCCGAGTATCTCGTGCTCCTTGAGGATCTCGTATGCGTCGAATCCCTGGGAGTGTCGAAGAGCGCCAAGCTCCATGGCCTTGGCCGTAACGAGCCCACCATCATCCAGGTATTGGCCGGGCGTCTCCAGATAATCCGCGACGCCATCGAGCAGAATGGGGACGTGGTCGAGCAGGTGCTCGGTTGGAAAGATGTCGTTGTCACCGATCGTCACGCGCGCGCTGATCCTCTCGAGCCAGCGTTCAACGATGTCCTCGCGATGCGTGCGGATGCCGGCCGCCAGGATGGATCTCAGCGACAGCTTGTCAGGGGATGTTTGTCCAGCCATTCGTCTCAAGATAGCTATCTTTTGCGCTGATGAGCGCACCCGATAGACTGCGATGCGGTGATGGCCGCGTCCGTCGATCTCGCGAGCGGCAAGCCCGAAAAGCCGGTGCAGCTTTTTCGAAAGACGCAGCCCGACCGGCTGGGCATCGGTCGCACGTACACCTATGACGTCGCGCCAGACGGCAATCGTTTTCTGCTCGTCGTGCCGATTCAGAAAGTCGGGGCTCAGCCGACGGTGGTCGAGTTGAACTGTTTCACCGAGCTGAAGGAGAAGAGCCGGGCCGGAGGCGCGGCGACGAAATAGGCTCTGTCTCGCAGGGTACCTCCGCGCTGTAACGCTTGGCTCCGATGAGATTCGGTTCCCGGTCGAGTGAATGAGGGTGCGATGCTTCGATCCGGTGAAAGAATTCCCTGGGACCAACTGAATCAGGAGTCATCATGAACGACACCGTCGCAGCGCCCGCACATTCGCTCGACTCGATCGTCGATCACCTCGATCGCTTTCATCAGCGTGCCACATACGGCGCCGTCGCGAGAATCCTCAACAGGCCGCCGCGAAATCTCATGTCCGGCCGCGAGCGGAATGAGCGGAGCTCATGGATCGTGAGCCGGGAGAATGGCCTGCCGACCGGGTACGCACCGGAGCAGACGCATCCTCAGATCGCCGAGCGTGAGAAGGTTCTCGATACGGGGGAGGGCTTGTCGAGCTGGCTTCAGAACCCGGCCTGAACCGGTCGTGCATCAAATGACTCACATTTGATGCATATCACCACGGAGAAGTTCAGGATGCGGACGACGTTGAACCTCGACGAAGCCCTGCTCGACGAAGCGCGACGCCTTACCGGTGTCGAGGAGAAAACGGCACTGATACATGAAGGCCTTCGAGCCCTCATCTCCCGCGAAAGCGCGCGCTGTCTGGGACGCCTCGGCGGAAGCGAGCCGAAGGCGAAGCCCGTCGCCAGGCGGCGCTCGCGCGGAGAATGATTCTCGTCGATACCCTGGTCTGGATCGCGCGCTTTCGGCGCTCGCTGATCAAGTTGGGACTGGCGATGAAGGGTCGTTGATTCGCTGAGCAGGACGCGTCGCCCGGTTCTTGCCTTCCACCGCCGAATGCGGCCTGACATCCACGCTCCCGCCATTCCCGCCCGGACTCACGCGACAGAGCATTGGCGCGAGCGAGATCACGTGATCGAGCTAATCGCGATCTTCAAGTTCGTGAAAGCGGCGGGGCTGATCGCGATCGACTTCGGCGTGATCAAACTTCTCCAGCCGGCGACTGCCGACCGGATCCAGAGCTGGATATTGGCGCTGTCCACGAGTGCCGAGCATCCGACGGTTCAGGCGCTGCTCGTGCGGCTCATGAGCTACAGTCCGCGGCGCATGCAGGCAGTGGGAGTGGCAGCGCTGCTCTACGCGACTCTATACATCATCGAGGGCATCGGACTCTGGCACCAGAGCAAATGGGCCGAATACCTGACAATCACGATGACGTCGCTGTTCATTCCACTCGAGATATACGAGCTGTACCGAAAGGTCACCGTGCCGCGTGCTGGTGCGCTCATCATCAACCTGGCCGCCGTCGCATACCTTGCGTACCGGCTCCGACATCCGGACGAAAGGGTGCGGCTGGTGTAGTTTAGCCGATGATCTATCGGTGGCTCGCCGGCGCTGTCGTACTGGTGCATCTGGGTTTTGTCGCCTTCGTCATTCTCGGCGGTTTCCTCCTGCGCCGTTGGCCGAAGCTCGTATATGCGCACGTGCCGGCGGCGATATGGGGCGCGCTGATCGAGTTCGCGGGGTGGGTCTGTCCGCTGACTCCGCTGGAGAACAATCTCCGTATGCGGGGTGGACAGGCGGGATACCAGGGTGACTTCGTCGAGCACTACATCATTCCTGTTCTCTATCCGCACGGGCTCAACAGAAATATCCAGGCGGCCCTCGGCGTATTTGTGCTTGTCGTGAACGCGGTCGCATATTTCATGTTCTTCCGCCGCCGCGGCTTGCCCACGCGCCCCACAGGAGAGAATCAATGAGTCTCGGTCGATTACTCGTCATCGCTGTCGTTCTGTCTTCCGCTGTTGCAACGCGTGGAATCAACGCGCAAGGTCGTCCTGATCCCGCAACGCTGATCGCCGCCCAGAAGGAAGCGATGGCTCCCCTCTCCCGGATGGACGGCGTGTGGCGCGGGCAGGCATCGACCGTTCTTCCGACCGGCGTGAAGCACGACGTCATTCAGACGGAGCGCATCGGCCCATTTCTGGACGGATCGATCAAAGTGATCGAAGGGCGCGGCTACGACGCGGCAACAGGAAAGGTCTCGTTCAACGCATTCGCAGTCGTCTCATACGACCCTGCGCAAAAGTTGTACAGCCTCCATTCCTATGCGCAGGGATTATCAGGCGACTTCAAGCTCACTCCCACAGCTGACGGATACGTCTGGGAGATTCCCGCTGGACCGATGACGATCCGCTACACCGCGGTGATAAAGGACGGCGCATGGCGGGAGGTCGGAGACCGCATCGTCCCCGGCCAGGAGCCTGTCCGCTTCTTCGAGATGAACCTCAAGCGTGTCGGGAACTCGGACTGGCCCGGCGCTGGAGCGATTCCGAGCAAATAGAAAGAGAAAGGCGCGGCTGTTGCTCCTGTCGGCATTCATGAAGAAAGGAGCGAACATGGTAGCGCTGGGGATCGCAGCCACGCTGGGCGTCGGTGCGCCTGTGGCGGCGCAGTCGCCGAACGCCGATTCGCTCCGATCGTCACCGGCGCTGGATTCGCTGCTCGCACAGGCGGCACTGATCAACGCCCAGATTCCGGAGCGGTTGCGCGCGTATCGGGCCCGTGTCGAGACGGAGATGTCGATCGCGCTGCTCGACTCCGGACGGCGCGAACGGACCGCACAGATCGAGCAGATCGCAAGCGACGTGCGATTTCGCAACCCGGATCGCTACGACCAGCGGGTGATCGGATACCGCAATCAATCCGTTGGTCCGACGTTCTCGCTGATGTCGATCTTCGGCGGATGGACCACGCCGACGCTGTACGGAAACCATCTTCAGCTCGGCGTCACATCAGCGACGGCCAGCAACCAAGCGATCAATCCCAGAAATGCGAGCCTCGCCATTCACCCGTTGGGCGTCAATCGCGGCGCCTACTACAGGTATGAGGGCGGCGACACGGCTGTCACACTGTTCTCCGCCGGGCGTCGGATTCCTCTCGCACGAGTTCGCGTCGTGCCGCGGCCTGACGTCAAAGGCGACGCAATCCTTTTCTACGGCGACATGTATCTCGACGTGGACCGGAAGCAGATTGTCCGATTGCGGGGACGCATCGTCGAGGTCGCCAACGGCAAGATGACACTCAAGTCGGGAAGCCGGATTCCCGGAGTGAGCGGCGCGTCGTTCGTCGAGCTCGTCAACGTCGAAGTGAACGGCGAGTACTGGCTGCCGGCGTATCAGCGCACGGAGTTTCAGGCGCGGGTCGCGCTGTTCGGCGAGTTCAGAAGCATCGTACGAATCGTCTCGCGATTCCATGACATTCGTCCGAACGATTCGTCGTGGACGGGACCAGAAGCGCCGCCTGGAGTACGGCATTATCTGACGTTCGCGCCAGGATCGAGTCAGCAGCGATTCAAGGACTGGCAGCAGCCGCTTGGCGCCGCGAGCACCGATACGTACTTCGCTGAGTTCGACGATCTGGCGCCCGAGGCATGGAACACGGTCGGGGATGCGACGGTCCGGTTCAGTCCCCGCACACTCGGCGAGGTGTTCCGGTTCAATCGCATCGAGGGTGCGTTCACGGGCATTGCTGCGCAGCATGACTTTCGGGACGCGGCACCCGGACTGTCCCTGCGCGGATCGATCGGATACGCGTGGGCGGAGAAAGTTGGGCGAGGCATGCTTGGCGTGCAGCGAACGCTCGGAAGAACGACGACCGGCATCCGTGTCGAGCGCGCGCTCGCGCACACGAACGATTTTCAGCCGCCATTGAGCTATGGAGCGACGTTGTCGGCGCTGCTTGGAAGCGCGGATGACTACGACTACCTCGATCGCCGGAGTGCCAATGCCTCTGTGATGCGAACGTTCGGAGCGCAGCGGCGATCGCTGATGCGGCTCGAGATCGGCCCCGGCTCCGATCACGCGGTGAGGCAGCACGTGTCGAAGGGATTGTACGTCGCGAAGGGGCAGGGATTCAGACCGAATCGGGGCATTCGCCCTGGAGACTACTTCCGAACCGCGGCAGCGATCGAGGTCAATCCGCAGGTTAGCGGACTCTTCGTCGATCGAGGCGTCGGCCTTTCTGCCTACTATGAGAGGGCGGATGGGAATCTCCGATGGCAGCGTCTCGAGCTTCGCACGGCGGCGCGTCGTGAGCTCGGGCCGTTCGAGCTTTATGCGCGGGGCGATGCCGGCACCCTGCTCGGCACACCAGCGCCGCAGGTGATGTTCGAGATCGGCGGAGATCTCGGCCTGAGCGGCTACGACTACAAGGAGTTTGCGGGTGATCGCGCAGCGCTCGTGCGCACGGTGATCGGATACACGTTCCCGATTCTAAGGGCTCCCATACGATTGCCGAGCGCGCTCGTGTTACCGGGTCTTGCTCCGGGGATCGCGGCGGGAATACATGGCGGGTGGACGGAGATTTCGGGTGCGGCGGCTCAACGTGCGCTGCTCGAGCTCGGCACTCGTATCGATGAAGTAACCGGTCTGCCTGTTCCGCTGTCGCGTCCCACCGGTGGGATGCGTGCGACAGCGGAATTTCTGGCGACGTTCTTCAGTGGCTCACTCGCGCTCGGCGTTACCCGTCCGATCGATCAGCCGGGGAAGTGGAAGTTCACGGGGAGGATAGGGCAGGGATTCTAATCCGTTTCCACCGTGCCAAGCTTGCAGCACTGCCATTGCGCATGTGTTACAAATGGCACACATTGTAACACATGAAGGGCGCTCACATCACACTTCGTTTCCCCTCTGATCTTGCCAAGCTGCTTGATAGAATGGCACACGCTCAGGGCGTGCCCCGCTCACAGGTCGTGCGCGAAGCAGTGGCGCGCTACGTCTCGCCACGAACCGCTGACAGAAATGCCGAGAGGGTCGTGACCGCGAGCGACCTCGCAGCCCGATGGGCTTCTCTGCCGGCACTGGTCGCCGACGAAGCTGCAGCGTTCGCGGAAGATGTTTCGGAAGCCCGCGATCGTCTGCCTCCCGTCGATGGTCGATGGGAGTAATCCTCGAGACCTCGCTGCTGATCGGAAGTGAGCGGGGAACCATCAGGATCACGCAATTTCTCGAGTCGCTCGCCTCTGACACCGTTGCGATCTCGTCGGTGACTGCGTCGGAGCTCCTGCACGGATGTCATCGAGCGCGTAATACTGCGATTCGAGTGCGACGCTTCGCGTTCGTCGAAGCGCTACTCGATGCGATTCCGGTACTGCCGTTCGGGCTTGCCGAAGCGAGGCTTCACGCCGAGCTGTGGGCGGACCTGGTGAAGCGAGGCCGAATGATCGGCCCGCACGATCTGCTGATCGCAGCCACTGCACTGGCTCGGGGCGACGGACTGGCGACCCTTAATCAACAGGAGTTCAAGCGGGTCGCCGGTCTCCGCCTGGTACCTGTCGACCGATTCGTCTCGTAAGCGCTACGCAAAGATCGGCGGACGTCTCTCTTTCCACGGCCTTGCCTCCTCGAGCTGCGCCGCGAGCCGGAACAGAGTCGCCTCATTGCCGTACTTCCCAACGAAGTGCACGCCGATCGGAAGATTCGCGGCGTTCCAGTAAAGCGGCACTGACATCGCCGGTTGTCCGGTGATGTTGAAGAGCGGCGGATACGGAATGACGTCGAAGATTTTCTCCGCCGCCTTCTCCAGTGCGCCGAGTACCCTGAGGACGTTCCCTGCGCGTAGTCGACCAAGGACTCTGAGGAGAGTGCGCTCGTGCGCAGGCGGCTGGAGTGAGCCGATGGGAAACGGCGGCACAGCCAGGGTCGGAGTAACCAGTACGTCCACCGTCTCGAAAAATCTTCCCACTGCTCTGGCGGAGCGTCGTAGATAGCGCTCCGCGCGCACGAATTGTCCCGCCGAGATCGAACCGCCGAGAAGGTTCAAACCCCACGTGGTGAACTCGACGTCCTGTGGCGTCACCGCCCGGCCGACGAGCGCGCGTGCATCGAGGAGGTCAGCGTGAACCTCGCCACATACCACGGTGAGAAATGCGCGATTGAACTTCTCGCGGTCCGCAGGCGGCGCGGCCTCGACGACGTCATGACCGAGCGACTCCAGTAACCGGACTGTGTCGGCAAGCGCAGCCTTGCAATCCTCGTGTACCGAGTGGCCGAGAAACGGAGTGCTGGTGAACGCGATGCGAAGGCGTCCCGGCGGCGCGCCGACTTCTTCAAGGAAAGGGCGCGAGGGTGGTGTCGCCCAGTAGGGAGCGCCCACGTCGGGACCAGCGGTGGCATCGAGCATCGCTGCGCTGTCGCGCACTGACCGCGTGAGACAATGCTCGATTGCCGCTCCCTGCCAGTGCTCACCTGCGAGAGGGCCCGCGGGCGTACGTCCGCGCGTCGGCTTGAGACCAAAGATCCCGCAGCACGACGCAGGGATGCGAATCGATCCACCACCGTCACCGCCGCCAGCCCATGGAACCATCCCGCTCGCAACCGCGGCGGCTGAGCCACCCGAGGAGCCGCCGGTTGTCCGTGTCGTATCCCACGGATTGTGCGCGGGTCCGAAGAGCTCGGGCTCGGTGTACGGCGTCAGTCCAAATTCGGGAGTGTTCGTTTTTCCGACGACGATCACACCCGACCGACGATAGCGCTGCACGATCTCCGTGTCGTGCGGCGGAACCCATCCTCTGAAGAAGCGACTTCCGCTCGTGGTCGGCTCACCGGCGTACCAGGACAGAAGGTCCTTCAGCATGAATGGCACGCCTTCGAACGGACCGCCGCGCCGAGGCTCGTCGGCCTGCCTGAGAGCACCGTCGTACATCTTGTGGATCACCGCGTTGAGCTTCGGGTTGAGCGATTCGATCCGCGCGATGGCCGCGTCGACGAGCTCGCGGGCGGAGACCTGTCTGGTGCGAACCAGCTCGGCGAGGGACAATGCGTCGTGCGAGGAGTAGTCTTGCATGAGGAAGCCGGTATGGAAGTGGTCCAATATCCACGCGCGGGCTAGGTTCCACCACATGGACGAGCCGCTACCCCAGAGCCCGACACCCCCGGCACCGGGTCTTCAACCGCTCCCGCGAAGCCCGCTACCGTGGGCAGTCCTGGCTTCGATTCTCATCGTCATTCTCGCGATGGGCTACTGCACCGTGTCGATGGTTCCACGGATTATTGGACGCGGCGGAACTACCCTCACGCAAGACGTCGTTGTGGAGCGAATGCGTACCGTGGCCAAGCTCGTTTCCACCGAGGCGACGGTGCGCGACGTCGTCGTGTTCTCGAACACGTACTACGGCTCGACGAAGCGCACACTCGTCGTCGTCACTGGACGCCTGCTCGGCGGCATCGACATCGGGAGCAAGCCATCGGTCCGAATCGACCACGCGACGAAGCGCATTGCGATCGAGCTGCCGCCGGCGCAGCTCATCGGCGTCGAAGTCTTGAGTCTGAGGACTTACGACGAGCGCGCCGGATTATGGAACCCGTTCACTCCGGCCGATCGCGATTCGATTCAGAGCAAGGTGCGCGCGCAGCTCGTAAGGGCCGGGCAGGAGACTGAATTCCTCCAGCATGCGAACAGGAGCGCGGCGGAGATGTTGCGTACTCTGCTATCGCGGGACGGCTACACGGTGGACGTGTCGATTCGGGGCCAGCCCAAGCCTTCCGGTAATGACCGGTAGCAGGCATATCAGTAGTGGCATACAGGCATATAACTATGTAATATGCCTGTATGAAACGAACCAGCCTCTTCCTGGATGACAAGCTTCTCCGCGCGCTGAAACGGGCGGCTTCGCGGAATGGGGTCAGCGTAGCTGCAATCGTGCGTGAGGCAGTTTCGCGTTACTTGGCCGCGCCTGCTGAAGCTGGAAACGTTCCCTCGATAGCCGCGCGGTTCGCCAGTGGCTTCAGCGACACGTCCGAGCGAGCCGAGGATCTTCTCTGGAGAGATCCGCACGCGTGACGGTCATTGCGGATACCGGGCCGATCTATGCGTTGATCGACTCGAGCGATTCATGGCATGACCGCGTGTTGACTTGGTGGCGGGCGAACCGTGAACACATCGTTGTCCCAGTGTGTGTCCTTCCGGAAGTTTGTTATCTGCTTCAATCGCGAATCTCGATGGATGCCGAAGCGGCCTTCGTCCACGCGGTTGCAAACGGGGAGTTCACTGTCGAGCCGCTGGAGACGGAGGACATCGAGCGTGCGGATTCACTGCTCAGAAAGTATCGGGAACTGGGAATAGGCTTCGTCGATGCGACGGTCATCGCGACGGCAGAGCGGTTGGATGCGACCGAGATTCTGACTACTGATCGCCGGCATTTTTCAGCCGTGCGTCCGCGGCATGCGGGGAGGCTGCGACTTTCTCCGTAGCTTGCGGTGCGACCTGCTGTGGAGGGACCCAGCTCTTGCGTAGGGCGGCCGCAGGGATTAAAATGACCATTATACTGGTCATTACCTGAGCGAACTATGAAACCTCGAAAGATGTCGAAAATCGTCCGTGAAGATGCGACGACGGCGTATCGTGTTCGCGAGACGCTAGGCTCTGCGATCCTGCGCGGCAACGTCGTTTCCGCGGCGAGTTTCAAGACCAACTGTCTTGCGTTGATGGACGAAGTTCAGAGTAAGGGAATCGAGTTCGTCGTCACGAAACACAATAAGCCCGTTGCTCGACTCGTCCCGGTTCTCGACAAAGCCGATTCAAAGTTCATTGGCCGTGGTGCCGGAACGATCGAAGTCACCGGCAACATTGTTTCTCCCACCTCCCCGAACTGGGAAGAAGGTGCTGACCTCTGACCTCAACGGGCCAGCGCCGCTCCTGCTCGACACGCATATCTGGGTGTGGGCAGCTGAAGGAGCGGGTGGAGGAGGGCGGTTCAAGAGGGGGGCAGCACGACCCATCGAAGCTGCGGCCGAGGAGGGCAGGCTCCTCGCTTCGGCAGCATCAGTCTGGGAGATCGCGCTGAAGGTTCAGAAGGGAGAGCTGATTGTCTCGGGAGATCTGAGAGCATGGGTGCGCGAGCAGACGCGGTACCCAGGCATCAGAATTCTTCCTATGAATGCGTCGCTTGCTCTCGATGCGACGTCGCTGCCGGAATGGGTTCGCAAATCCGATGGCAGGCCGCACAAGGATCCGAGCGACCGGTTCATCGTCGCCGAAGCTCGGCGGCGAAACGCGGTGCTCATTACCTGCGATGCGTTGATGATCGACTACGCGCGGGGGGGAAACATGGTGGTGTTCGACGCGCGAGTGTGACCGATCCTGGGCTTGTTCGCTTGTCCATGGTTGGGCCTTCCAGCGCAACGCACCGTGACAGTCGTCAACCCGAGAAGACGCGACTGCGCAGAAGGGGCCTGCCGGGCGAGCTGCTCTTCGTACGCAGATCTCGTCGCGTCGAGCGAGCGGTTCAACGCCCCACGTTGAGCTGCAGAAATGCTGCGCGCGCTCCTGTCGCAGGATGGCTACACAGTTGACGTTTCGATCTGCGGGCAACCGAAGGCGAGTGGCTCGGACCGGTAAGAAGTCAGCCCCAGACTAATTTCTCGCACCTTCCCATTACGGACGCCACACAACTGCTCGGAAGATGCTTTTCACGTCGGTCATTCCTACGATCAATGTCTGCGACCCCGCCGGGGGGTTGTTGATGGACCAGCCATAGCTCTCGAGACCAATACTTCCGAGATCGGTTATCCCCTGACCTGGTCTCCACAGGAATGCATGCATTGCCGTGCCTGTCGCATAATCCGACCCGGTTATCCATCCAGCATTGTTTATACTTGATGGAATGGGATTTCCGCCTCCGAGAGTGGCAATTGATTCAACCGACCAGGAAGACCCGTTGCGAACCCAACGGACGGCTGTCCTGACGATCTTGTTCGCCCGTCCATGTGTCCACCCATAGCCGGTGGCAACTCCGTAGTCGTTCAGCGCCTGCGCCGAATGGTGACTGTCGTATCCCGGCATTCGGGGAAGGATGATTGGCACGGCTTCCGACGAACTCCAGAAAACCGCAGCGGCAATCCCTCCGATATAACAACTTCCGACGATCTCATCCGCTTCATCGATGTCCGTGGCGTAACAGCCTGTCGAACCAACTGCGAGCTTGAGAGTCACGAACCCGGTAGCGTCGGACCACCATAGGGGACTACTGCGACTCCCCTCAAACAAGTCGCCTACCACATGACCAGCGTCGTTGAGCCCGTGGATCTCGAGGACGGCAGTGTCCGGAAACGAACCCATGATCTCTGCGGCATATCCTGTTGGCCCCGGCACCCAACGAACCGGCACTTTGTATGGCGTCGGCCCCGCCAGCCCAACGACGACTTGCGCATTGTTTATCAATAGAGCAGCGCCGTTGCAGAAACCGGCTGGCAGCGGCAAATCCGCAATCGATCCGTCGCCTTCCCAGATGACCGGCAAAACGTGGGAATCGCATCCGCCCCCTCGGTTGCCTACGATCACACCTGTGCTGTTCACGTCATTTGCCCGGGAAATGTCGTCCGGAGCAGGCAGTCGCTGCATCGAGAGAACCGCGAACGCCTCGGTACCTATGCCCTTTTTGCCGGCTGGGGTGGTGACTGCGATGTCGTAGAGGGTGGGCACAGCATCAAGCGAAATCGTGATGTTAGCAACAAGCGAGCTTGAACTTACGAAGCGGGTCGAGTTGGTTCTTACGCGGTCATCGGGGAGCCCACCGCGGAGCCACTGTGCGTTCGACCCCGACACGAACCCCGAACCCGAGATCTGAACGTCCAGCGTGATGTCCTGCGGCGCTGATGAAGGAAGAGCCGCGGTCACCGTCGGTCCGGACGTGGGAGGCGCTTTCCCGAAGCGGACCTGCGGCGAACCGAGAACCGGAGAGTTCGGCTCGGTGCACGCAGCCGTCAATACGAGAAGCGCGAGTGCACTCACTCCGAAGCAACGATTTACCGACCGCATAAGCGCTTCTCCCATTCAGGGTTCAGTAATCATCTTACGGACTGCTCCAGCAGATTTGCGCGTTGCACCGCCAGAAACCGTATAGGCTGCCCAGGTCAGGGCCCGTCCCTCGCGGATCGCTGCCCTCTGGGCTGCGGCCAGTGCTTCCTGCGGTCTCATCCCCGCTCGCCGATTTCGGTAAAACGACTCCGCAATGCGCACCGCATCGGCGTCACCGACACGCCAGAGCGTAGCAACAACTGTCTCCGCGCCGGCAAAGAGAAAAGCCTGCGCCAATGAGCCCTCCTCGGACACATTCGCAAAAGGACCGTCACCAGCGGAGCCGAGTCCCGTCTCGCATCCTGACAGGAACACGAGCGGGCTCGTCGTGCGCAGTCCGAGTACCTCGTGCACCTCGAGACGGCCATCATTGCGCGCGCTGGCATTGGACGAGCGTCCGACGATGAGCCGTGAGAACAATGGGTTCTGCGAATTGTGCGTTCCGTGCGAGGCCAGATGAATGGACGCGCCCGACGAAAGCGCAGCGCGCATCGCAGTCTCCGTCGACCCGCTGCCAAGTCGCAGATCGGAGCGTCCGACAAGTCCGGCGACGGCACGTCCTTCACGCGCAGCACCGGGAAGTGAATCGGGTAGGGGAGCGAAGACTTCAAATCGACTCATCGACCGGTTGTCATCGCGCACCGGAACCATCAGAGCTGCAACCGACGGCAGGTAACTCAGCGTTCGATCCTGAACGAGAAACCTGCCGGTTCTCCTGTTCCACAAAGCGGCAAATGGCAGAGCACCGAGCGCGCCGTGCGGCACGACGAAGAAATGATTCGCTCCGCTCAAGGCTGTGCCAATCACGGATTGCGGAATCAGCATGTCGTGCAGTTCACCCATCATCGCTGCGACGACAGCGCTCTGCGCCTGGCCGCCAAGGATGCTGCGAGCCGCTCGCACTCGGGCCGCGAGCGCAGCGCTGCCAATCGGAATGCTGCGATGCAACACTGAACTGCGACGAACGATGAACATATCCAGGCGGTCAGGGCCCGAGAGATACGAGATCAAGGCCTCGTCAGTGCCGAGGCGGGCCTGGATATCCGCAAGCATGACGGTCGTCAATCCGAGAAGGCGCGACTGAGGAGAAGGGGCCTGCCGGGTGAGCTGCTCCTCGTACAACCCTCGCGTTGCCTCGAGCGAACGGCTCAACGCCGCCCTGCGAGATGCGGCGTTCGGCTTGCCTTCCGTTTCCGCGATTTCCCGCTCGAGCTCGGAGGCACGCAACAAGAGACGCTCGCCCTGGGTAACCGTCGCAACGGATGCGGGCGCCTCGCTCAATCTCCCGAGTCTTTCAGCGAGACCACGGCCGGGAAGCGTGGCGGCGACCTGAAACGCGGAAGCAGTGTCGCCCCGCGCGAGATGAATCGCCACAAGACGAGAAAATGGTGCGACGCGATTGGCGAAGAAACCTGAGCCGACAGGTCCAGATCCGAGAGAAGCACGCTCTCGCTCGAGAGCTGCCACCGCGCGCTCTGCTTCCCTCCGCGCGGCCGAGATGTCATGCGCCGCAAGCAATGCTTCGGCACGGAGGTCAGCGATGCGCCAGTCTACCGCTGCATTAGAACGGCCTGCGTTTCGCAGGTGCTCCAGGGCGCTCTTCGCGTCGTGAGCATCGAGTGCCAGTCGCGCCGAAACGACAGCTGCTTCCCGCACGAGCGATTGATTGTGCAACTGCCACGCTTCATGTGATGCAGAATCGGCCTGGGATCTCGCGGCTTCAGGTATCCTCGATGCGAGTGACAGCGCGAGCTGAAGGCGGTCGGACACTGCCTCGGCTTTTGCCTCGACACCACGGTGCACCCTGAGCGCGTCGCGCGCGCGGTCAACCGCACTCTGGTTTTCGCCCATATCGAGAAGGATCCCCGAAGAGCGTCGAAGATTCGTACCGCGCTCGACAGCAAGCCCGAGCAAAGCGTCGAGACTGTCTGCTTCGTGCAGCCGGCGCAACGCAAGACGTGGATTGCCGGCCTGTACGTGCAGATCCGCAATCACCTCGAGGTCTGCAGCGACCTCCTGTTGCAGTCCCTGCGCGCGCGCGATCGCCAAAGCGGAATCAACGACAACGAGTGCACGTTGAATGTCACCCATGCCGCTCAAGGCTGTAGCGAGTTGTCCGAGTGCGTTGGATTCACCGGTCGTGTAGTCAATCGCCGCGTAATGCTTCCGCGCCTGCGCGAGCAGAGGAAGCGCCTTCGCAGGATCGCCGAGCCGAATCTCGAGCATCGCGAGGTTCGCCAGCGCATTTCCCTGAGTGCGATCGTCCTCGATCAGCTTTCCGAGGTGGAGCGCCTGTTCGAACCCCTTGCGCGCGCCGTCAAAATCACCGAGCTCCACCTTCACCAGCGGGATGTTGGCTGCTGCGCGAGCGACTCCAGCTCCGTCGTCGTGTCGATGAGCCGAAGCGAGAGCGGAATCGAAAAGAACGAGAGCGTCGCGATGCCGTCCTTCGTTCCACGCAACAAGACCCAGTCCGTTGAACGACCGCGAAAGCTCAACGTCGAGACCGAGTCGTCTCTTCAGACTCACCGCTGCTTCGCCTTCGCGCCTGGCTGCGGCGTAATCACCAAGCCGCCAAGCAGCGAGCCCGAGCCACATGAGGACTCGCGCTTCGGCAAGGCTATCCCGACTGCTGCGCGCGCGAAGGAGCTCCACGCGCCAGATCGCCTTCGCGCTGTCGTACGCCTCCCGGCTGTATCGCTCCTCACCCGCGGCACGAAGTGAATCGACAGGTACAGCGAGCTGGGCAGCGAGCGTCGAAGGATCCGCGGGCAAGGCGAGCGGCGCGGATTCCGACCTGGCCGGATCGGCGATGGTCTGCGCTCGGTCGGTCGAGCAACCGGACGCAATCAACAGGACGCTGCATTGGAGCGCCCAGCGGATCGACGTCACCGCGTCAGCTCAAATTCACGAATGCCTGTGGAGCGCGTCGATCCATCGTTGAGGAGCGCATCGACCACCCAGTAGTAGCGCTCGCCGGCATGCAGCACTATGGAATCGGGAAGCACTGCGACGGTGTCCGTTCCGCTTGCCGACCAAAGAGGTGTGGCATTGGCGCGTGTCACACTGAGTCGGTAACTGAGCGCGTTCGCGTCGGCGGACCACATGAAGCGAAGCGGGCGAGCACTCGTCTCTCCAACAGGTCCATGAGCGACCAGCGCAGGCGCTGCTGTAGTCTCGGTTCGCATGCGCGAGTCGGCGACATCGCCCCGACTGAGCATCCCTGGTCGCATCACAATGAGCAGGGCGGCGGCTGCTGCGACCAGCATTCCAACCCTTACCAGCCGCCGCGGTTTTCGCACTTTCTCGAGAAGCGCCTGAGCCTCGACGACGTTCTGCCGGCAGTCAGCGCACTCTGCCAGATGGTCCTCGATTCGATCTCTCTCCTGGGCAGGAAGTCCGCGGTCGAGGTATGCCGCGATCTCGAGCTCTTTCATGTGTCGGTCTCCGGTGTCCAGAGGAGGAGTCATCGTGAGTCTCTCATGGACGTCACTGCTGCTTGACGGAGATATACGGATACTCCCGCACGAATTGCCGAGCGGTCAACCGTCGGAGCCGTCGATGCCGCGCGCCTCGAGGGTGACGCGCATCTCTGCCAGGAGGTTGTTGAGACGCCGGTAAACATGAAACGGGGTTGGCATTCCGAGCACTGCGGCGATTCTCGACGCCGGCAGATCGTCTTCGAAGCGTAGCGTGAGCAGCAGGCGCTCGCGCGGAGTGAGTTTCGCCAGAGCAGTGCGAAGACAATCGTCGAGCTCACCGCGCATCGCTGCGGCGTCAGTGGGACTGCTCGCCGAATCGGCGATCGAATCAGTCGGCGTGTCTCCTTCGGTCAGATCGCTGAGCGCCCGGCGAACTGCGCGCAGCGAAGTCGACCGATCGGATGCGTGCTCGGCGCGATGCCGCCCGAAGCGAGCGCGATGATGATCGAGGCAGAGATGACGGGCGGCAACCGTAAGCCAGGTGGGAAAACTTGCGCCGCCATCTGCATGAAACGAGCGGAGTCGATGAAAATCAGACTCGCGCAGCTTTTCCAAGATGTAGGAATAGCGCTCCATCGCTTCGTCGTGGTCACCACCGAAAGACCTTGCCACGGCGATCAGGAGCCGGGTGTGGTCCGCGATCAGCTTCTCCCAGGCCGCCTCGCGCAGGGCGGTATCCGGGGTGCGAATAAGCTGACCCAGTTCCAGTGGGGCCGTGCCGTCCATGGAGGGAGGCCGTTGAAGTGTCAAGCCAATGTACGACCCCCTGTCGAGGCGTCAATGACACCTTCTCCGGCTGTCCCGGCGCGCCACTATCTCATATCTTGGCGCATGAGCGACGTCCTCTCCCGTCTCGCCACAGCGCTCGAAAGCCAATACCGAATCGTTGAGCAGATCGGGATCGGCGGAATGGCGACTGTCTATCTGGCGGAGGACGTGCGGCATCATCGCAATGTCGCGATCAAGGTGCTCCATCCCGAGCTCTCGGCAGTGCTCGGCTCGGAACGGTTCCTCAAGGAGATCGAGCTCACCGCGAACCTTCAACATCCACACATACTCCCGCTGTTCGACTCCGGAAGCGCTGATGGACTGCTCTTCTATGTAATGCCGTTCATCGAAGGCGAGACGCTGCGCGGTCGCCTTTCACGGGAACATCAGCTGCCGATTCCATCGGCTGTGCGCATCGCCGTGGAAGTCGCGGATGCACTGGAGTACGCACACAAGCGGGGAGTGATTCATCGCGACATCAAGCCCGAGAACATTCTGCTGCACGACGGGCGGCCGCTGGTCGCTGACTTTGGAATTGCCCTCGCCGTACAGCAGGCCAGTGGGGAGCGGATGACGCAGACGGGGATGTCGCTTGGCACTCCGCAATACATGGCGCCTGAACAGGCGATGGGCGACAAGGCCGTGGACCATCGCACCGACATCTACGCCCTGGGCGCAGTCGCCTACGAGATGATCGCCGGTGATCCGCCTTTCACCGGACCTACGGCGCAGGCGATCGTGGCGAAGGTGATGACCGAGAAGCCACGTCCACTCGGGGAGCTGCGAGACACAGTACCCCGAAACGTCGCGGCGGCGATACATGCGGCGCTGCGAAAGTTTCCAGCGGACCGGCCTGGCTCAGCGGCAGAATTCGGGTCCGCTTTGACTGCGTCGAGCGCCGACCGCTCAGTCGACGACACCTCCGCCTGGCGCGAGTGGAACGCAAACCAGATGGTTGGCGCTGCGGTTGCGCTTT
This sequence comes from Gemmatimonadales bacterium, assembly GCA_039931395.1. Classification (GTDB taxonomy): domain Bacteria; phylum Gemmatimonadota; class Gemmatimonadetes; order Gemmatimonadales; family Gemmatimonadaceae; genus UBA4720. The sequence continues at coordinate 20,934 of JBDTRZ010000037.1, forward strand.
TCCTTTTCGGCGCGGTGACAGGGTACCTGCTGGCCACCCGATTGGCGCAGAATCGTGTCTCTTCGGCCGTCCCATCGCGACTGGCAATCATGGCGCCTGCGCTGGGAGGGACAGGGCCCGCCGGTCTCAACCGTCAAATCGCCATCACTCCCGATGGAACCGCAGTGGTCTACGTCGCGATCACACCGGATGGTACGAACGGTCTCGCATATCAGGGCCTTGACGCGGGCGAGCCCATAATGATCCCGGAAACCGATGGGATGTTGAATCCGCTGATCTCCCCTGATGGACGGTCGGTCATCGGCGGCGGCGGGTCGCTTTTCCGCAGCGAATTCACGTATAAACGAGTTCCCATTTCCGGCGGCGTCCCTGCCGATATGCCGAAAGGTCCTCGGCTGACACATGCGTTCTGGGGTCAGAACGGCGATCTCTGGTACGAGTCGACCGGCAATGGTGAGCTCGCCGTGCTGCTCGCGAATGGAAAGGTTGTCGAGAAGCTGGTGGGGAAGGGGCGTGGACTGGTTTTCCAGCAGCTGTTGAGCGACGGACGCACCGCGCTCATGACTCGCACCCCATTCGGGACGTCTTCCGGACCGTGTGTGCTCGTCGATGTCGATACTGGAGCCGAGTCACCGCTGATAAACGTGCCGATCGTCGAGGCCCGCTATGGGAACGGATATCTGGTCTACGTCGAGCCGAACGCCACTATGTGGGCGGCGCCGTTTGACGAGAAAGCGAAGCGCATGACGGGAACGGCGGTTGAGCTTGCGGGAAGTGTTTCGTTGAGTGGCTCCGGCATGGCTCAATTCGCGATGGCGACTACAGGGACAGTGGCCTACATACCTGAGGAGCCGCGGTCGCTCGTGTTCGCAGATCGAGAAGGAAGCTTCCGTCTTGCGACTTCGGAGCGGCACAGCTTTCACGCGCCACAGTTCTCGCGCGACGGCCGTCGCGTCTCGGTCGACTTCACGGCTGGAGATGCCCGCGATGTGTGGATCCTTTCGCCCGCGCAGCGTATTCTGTCGAGGGCGACGTTCGACCGGGACGGACACGATGCGACATGGGCGCCCGACGGCCAGTCGATCGCGTACACGACGTTCAAGAATAACAGTGTCTTCGGCGTGTATCGGATCAGGCCGGGAAGCAGCGGTAAAGCGGATTCGCTGATCGTCTCTCCCAAGCTTGGCTACACCGGCGTCTGGCTTCCCGACGGAAGCGGGCTCGTAACGAGCGCTGACAATCTCGTGAATGGATCGGGCAGAGACATCGCCCTCGTGGGCGGTGGCGGCCGGGGGCCGATTACGCCATTGATTGCTACTCCGTTCCAGACCCAGTATCCGGTGGTGTCGCCGGATGGGCACTGGCTGGCGTTCGTATCTGACCAGTCGGGCGCCGAGGAAGTATACGTGCGGCCCTTCGCCGGGACCGGTGAGGACGTGCAGGTTTCGCAGAACGGAGGCACCGAGCCGGTATGGGGTCCGGATGGTCGCGAGCTGTTTTACCGCGGAGGCACGGAAGGAAGGGTCGATCTGATGTCCGCTTCAGTCACGACATCGGCCGGATTCGATGTCACTTCACGTCGCGCGCTTTTCCCCGTGACGGACATTGTCGTCGCGAACCCGCACGCGAACTACGACATCTCGCCGGATGGGCGAACGTTCGTGATGGTGCGTCGGTCGCCTGCGACGCGCATAGTCGTGTTGCAGAATCTGCCGGAGCTTGTGAAGAGGATCAGGGACGCGGATGTGCGAGCGAGGTGACAGGAATTGAGCGATAACGTCATGATGGTGCGCGACGCACTCCGCGTCATCCTTCTCCGGGACCTCGAAAATCTCGAACGGCAGATCTTGCTGTACCCCGACGACAAATCGGTCTGGCAGATCGCACCCGGAATCTCGAACTCCGCCGGCAACCTCGCCCTTCACCTCGTGGGAAACCTGCGCCACTTCTTCGGCAGCATACTCGGCGAGACCGGTTACGTGCGGAATCGCGACGCCGAGTTCGCGACGCGCGAAATGTCGCGCGCAGACCTTCAGGCGTTGGCGCGCGCGGCGATCGCCGATGTCGAAGCGACGCTTGGCAGGATTACGGCGGACCAGCTCGAGGCGGAGTATCCCATTGCGATCAGAGAGATACGCGTTCGGACCGCCGACTTTCTCGTGCATCTGGCGGTGCACTTCGGCTATCACCTCGGCCAGATAGACTACCACCGGCGACTGCTCACCAGGGATCCGAAGCCCGGCAATGCGATGGCGTTGGAGCCGCTCGCGATCCGATGAGCGACGTCCTCTCCCGCCTGACCACAGCGCTCGAGACGCGCTACACCATAGTGCGTCAGATCGGGATCGGTGGAATGGCGACGGTCTATCTCGCGCGCGATCTCCGCCACGACCGCGACGTCGCCATCAAGGTGCTGCATCCCGATCTTGCCGCGGCACTCGGCGCCGAGCGGTTTCTTCGGACGGACGCTTTCTGATTTCAAGGACGTCGAAAAACGGCGAGAGGCGGTCCATCAAGATGATACTGAACTGGACGTCGATGCTGGAAGGGGATAAGAAGTAGTCGGCAAGAACACTCACGTCACAGGAGGTCTCATGACCGGGCTCGTGCAGCTGTGGCTTCCGATTCTGCTTTCCGCGGTTCTCGTGTTCGTCGTCAGCTCGATCATCCACATGGCGAGCCCGTGGCACAAGAACGATTACCCGCGTCTCCCTGACGAAGACAGCTTCCGGGCGGCCCTCGGTCCGCTGGACATCCCGCCGGGCGACTACATGGTGCCGCGCCCACTATCGCGTGACGACATGAAGAGCGGCGAGTTCACCGACAAGGTGATGAAAGGGCCGAACGTGATAATGACCGTTCTTCCAAACGCGATGTGGTCGATGGGCCGAAATATGTCTCTCTGGTTCCTCTACCTCGTCATCGTCGGCATCTTCGCCGGGTACATAGCGGGGCGCGCGCTTCCGCCGGGCACGGAGTACATGGAGGTGTTCCGCTTCACGGGCACGGTGGCGTTCCTGTGCTACTCCGCAGCGCTGTGGCAGATGTCGATCTGGTATCGCCGGGCCTGGAACATCACGATCAAGGCGACGATCGACGGACTGATCTACGGACTGCTGACCGCGGGCGTGTTCGGGTGGCTTTGGCCACGGTAGGCCAATCATCCTAGATTAGCGGGGCCACCTTGTCGGAGATACTGTCGATACAGCAATGCGAGGATCGCGCGACGATCGCATAACGGTCGCATGCGCCGCGAACGGCGCGTACGCAATGCCACTGGCCGTCATGCTGCGTTCCGCTGCCGAAAACCTCCGAGCGGACCGTCATCTCCTCGCCTATGTGGTCGACGATGGAATAGGCTCCGGCGACAAGCGGCGCATATCCGACTCGCTTCCCGGCAACACCTCAGTCGAATGGGTCGCTCCCGCGCGCACCGGATTCAGTGGATTGCCGTTATGGGGCCGGATGCCCGTCACGACCTACGACAAGATGATGGTTGCCCAGATCCTTCCGCGCACCGTGAAGAAAGTTATCTGGCTCGATTCGGACGTTCTCGTCCTCGGCGATCTGACCGAGCTGTGGAATTCCGCGAACGGTGCGCACACAATGGCCGCGCGCGACAGTCTCGTTCCTTCGGTGGCGTCGAGATTCGGAATAGCGGCTTACCGCGATCTCGGACTCCCTCCCGACTCTCAATACTTCAATGCAGGCATGATGGTGATCGACGCCGACCTGTGGAGAACCGATGAAGTCAGCAGGCGCGCACTCGAATACCTGCGCAAATATCGCGGGCGTGTTTTCTTCTGGGATCAGGAGGCGCTCAACGCAGTGCTTGCCGGGAAATGGAAGCCCGCGGACGCCCGCTGGAACTGGAGCGCGAGCACTGACAGAGTGCGCGGCTCGACGTCATTGCACCTCGGCCCCGGCGTGCTTCCCTCGATCATTCACTTCAACGGGCGCATCAAGCCGTGGACGGTTCACGATGCCACGGAGTTCACCGCGCTGTGGTTCCGGTTTCTCGACAGGACAGCGTGGAAAGGCTGGCGGCCAAGCCGCACGCTTCGACGCTCGGCGGTTGCATGGTATGCATCGTCTCCGGTTCGGTCGATTCTCTATCCGGCTGAGCAGTGGTGGATGCACCTGACACGACTCTTCACCCGGAGATACGCGTAACGCATGACCGTAGCGCTTTCCGTTGCTCCTCGGCTGTCCGTCGTCATCGCGACCGACACCTACGACAGGATCCGGCTCGTCATCGAGAGTCTCGAGCGCCAGACGATGGCCGCGGAGATCGAACTGATAATTGTCACGACCGCGCCGGACGAGGCCCGGGCGGAAGCCGCGAACGAGGGGGCTTTCTACAGCGTGCGGATAGTCGAGACAGACTCGATCGTTCCGCTCTCGAGGGCTCGTGCAAAGGGAGTGCTGGCGACGTCGGCACCGTTCATTTTCATCGCCGAGACGCATGCGTATCCCGACCCGGGACTCGCGGAGCGGCTGGTTTCGGCGCTTTCGGGTCCGTGGAGTCTCGCTGTACCGGGCTTCAGGAATTCAAACCCCGGCAACGGTCTGAGCTGGGCCGGATTTCTCAGTGACTACGGAGCGTGGGCTCGAGGCCTTCCGGCCGGCGAGACTGACCGGGCGCCATCTCACGACGCCGCGTTTCGGCGAAATGTGCTGCTGGAATTCGGCGATCGGATGGAGAATGCGCTGACGTTCGGAGACGAGCTCTACTTGGGGTTGAAAGCGCGCGGTCATAAGGCCTATTTCGAGCCCGACGCAGGGATCGAGCATGTGAATATTTCGCGATTCGGCGATTTCGTCGGAGAAAGGTTCTGCTCGGGTGTCCTGATCGGCGGCTATCGCAGCACGAGCTGGAGATGGTCGAAAAGGATCGCATACGCGTGCGCGACTCCTCTCATAGCGGTTGTGATTCTGAGCCGTGTCAGAAAGGGTGTGATGGAAGCGAGCCGGCGTGAGAATCTCCCGACCGGAACTTTCCCGGCGCTCATTCTCGGCGTATTGCTCAAGGTGGCCGGCGAATTCCGCGGTTATCTGACCGGTGTGACGCATTCCGCTGAAGAGAGAATGACGGCCTACGAAGTGAGAAAGCTCGCGTTCAATGCGGGTGAAGAGGCCTGATGCGCGTACTCATCGTCACGGACTGGAATCGCGGACAAGGTGGAGCGGAAGCTTACATCGCATGGCTTCGCGACGGACTGCGCGCTGCCGGCGACGACGTACGTCTTCTGACGAGTGGCGCGGGCTCGGCGGGCGACGGCACCGCGGATTACGTGGCATACGGCACTGAGAGCATCCTGGCGCAAACCGTACTCCAGGTCGCCAACCCTTTCGCGGTCCGGACTCTCCGCACGGCGCTGCGCGAATTCAGGCCTGAGGTTGTTTTCGTCAACATGTTCGCGCACCACCTCTCGCCGGCGATCCTTCATGTCCTTGGACGCATTCCAGCTGTGCTGTCGGTTTCCGATTTCAAGTGCATCTGTCCGATTGGATCGAAGCTGCGTCCCGACGGATCGATCTGCACGACGCAGGCAGGATGGGTGTGCAGAAGCGCGGGTTGCATCGGGAGCGCGCATTGGCTGAGGGATCGCCCGCGCTATGCCCTGATGCGCTCGGGCGTGGCGAGGATCGACAAGGTCATCGCCTGCAGCGAATGGGTGCGCCGCGAGCTCGGGGATGCGGGAATCGATGCCGTGTGTGAGCACCTTCCTGTTCCGGGCCCGAGCGCTGCATACCGTCGCTCGCCATCACAACATCCATTGTTTGTGTACTGCGGTAGACTCGATGTCGAGAAAGGATTGGAAGTGCTGCTGCGCGCGTTCGCGTTGACCGTCGATCGAGAGCCGTCGTCTCGCCTCCGCATCGTTGGACGCGGACGAGAGCGGGAACGGCTCGAGCATCTCAGCGCTGAGCTGGGTCTCGACACGAGCGTGGTGTTCACCGGATGGCTCGACGCTGCCGAAGTGGAGCGAGAGCTGGGATCGGCATGGGCCCTGGTTGCCCCTTCATTGTGGGCCGAGCCGCTTGGGCTGGTCGCGCTGGAGGCGATCGTGCGCGGCGTTCCGGTGATAGCGAGCGCGACAGGCGGATTCGCCGAAACTGTCGAAGAAGGAGTGAGCGGCAACCTCGTTCCAAACGGGGACATCACGGCGCTCGCAGCCCGGATGACGGCTGTTGCAAGAGCCGGCTCGATCAACAGCTGCATTCCGCCTGAGGCGGTGCGGCGAATAGCCGAGCGGCACTCGATAGGCGCGCATGTGACTCGAATCCGCAGGATCTTCGAGAGCCTCCAAAACTCAACCGCGCCACAGAGGCTCAGAGGTTCAGAGAAAACCAGAACGGATTCTTGGTAACTACCACGACATTCCGGGCATCAGCCAATGTCGGCAATGTCTTTGTTGT
>JBDTRZ010000038.1:0-26905 GCA_039931395.1 Gemmatimonadales bacterium
GCGCGCAGGGTCCCCCAATGCGCACTCAGTACGCATTGCGTAATTCTCAAACTGAGCCACCACTAAAGCACCGGAGACTCTGTGATTCTGTCGCGCGTTTGATCAACTACATTAGAGTAGATCGGTATAAACGCGTCCGGCCCCGTCGGCATCCAACGGGTGTCCACCAATGTCGGCATCCAACGGGTGTCCACCAATCGGAGCGACGATGAAGAGATTCGCGGTCGGCGTGCTTGGCGCCGGGCTCATTGCATTCGCTGCAGGCTTTGTGTCCATGGGCGGCTGGGCGGTCGTCAGCGTCTCGAAGATCCCCGACGCATGGGTCGCGGGCAAACCATTGCAGCTCTCATGGCAGGTTCGCCAGCACGGAGTATCCCCACTATATGGATTGAAGCCGAGACTCGAGGCGCGCTCGGGATCCCGGGTGGTCGAGGGGCAAACGTGGCAATTCGACGAAGACGGACAAAAGGGATATCGCGGCCGAATCACGTTTCCAGCTACCGGCGACTGGCAGGTGACGATTCACAGCGGATTCGGCCGGAGCAGGGCAGTGCTCGTGCCGTGGAGGGTCGTCGATTCAGTCACGACGGTTCGCGGCGCCGTCGAAGAGCATCTGGCAAGGATCGGAGTTCCGCGATTTACAGAAGCCGAACGGGGTCGGCGAATGTTCGCAGCTGCGGGATGTGTCAGCTGCCACGTTCATGCTGACGTGGCGATCAAGGGCGAGCTCAGCGATTTCGGCCCGAACCTCACCGAGCGAAAATTTCCTTCAGTTTATCTGGCGAAGTTCCTCGCGGATCCCTCGATCAAGCCATCGACCGATGGCAAGCGAATGCCGAACCCGGGACTGAGAGAGAAGGACATCGGTCCGCTCATCGCGTTTATCAATGCGGAGCGCCGAGTAACCTCGCGTACTCCATAGTTTCCGAGGTAACGCCTGCGAGGCGGCTGGCTTGCAGCGCTTGCCGGCCGCATTTTGTTGTGGACGCCGCACCACAATCAAAGGCGCAGGACGATCATCGACATGAGCGCATCAATCAGGGTAATTCTTGCGTCGCTTTGCATCGCAGGCATCGCCTGTTCGCAGCCGCCTCGACCGTCCACCGATCAGGCGAATGCCAGCATCGACTCGTTGAACGCGCGCGTCGTCCAGGCATACCGAAGTCACGACCCTCAAGCGTATGGCGCGCTGTGGACCGACACCGCGGTCTTCGAATGGTCGGCGATCAACAATGTTCGAGGTCGCACCGAGCTGGCGGCGATGGCCCGAAGTAACTGGGCGCCCCTGCGCGACATGGACCTTCGGCTGATCGTCTCGAGCAGACGCGTCGCGCCGGATCACGCGACGGAGTTTGGTGCATTCGAGCAGTCCTTCAGCGACTCCAGCGGTGTGCGCATGACGGAGTTCGGCAGGTACGTCACCTTCGTGGTCCGTCAGGACGATGGCAGCTGGCTGATGGACCGCTTCTTCGGCTTCTCGGACTCGACTCGATCAGCGACCAACAGCCCTTGAGTTCGTCTTTCAGCGGGCTGTCGATCCGCCAATGCAAGCAGACCGAGCTCGATGAGGTTCTCGCTGTAGTCAAGTCATGACGTGACAGGTGAAGTATCGCAGGTGAGTCGGACGGAGGCACCCGTTCACCTATTTTAGCCGAGCGGCCACCATTCGCCGCAGCGTCCCGTCCTCGAGATACTTGCGCAGATGCTGTCCCGGACAGCCGGTGGTCGCGTAGTTGTAATGCCCGCCGATCCGGTCGAGCGGCAGATCGAACTCCTTCAGCGCCCACGCCATCAAGTCGGCGATCGCGGCCAGCTGCGCCGGCGTCGCTTCCTGGCGCTCGTAGTTGCCGATGACACTGATCAGAAAATGTCCGCCTGGGTCGTACGTCGTGTTCGTCTCGCCCATGTAATGCCAGTCACGACCCTCGTAGATCCGGCCGTCGAGATCCAGCAGGAAGTGATACGGCAGATCCCACCAGTTCCGCTCCGCCGCGCCCCACGACTGTAACCCGCGAAGCTTCAGCACCGGATCATCATGCGCGCCCAATGGCTCCGGGCTTCCCGTATGGTGCAGCGTGACATGCGTGATTCTGTGCGGAATTCGGAGCCGCATATCCGCGCCGCCCGCGATCCCGGAAGACGCGATTTGCGACGGCAACGACGCGACGGTTGCCACTTCGAGCGCGACGAGTCCCGCGCCAAGCTCGCCAGGCCCGTAGATCGCAACCACGGCCACATGGAAGCCGTGCCAGTTGAACGCGGACCCCTCCCGTGCCAGGCGCTCTTCTCTATTGTTGCCCAGCTCGAGACGCAGGCGCACGACCTCTACGGGTCGTGTACCGGTCGAGTCCACAGCCGTGCCAAGCACAGCGATAGTGATGTTGCGGAACGAAAGCGAGTCACCCGACCGCTTGTTGCGCCGCGTGGCGTCGGCAGCATACCCTAAAGGCGGCTGCACCTGCCACTGCGCGTGCGGAATGATGCGCGGCAGCGGCACTGTCCGGCGCGCCGAGCAACCGAGCGCTGCAACGACAGCGAGGGAAGCCGCAAATCGAAAAAGCATCATGCGACCGGCGACAGTACTCATTGCAAGGAGAAAGTCATGGAGCTGGGTAATTTCTCGATCAGTCTGGCGGTGAAGGACATTCAGGCGTCTCGACAATTCTATGAGAAACTCGGCTTCACGTCGTTCGGCGGAGATGCGTCACAGAACTGGCTGATCCTGAAGAACGGCGATCACAACATCGGCCTCTTCCAGGGAATGTTCGACAAGAACATCCTGACGTTCAACCCCGGCTGGGACAGCAACGCCCAGACACTTCCGACGTTCACTGACGTGCGCGAGCTGCAGCGCCAACTCAAGGCGCAGGGAGTCCAGTTCGCGACGGAAGCCGATGAGACCACCACTGGTCCCGGCAGTTTTATCGTGGTCGATCCCGATGGAAACCCCGTTCTCGTCGACCAGCACGTCTGAGGGCCGGAGACCTAACGAACCCTGCATGCGATAAGCACTTTTCGGCATGAGCGATCGTCGATTCAGTGAGGAGGAGGTCACGGAAATCCTCAAGTACGCAGCCGAAGCGCAGCACTCGGAGACGAGTCTGGTGCCGTCACGCAGTGGCCTGACTCTCGCCGAGCTCGAGGAGATCGGCCGGGAAGTCGGAATCGCGCCTGAAGTGATGAAGCAGGCTGCGCAAAGGATCGACAATACGAGTCAGCCTGCGCGCAAATTTCTTGGACTCCCGCTCGGAGTCGGGCGCACGGTCGATCTCGATCGAAAGCTCACAGACGATGAGTGGGAGCGACTCGTCGTCGACCTTCGCGAAATGTTCGACGCACGCGGGATCGTGAAGCAGGAAGGCTCACTCCGCACGTGGACCAATGGAAATCTTCAGGCACTTCTCGAGCCCACTGCAGTCGGACAACGACTTCGCCTCCGCACCCGGAAAGGCGACGCTCCGGGTTTGATTGTCGGAGGGATTGGTCTGTTCGGGCTGGCCTCCGTGATGTTCATCGCTGCGGCGCTAAAAGGCGTACTGGCCGATGTCGGTTTCCTGTCAGCACTGACAGTCATGGGTGTCTCAGGGGCCGGCATGTTTGGATCGGCCATCCTGGGGTTACCGCGCTGGGCAAGGCTCCGTCAGCGGCAGATGGACGAGATCGCCGAACGTGTCGCGAGTGCGAATCGCCCGACCCCAACGCTACCCCCTGATTGATGCACAAACTCACGGTCATCGCCGCGTTCTCATTCGCTGTCCCTCTCTCGGCCCAGAATCCTCCACCGCCACCGCCGAACCCACCGTCGGGCGGCACTCCGCCAGCGACAAGCACATCGATACCGGCGAAGTGGAACGTCATGGACAAGCACGGCACCTCAAAGGTCGTCGATTACGACGTCTCCGAGGGGTCGTGGATGTCGCTCGACGTCTCTCCCGATGGAAAAACCATCGTCTTCGACCTGGTCGGCGACATCTACTCGATGCCGGTTACCGGCGGCGCCGCGACACTGATACTTGGCGGACCCGCGTACGAAATGCAGCCACGCTTCTCGCCCGACGGCAAGCGCATCGCATTCGCGTCCGATCGCGATGGCATCACGAATGTCTGGACAGCGAAGATGGATGGAACGGACCTGCGACAGGTCAGCAAGGAAAAGGAACGCGAAGTCTCCAATCCCGCGTGGACCCCGGACGGCCAGTACCTCGTAAACCGCAAGCACTTTCGCAACACCCGCTCACTCGGCGCAGGCGAGATGTGGCTGTACCACTCGGCCGGCGGCAACGGCCTCAAGCTCACCGAGCGTCGCAACTGGGAGCAGAACGCGACTGAGCCGATCGTTTCAAACGACGGACGCTATGTCTATTTCACCGAAGACGTCTCACCCGGCGGCGGCTTCCAGTACAATCGCGATGCGAATGGGCAGATCTACGTCGTACAGCGACTCGATCGTCAGACCGGAAACCGCACCACCGTCATCGGTGGCGCGGGCAGCGCGCTTCGTCCGCAGCTCTCGCCCGGCGGAAAGACGATGGCGTTCGTGCGGCGGGTTGGACCGAAGAGCGTTCTCTGGACGCGCAATCTCGAATCGGGGCTCGAGCGTCCTCTGTGGGATGGGCTCGATCACGACCAGCAGGAAGCATGGGCGATCTACGGCACGTATCCCGGTTACGACTGGATGCCCGATGGGGAGACAATCGTGATCTGGGCGGGCGGCAAAATCAATTCAGTGGATGTCGCGTCCGGCCGCGCAGCGACTATCCCCTTCAACGCGCACATCCATCAGACGATTACCGATGCCGTGCGCACACCCCAGCTTGTCGCTCCCGACAGCTTCAATGTCAAGATGCTTCGCTGGGTGACGGTCTCACCCGATCAGCGTCGTGTCCTCTACACCTCGCTGGGCAAGCTGTGGGTCAAGGAGCTGCCGAACGGAAAGCCGCACCGCGTAACCGACGACACAGACAACTCCGAGCTCTACCCGGCGTGGTCGACAGACGGACGCTCGATAGTCTACGCCACATGGGACGACGATTCATATGGTGCGATCCGCGTCGTCGGTCTCGATGGACGTCGGGGCCGCAAGCTGACGACGAAGATGGGGCACTACGTCGAGCCAAGATTCTCGGAGAACGGCCAACAGATCGTTTTCAGGCGAATCGGCAGTGACGGAGTCAGGTCGTCACTCTACAGCCAGGCCCGCGGCATCTACACGGTGTCCGTTACGGGTGGCGAGTCGAAGCTCGTTACCGAAAATGGCGCAGAGCCAAGATTCAACAAAGCGGGTGACCGGATTTTCCTCGCTGCCCAGGAAGGTGAAAAGGCAGCTCTCATCAGCGTCAACCTCTCCGGTGGCGACCGGCGCGTGCACCTGCTCGCCGAGGCCGCTACGGAGTTCGTGCCTTCGCCGGACGAGAAGTTCGTGGCATGGGTGGAGAGGTTCAACGCGTATGTCGCGCCGCTGCCCCTGACCGGCAAAGGCATAGATGTGAGCCCGAGCGTCAGTGATTTTCCGGCTCGGCGCATTTCCCGCGATGCGGGTCTGTATCTACACTGGTCGCCTGACTCGCGCCGAGTGTACTGGGCACTGGGTCCTGAGCTGTTTCAGCGCGACATCTCGGCGACGTTTGCCTTCGAGACGCAGGACACCACTACCATAAAGAAGGACCCGGAGAGCAAAGGCATCCCGATCGGATTCAAGGTCGCGGCAGACCGTCCGACGGGACGGCTCGCTCTCACCGGCGCGACGGTGATCACGATGAAAGGCGATGAGGTGATTCCAAACGCGACTGTGCTGGTGGATCGGAATCGCATCACCTACGTCGGCTCCGGCGCCAACATCCAGATTCCAGCGGACGCGAAGCGCATCGATGTAACAGGCAAGTACATAATGCCGGGGTTTGTCGACGCGCACGCGCACATCGGTACCGGCTCCAGCGGGATCGCGCCGCGCACGAACTGGGGATTTCTGGCGAGTCTCGCGTTCGGCACGACGACGATGCACGATCCGTCAAACGATACGGAGATGGTGTTCTCGACATCCGAGACGGCACGTGCAGGCGACATCACAGCACCGCGCCTCTTCTCGACCGGAACGATTCTCTATGGAGCCGAAGGCAGCTTCAAGGCGATCACTACGTCGTTCGACGACGCGCTGGCGCATCTGCGCCGAATGCAGGCGGTCGGTGCCTTCAGCGTGAAGAGCTACAATCAACCGCGGCGGGACGCCCGCCAGCAGATCGTCGAAGCTGCGCGGCAGCTTGGCATGGAAGTAGTTCCGGAGGGCGGCTCGACGTTCTCGGTCAACACGACGATGTTCCTCGACGGGCACACGACACTCGAGCACAATCTTCCCGTCGCGCCGCTGTACGAGGACATGCTGCGGTTGATATCGGAGTCGAAGACTGCCTACACGCCGACATTCGTAGTGGCCTACGGCGGCATGAGCGGTGAGAACTACTGGTATCAGCATACGAACGTATGGCAGAATGAGAAGCTTCAGAATTTCCGGCCCCGAGGACAGCTCGATGCACGCTCACGGCGCCGGCCGATGGCGGCGGACGACGACTACTTCTTCGTCACCGTGTCCAAAGCTGCAAAAGCGCTGAGTGATCGCGGGGTCGTCGTGTCAACCGGCGCGCACGGACAGCTGCACGGCATGGCCGAGCACTGGGAGACGTGGATGATGGCGATGGGCGGCATGACCAATCATGAAGCTCTTCGCACTGCGACAATGAACGGCGCGAAAGCGCTCGGCCTGGACAGGGACATCGGCTCACTCGAGACAGGCAAGCTTGCCGACATGATCGTGCTGGACGCAAACCCGCTTGCCGATATCAAGAACACTGCGACTGTGTGGTACGTGATGGTGAACGGTCGGATCTTCGATGCTGCGACGATGGCGCAAATCGGGAATCATCCGACACCCGCGCCGAAGCCGACGTGGCGGGAATAGGCCGCATTGACCGAAGGGTAGCGCTCGCACTTGTACTGCCGCTGGCGGCGTGCGCACCACGACAAGTCAGAGTCGATTCTTCGGAGGTTGCCCAGTCCGGGAGCTTCGGCGAACGCATACGTGTACTCGAGTTGTACCCTGGTGTCACGGCTACTCTCGTAGCGCCTGCCAATCTGGACGCGCAGAAACGCGTCGACCTGATCATTTACGCGCTGCCCAACGGCAATTCGACGGCTGAAACCATGGGGCGCAAGCTCGTCGCAGGGGTCGGGTGGCGATATGACATTCAGCACGTTGGAGCGCAGACCAGGGCACTACGTACGAGAGGGCTTCCTCAGGCGGTCGTCGCCTACCTCGAAGCCGACACGAAAAGCTGGCCGGAATGGCGACGCGTGCACGGATACGAACGAGCCAATGCACGCATCGTCGAGATGGTCGACCAGATCCGTGCTGCAATCGGCAATCCGTCGCACCTGGCGGTTACGCTCACCGGCCACAGCGGCGGCGGCTCGTTCGCGTTCGGATTCATGGATGGACAGGATTCGTTACCGGTGTGGCTCGAGCGCATCGCATTCCTGGACAGCAATTACAGCTTCGAGTACCGGCACGGCGAGAAGCTCGTCAAATGGCTTCGTCGCAATCCGCACAACACGCTCGTCGTGCTCGCTTATGACGACCGCGAGATCACGCTCGATGGGAAGAAAGTCGTCTCCGACTCGGGCGGAACCTGGCGCGCCTCATCCCGCATGATGAATTACCTGAGAGAACCGTTTCCGTTCTCTCGAGATACGCTGGGCCAGTTCATCCGCTACCGTGCGCCCCAGATCGAATTCCTGCTTCATCCCAATCATGAGAATCGCATTCTGCACACGGAAATGATCGGTGAGATGAATGGCTACATGCACGCGCTGCTCGCGCGGCGCCCCGAATATGAACGAGGCGGCGGGGTTCTGAAATCTGCACGCGCCTATCAGCAGTGGATCGAGGGCGACGTGACGCTGCCTGCTTCTGCTCCGCCGGACATTCCCATGCGTGCCGCTCGTGCGATGACCGGCAGCGCATTCATCGCGTCGGTAGACAGAATGTCTCGCGACGAACGCGAGGCGGCGATTCGCCGCGAGCTGTTCGCGGGTAACGTCCCTTCGTTTCTGCGAAGGCTTCGGACTGTCGAGGTAACTGCTGCTGGAGCCGACAGCGTCAAGCACACGATCTCCTACGAGGTGATGCCCGACTATCTGGCGATCGGCTCTGACAGGGATTTCGTGCGCATGCCGATGACTCCGTATACTGCCCAGGCGTTCTGCGACGCTTTCGGTTTTGTGCTTCCCACGCGCAAGATGGTGAACGACATCTGGGCGGCTGCAACTGTGCATCTGGAACCAAGGCCGTTGACTGAGGAGCGCGAGTCCCCAGGCACTTTCATGCAGCATCACCGTATCATCGAGGAACAGCTCAGAGGGACCGAGCGCGGCACGTTCGTCGCGGGCATCAAGAAGGACGTCGTCGTGACGAACAAGCTTCAGGAAAAGCCTGAGCGCGTGGCCATTTTCGGGTGGCATCACAAGAACGCTGAACCGATTCAGCCTTTATACGCCGGGCATGTGGACTGGTACGTTGACTACAGTCATGGCATCCGGCCGGTTCGCCGCTGGATGCGCGTTGACGGAACGCTACGGTCATTCGAAAAGATTCTGAGCGACCGGCAACAGCTGGCCTTGATCAGTGACGAGGGTGAGATTGCCGTTCCGCGATATGACAAATGAAGGAATCCAATGAAGCTTGAAGAACTGAAAGCCGCCCAGGCTCCGCTCAAGGGCCTCTATCGCGCCACTCCCGAGGCGGCGATGATCACACTCAAAGCGTCCGGCCGACTCGGCGAAGGCGTGACTTGTAAAATCGAAACCGGCAAGGCGCTCGTCGCTGCCGGACTCCATCCCGCGACTGGCGGAAACGGGTTGAGCGCGTGCTCCGGGGACATGCTTCTCGAGGCGCTCGTTGCATGCGCGGGTGTCACTCTGAACGCGGTTGCGACGGCGCTCGGAATCGAGCTCCGCACTGCGTCACTAGAAGCTGAAGGCGATCTCGATTTTCGCGGAACGCTCGGAGTGTCGAAGGAGGTGCCCGTTGGATTTCAGAACATCCGCCTCAAGATCTTGCTCGACACGGATGCATCCGATGACCAGGTGGCGTCGCTCATTCGGCTCACCGAGAGGTATTGCGTGGTCTACCAGACGCTCGTTCGACCGCCGGAGATCACTGTGAGCACTACCAAACAGTAGCGAGCTGGACGCAGGACGTCACCTGTCCTAGCAGCGGAGCACACAGCAACGCAATTTCACTGCGTGAACAGTCTCCAGCAGCGGATCGAGGCAGGTCTCGCGGGCAGCTACGTCGTCGAGCGGCAGCTTGGCGAAGGCGGGATGGCTGTCGTGTATCTCGCCCGCGATCTGCGCCACGAGCGCGCGGTGGCGGTAAAGGTCCTGCGTCCCGAGATCGCTGCGGACATTGGTGCCGAGCGGTTCCTGCGGGAGATCAAGATGGCCGCGGGGCTGACACACAATCACATACTTCCCGTTTTCGACTCCGGCAGTGCCGAAGGCCTGCTCTACTATGTCATGCCCAACATGGAGGGACACTCGCTTCGGCACAGACTCGATCAGGAACGCCAGCTGAGCCTGGAGGAATCACTCCGCATCACCCGCGAGGTAGCCTCGGCGCTGGACTACGCCCACCGGCATCATGTGATGCATCGTGATGTCAAGCCGGAGAACATTCTACTTCATGAAGGCGCGGCGCTGGTGGCGGATTTCGGCATCGGCAAGGCGCTGAGCGGTGGGAAGTCGATCACACAAAGCGGCATTTCCGTCGGAACGCCCTCGTATATGAGTCCCGAGCAGGCAAGCGGCGATCCATCGATCGATGGCCGCAGCGACCTCTACAGTCTGGGCTGCGTGCTGTATGAGATGCTGACGGGTGAGCCGCCGTTCACAGGGCCGACCGCGCAGGCCATCATCGCCAAGCGCTTCGTCTCACCCGTGCCCAGCGTGCGAACGACGCGCGATGTTCCGGAAGCTGTCGACGTGGCGATCACTCGAGTGCTGGCGCGGACACCGGTCGACCGCTATCGCACCGGAGCGGAGTTCGCAGATGCGTTGCGCGCTGTGCTGCGTGATGGAAATGGGGCCAAGGGGTACGGAAGTGCCGACGTAAAGGCAAGCACCGCCCCCAAGGCAATAGCGGTGCTTCCCCTGGCGAACATGAGCGCCGATCCGGAAAACGAATACTTCAGCGACGGGATGACTGAGGAGATCATCAACGCGCTGTCGAAGGTTCCGGGTATTCACGTCGCGTCGCGCTCATCGTCCTTTGCGTTCAAGGGAAAGAAAGATGTTGACGTTCGCCAGGTGGGCGAGAAGCTCAGCGTGACAACGGTGCTCGAAGGAAGCGTTCGCAAGATAGGCAACCGCATTCGCATCGCCGCGCAGCTGGTGAACGTGGAGAACGGATACCAGCTCTGGTCGGAGACGTATGACCGGCAGCTGGAGGACGTCTTCGCGGTGCAGGACGAGATATCGCGCTCGATCGTGGAGGCGTTGAAGCTGAAGCTCGGCGCTGAGACCAATCAACTTGTTGCGCCGGCCAAGAACCTCGATGCCTACACGACTTACCTCAAAGGGCGGTTCCACTTCAACAAGTTCAGCGAGACGTCACTGAGGAAGGCACTCGAGCTCTTCCAGAATGCTCTGCTTCAGGATCCTTCGTTCGCTCGTGCCTACGCTGGAATCGCGGATGTCTGGTGTGATCTCGCCGACGACTGGGTTGCGCCCGACGATGCGTATCCCAGAGCGAAAGCTGCTGCCGAGCGAGCGCTCCAGCGTGATCCAGGTCTGGCGGATGCGATGATTTCCATTGGAAAGGTTCTCTGCTGGCACGAGTGGTCATTCCTAGAGGGTGCGCAAAGTCTGGAGCGAGCCGTCGCGCTCACGCCGAACAATTCCGAAGCACAATGGGTACTCGGCACTGCGTTGCCGTTGATCGGCCGTCTTCCTGAAGGTGTGGAAGCGGTGCGCCGCGCAGTGATGCTCGACCCGCTGCGCGTCGAGTACGCGGGCTGGCTGACTCGCTTTCTATTGTATGCCAAGGACTATGCAGGGGCGCTCTCGAGCGGGAAGGAGCTGCTCGAGATCGACGATCAGTACGGCCGCGGGTTTGTGTGGATGGGATCGGCGCACCTCGCGATGGGCGATCCGGAGACTGCACTCGAGTGGTTCCAGCGAGGACAGGGACTCGATCGAGCGGTCAGGTCATACGATGCGATGATTGTCCGCGCGCTCGCAGCATTGGATCGACGCGAAGAGGCGGAGGAAATTCTCACGCGGCTCGAGACGGAATCGAAGCAGCATTACGTGCGGTCGGAATATCTCGCTATGGCGCATGGCGCGCTGGGAGACCTGGATCGCGCGTTCGAGTCACTCGAGCGAGCCTACCAGGCCCGCTCCGCGGGACTGATCTATCTGCATCTCGATCCTGGCTATGACCCACTACGGGGAGACCCGCGTTACGTGGAACTGATAAACCGGATCGGTTTGCGATAGCGGACAGCAGCATGTTCTCCTGCTGATTAATTTCCGGCAGAACCCACCTCCTGAGCCCAAACGATGACCCGATTCTCCAATATCCTCGAGACGGTCGGCAACACCCCATCCGTCAGGATCAACAAGCTCGCCCCCGCCGGCATCGATCTCTATGTAAAGATCGAAGCGTTCAATCCACTCGGCTCCGTCAAGGATCGCCTCGCGCTCGGTGTGATCGAAGAGGCCGAAAAGCGCGGCGAGCTCAAGCCCGGCCAGACAGTGATCGAAGCGACGAGCGGCAACACAGGTATCGGGCTCGCGATGGTCTGTGCCGCCAAGGGATATCCGCTGGTGCTGATCATGTCCGAGTCGTTCAGCATCGAGCGGCGGCGCTTGATGCGCTTTCTCGGGGCGAAGGTGGTTCTCACGCCACCGGCCGCCGGTGCCACCGGCATGGTGCAGGCGGCGAGGGAGCTGGCCGAGTCGAAGGGTTGGTTCCTGACGCGACAGTTCGAGAATGAAGCGAACGCCGACATCCACTCGCGCACGACTGCGAAAGAGATCCTCGCCGATTTCGCGGGACAGCGACTCGATTACTTCGTCACGGGGTTCGGAACAGGCGGCACGCTCAAGGGTGTGGGACGCGTGCTCGAGAAGGAGCGGCCGGAAACGAAGATCGTGCTCTCCGAACCGGCCGATGCACCAATGGTCACGAGTGGCGCAAAGCAGGAGCGGAGGCCGGATGGCACGCCGGTGTCGCGGCATCCGTCGTGGAAGCCACATCCGATCCAGGGCTGGAGCCCGGACTTCATTCCCAAGCTCACGGGTGACGCGCTCGAAGCGGGCTATGTCGATCGCGTGATCACCGTGTCCGGTCCTGATGCCATGCGCTCGAGTCGCGAGCTTGCGCAGAAGGAAGGAATCTTCGTCGGCACCTCAGCGGGTGCGTCGTTCTTCGCAGCGCTCCAGGTTGCAAAGGATGCGGAGAAGGGAGCGACGGTTCTCTGCATGCTGCCCGACACAGGCGAGCGGTATCTCAGCACGCCTCTCTTCGCCGACATTCTTCCGGACATGAACGACGAGGAGCGTGCGATCGCGCAATCGCTGCCGATGTTCGCCAATCCGACGCCTCCCGCAGCACCGCTACCCTGATTCCGGGCGCTCTACCCGACTCGATCCCGGCTGGTACGATGCAGCTCGTCTGGCCCGCGGCAGAATACCTGCCGGGCTACGTTACCGCGCTCGAAAAAGGCTGGTCGCCTGACAATCTCCGGCCCGAAGTCACCGATGAGCTTCTCGGACAAATCGCGAAGGATTCGGCTGCATTTCTTTCACAGCAGGTCGATCGTGAAGCAAAGGGACCACCGGTTACGCTTCCGGATGGCTCTACAGTCGACCGCCTTCCCGGCTACCACAAATGGCTTTGGGATGGAGAGTTCTGTGGCGACATCGGATTTCGCTGGCAGCCCGGAACAGCTGACCTTCCTCCGTACTGCCTGGGACATATCGGATTTTCGGTAGTTCCCTGGAAGCGCCGAAAAGGATACGCATCGCGCGCACTCGAGCTGCTGCTTCCTGAGGTAAGGCTCGAGGGGCTTCCGTACGTCGAGCTCACGACCGATGAGGACAACATCGGCTCGCGGCGCGCGATCACGAAGAACGGCGGACAGCTCTTCGAGCGGTTCGACAAGCCGGCGGTTTATGGCGGCGCGCCGAGCCTTCGCTTCCGCATCTACCTGCGCCGGGAAAGCTGACTCCTGTCCGGTTCCTGAGACCGACTGCGCTTCAGTAAGTAAGACCCGAGCAGGATCACGATCTGCTCAGGAACCTGCTACTGGCTCCCAGCTGAGGAGGGAGAATGCGGATCGGGCTCGCCATCACCGGGCTATTTGTCGCTGCTCCGGTCGTGATCGGAGCACAAACGTCGTCAAAGGCGGCGGTCGTCGCAAAAGCGCCGGCAATTCCACTGCGCGCGGGCCTGACGATTGTGAAGGCCGTAGCGATGGACATTGGCGACGGCGAGCTGATCCTTCGCGTGAATACCGTCGACGCCGAAGGGATCCACATCACCTACTCAGGTGAGTTCATCGCGAGCAACGATACCAATCCGCTCGGCGCTTTGCTCGGTTCTGAGAGCGGAGCCAAGAAAACAGCGGGCTCGAGGGAGCTGGCGAGATTCAGAGGAACCCGCACGATTCGGCGGGCCGATGCCGAGTCAGCGCGTCACTACCAGAGCATTTTCGGCAACGGCCAGCCGCGAGTATTTCCCGGCTCGACTTCGCTGGGCACATCCGCACTCGTGCTGAACGAGCTCAAGACTGGTAAAGAGACGGAGTTCTCATGCCAGTGCGCATCAGGTCTCGAAAGGGCAGTCGGCAATATTGGAAGTGTGCTCGGATCGCTGCTTGGCAAATCAGGCTCGAAGGGGGACAGCAAGCTCGAGCACCTGGGGAAGCTTTCTGGAACACTGCGGCGTGTCGAAGCAAAACCGGTTCCGATGCGAGTCCTCGTGAACAATGCGCCAGTCGAACTGCCGACGATTCATGCCAGGGGAAAACTGGGCGACGAAGAAGGGCAGTTCTACATCCTCGATGATGCCCGGAACCCGGTGATACTTCGCGCGGAGGTTGGTCCCCAGCGATTTCGGGTCGTCAAGATCTCATTCCCGAGCGAGGAAGCTGGCGGAGAAATCGCCACTGCCCTCAAGAAGGCGGGGCGTGTCGATGTCTACGGCATCTACTTCGACTTCGGGAGTGCGAGGATCAAGCCTGAATCCGCTCCGGTGCTGAAGGAGATCGCCGACGCGCTTTCGACAAACCCCGCCTGGAAGCTGAGTGTCGAGGGTCATACGGACAACGTCGGCGGCACCGCGCCGAATCTCGATCTCTCGCGTCTGCGCGCAGCTGCGGTGAGGGATGCACTGGTCACGCGCTATGGAGTGGGTGGTGACCGTCTGACGACAGCCGGCTTCGGAGCGTCACGGCCGAAGGAAACGAATACCACGCTCGAGGGGCGCGCGCGCAACCGGCGCGTCGAGCTCGTGCAAAAAGGGAGCGTCAACCAATGATGATCATCGCAGCGGTCTTATTTCGTGGGGTTTTGGCTGTCGTCCAGACCGTCGCCCAAGCACCACCTCCCCAAATTCCGCAGCAAAAAGCTCCGACCGTCTACAGCCCAAGCCTGAAGACGCTTCCGGAGGTACCGGGATGGAAGACCGCCATGCTGCAAGGCACTACCGACAGTGCAGGACATCGGTTCCTGCTACCGGAGCTCGATGTGCTTCAGCCGGTATCCGTGATGTTGATCGCGCCCAGTGAAAAGGAGGATCTGACGCTTCGTCTCTACAAGGACAACTTCGACAAGCCGCTGCGGGAAGCCTCCACCAGGAACCAGGGCAACGCTCGTTTTCAGATCCGCACGCAGGGAGAGCTGCGGATGATGGTCACATCGAACGAAGGGATGAAGGACTACCAGCTGATAATCTGGGTGGGTGATGAGGTGAAGATTCCCGTGCCTTCGCTGTATGTGCCTATCGCGAACTTTGCTGCCACAACAGGAGCCGCCCCGAGTCAGACTTCGAGTGGAGGTCCTCCATCTGGTCAAATCAATTCGGGTGGGAGCTCAATCGCGATCTGGATCATCGCGGGGAGTCTGCTTGTGATAGTGGCACTGCTCGCAATGATTGCAATGCGAAGAAGAAGCAGCCAAAAAACCGCCGTGCTTTTCCTGGTGGTAGCGCTATCCGCGCTTGCTCCGCTGAAGGTGTGGGGTCAAGCGCCGCAGCAGATTGGCCCTTCGGGCGTGTGGAGCAGCGGCTGGAGCAACAGTCCGACAGGCATGCTTGCGTCAACGGCTTTCGGACCGCACTGGTGGGCTCTTCCAGCATCGGTCGATGCGTTCCTCCAGTTCTACAAGGCGCTCACTGCGGTGGACGATGGTTACTGGCCCGAGTACACTCCACCCGGAATGCCGGGAATCCCGACGGCGTGCGCGACGCCTATTCCACCAGGTGTTGCAAAGGGCATCAACGAAGTCACCTGGACGGGCCCTTGCGGCGAGTGTTACAAGGATGCGCATGAGGAAATCGCCAAGGTTCTTCAGCGGTTCGAAAAGCTCAGAAGGGTGCACGCCAGAACCGTGGAGGTCTACAATACGTCGATCACGTTCGGCAATGGCGTAGCAATGGTGGGCGGTATCATCACTACCTCGGAGTGGATGAAGATACGCAACGGCATCAATGAGAACTACGCGAGATACCACGGGGTGTACGATGACAAGGTCGTCGAGCTGACTGAGGCTCTCAAGGCGTCGCTGCAGAAAGTCGCAGCGTGCGAGGTGAAATACTTCAACAACCCCAGCTGGTACGAGCGTTACGGGTTCATGTTCGTGACACCGGTCGTGGAGCGGCATCGCCGATAAGACCAAAACAAGAGGCGTTTTCGTTCCGTCCCCTGTAGCGACAATATCGAGTTTTTCGCACGTTCCTGTTGACCTCTACAGGAGCTCTGCGCGATCATGAAACCTGTTTTGCGCGCCGTGCTGGCGATTGTCGCAGTCGGTATTCTCGCCCTCGCGTTGTTGGCGTTGCTCCGCATCGCCCGCGTCACCAGGGCTGCCGCGGCAATCCCTGTGTATCCCGGTGCGCGCGAAGGTGGCGGGCGCACCCGGTACTTGCCGCATCTGTTGTCGTGGGACGACCGCAGCTCTCCCCGTGTTCAGCGAGTGTTCGCACTTCCCCAGGCCACCGACCTGGCCACCATTGCCCGCTACGCGGAGCCGACGCTTGCGGCGCAGGGCTGGTATCTCGTGACCCCCGAGGATCTCGACCGATTGCAGAATCCGCAGATAATCGTCTGGCAGCGCGAGCCAGAAGAGCGACTCGACCTCGCGCAGCTCTGGCCTCTCAGCGGTGTGAGTCGCACTCAGCGGTTATACGGTGGCGTTTTTCCGGCGGAGTTCCTCGATGCTCCAATGGTCATCGAGTGGAGCTGGGCACTGGGCGGCCCGCGCTCACCCCGCCCTGCGCAAGTGGCGATGCCGGTTGTCCGGCCACCACCACCACCACCACGCTCACAATGAGACCGATATCCCGGGCTCATCATCAGGAAAGACCGGCGTGTATTTATGGTCTCCATTATGCAGAGCCTTCTTCCCCCACGGCTTCGTCTCGTCACTCGCGTAATTGAAATAGAGCGATGGCTTTCCGGCGGAAGACCCGGAGACGAGCACACGTGACAGGCTCTCACCATGTGGGTGGTCGTAGATAGTGCCGTCCGTCGACACGAGGTAATTGCGGCAACGGACCTTCTCGAGCATCGCAGACCCGGTGTTCTTGCGGCCGCCATGATGTGAGAGCTTCATCGCATCGATCTCCAGCGTATCACTTCCGTCCTCCGCCTTCGCCATTCGCGCGATGGACTTCGCGATGTCGGATGAATACGCGTCCCCGAGAAACGCGCATCGTATCCCCTTGTACTCGGCCATCACCGCGATGCTGCTGCCGTTCGCTTCCGACGTGTCGTCGTGGAATGCGGTCCTGGCGAGCTTGTCCACATTGATCTTCGTGCTGCCGAGGACTCCGTCATCGTCCTCCGCATCTTCCGGATGACCGATGCCTTCCAGCTTCTCACCCGCCTGGCCCGGCTGAAGGTGCGCCTTCTTTATCTCCTTCGCCCACACGGGCCGCAGCTTGCGAAGGCGGGCCAGAGTCGGTGACAGGAGAGTGATCGTCATGTCGCCATCGAGGGTGATGCCGGGAAGCGCGTCGGTGCTGTTTCGAATGGCGACGAGCTTGTCCTTGAATCCCTTGTTCCAGGGATACTTCCGCTGTTTGATCCGCGCCGTGACGCGCTCACCGAGCTTGGCACCGAGTACGCCGTCTTCGTCGGGAAGCTCTTCCGCCTTGAGGAGCTGCTCGTACCCGTTGAACAGAACGTTGTCGAACTTGAGGCCCTCTGGCGGGTCGGCGATCAGGTTAAGGACGCCGGCTATGTGATCGAGATCGATGTGGCTGATTATGAGCAGATCGAATCGGCGCTTCGATACCGGCAGCGCGTCGATACGCTTGCGAAGCGTCTTGTGCGTGCTGCCGATTCCGCCATCGATCATCACGCGGTGCGGTGCGTTCGCCTTTCCATACTCGATCCAGAGTGAGTCACCACGTCCTCCAGGAAGCATGTCGATCGTGAACATTGGCCTGGTCCTCTCTCAGGTGTGTTTGGCGAGACGCCAGTCGGCGTCTCCGAATGCATTCAGCGTCAGCACCATCGGTATTCCGTCCGCGAGCATTTCCCGCCTGACCGCGAGCATCACTTCGCCGAAAGTGGCGTCCTTCTTTTTCGCGGCTTCCTGAATGCGAGTGACGAATTCCTTTGCAACGGGCACCGCATGAAGACTGTGAATCTTGGCGCCGGTAGCGACGACGATTGCCGCGCCACGATTTCGCAGGCGATTGACGAAGTTCGCGAACTGCTTGTCGGGCACTCCGGTCTCGCATCCGAGCAACAAGACCAGCGGAGGCTCTCCGTTCTTCTTCACCACGTGCTCTTCCTCGATCTCAACAACGGACAGCCACGATGCATTGCCGATCTCCATCTGCGGGATGGTATCGTCGGCCGGCGTCTCTTCAGTGTGAACGATGAGGACGAGCAGTGACGGACCGGTCTTCCTGATGCTCGTCTTCCAGCTCTTCCAGTCGGGAACTGGCTCGAGGTTCGAGTTGGTGAGCTTTCCCACGAGCCTGGATATCTGCTCGAGGCCGCCTGCCACTGTCTTCTCTACCTTCTGACTGCCGGCTATCGCGCCGCCCTTGAAGAGGTCGAGCTCTGGACGAAGGTCGGTGGGCTCCGAGACCACCGCGAAATCTTCGCCTGCGGTCACCTTTTTGAGCTCGGGTCTGTGCGCGTGTCTCTCGATGACACGTTGAACTCCCCAGAAAGCGAGCGGGCAGATGAAATCACTCTGCTTGCCGAGCTTGGTGCACGATGCATCGCATTTGCCTTTACGAAGCGAAGCGGCGGCTCGAGGACACAGCTTCGCTGTCGGCTTCGGCGCTCGACGCGAGTAGACAAGCTCGATCGGGAGACGCGCATCGGCCACTGCGGAGATAACCTGAAGCGGACCATCGCCGTCGAGGTGGACCGCAGCGAGTCCGCCGTCCCTGACGATATGGTCGTACAGCGCATTGCCATGGTTCGCCAGCGTCCTGAGAAGATCCACGACCGGCTTCGACGTCAGCTTGCCCATGTACGATTTCGGATTCTCGACGATGTCGGCGAGCAACGTGTCGATGTTGGCGAGCTCGAGATCCATTGTCGGACCCGGGGTGAACTTTGCCACCTTGTCATCCGCTATTGCGAGCAGCCGCTTGATGCCAGCTTTGCTCTCGTTCAGGACGAGCGCCGCATCGAATCTCTCGCGGTCGGCGAGGTTGTCGAAACGCGTCTTCGCTACGACTTCGGGTTCGACGGTGATGCGATGATCGTCATCGCCGAGATCCTCTCGTCCCCCCACCTCGGCCTCGAGCATCGCCGTCTGTATGACGCGGTTGCGATGGAGCACGATGATTCGCGCTTCGACGCTCTTCCATTCTTCCTTCACCACGAGGAAGAACGCTGCCTCGCTGCTGTTGCCGAAACGCGGAAGCAGAATCCGGCTTACCTGCGGATCGTCCGACGATTGAGCTACCGAGAGCACGACTGTCAGCTCCCATTCGTCCTGATCCTGCGGGAGTGAATCCACGGGAAATGAAGGTCCTGCCGGAGTCGAGATCCATTCCTGATCCTGCTCGCCAATGCGTACCACGATCTGATGACTCGCGCCGCCACGAAGACGATGACTCCGCCTCACGGGCTCGGCCGGATTTGTCAGGTCGAATACCTTCGCCTGGATGAATCGCTCTTCCTGAGCCGCCGGCGATGGAGCGGCGGCTGCTGTCGCCATCGTGACAGATCGGTCGAGCGATACAGATCCGGTTGCTGCATCGCGCTCGTGGATGAATCCCCCCGGCTCGATCTCGCTCTCACCCATCGCGGCGGTGGTCTCGAGGCTGTCTCCGATCCTGTCGAGTGTGTGCGTGCCGGCACCCACATCGAGCGTTCGCGCAGCGGGTGATCCGGCCTCGATCTCAACGCGCATCTCGCGCATCCCGGGACGCTTCATCTTCTTCGCCATCCGCCGCATCTGCATCGACAGCCGGCTGAACTCAGCCAGCCGGCGCGAGATTGCGATGAAAGGCGGTTGCTCTCCGCGCTCGGTGGCAGCCATGAAGAGCGCGGCGTCGATCGAGTTGTTGTGGGACAGGTTCGCGACAAGCGCCATGAACCATTTCTCGATATCGTCAGTCCCGCGCTGCGCTACGACGACTCCTGATGTCCTGAGCGACGCTCGCAGACCTTCGACCATCCGATACCAGTGGGCGGCATCCCCTTCGGTTCGGCCGATTACGATGGTGCAGTCTGCATGCACCGGCCTGGAAAGTCCGGCGGCGAGAGAAAGAGATTTCCTGATTCCGGCGGGAATCAGCAGAATGTCACAACCTGATCGTGATTGCTCGGCATCCACGGCGCGGACGAGAGGCCGAATCCAGCCCTCGCCTTGAATGACGTCATCGAGCCGCTTTTTCAGCTCCTGTGACTCTTCGTCTCCGAGAAATCCGATGCGAGCCGGCCACTGCCAGCCAACGGTCACGGAAGGACGATCGACGCGGAGGTAGACAGATCTCGCCTTCACTTCGGGACGACTCAGCTCGGATACGACCCAGGGCAGCATTGCGGCGGAGTCGACCCGATAAAATGTCGACGACCGGTCGACCTCGAGCCGTACCTTTTCGGGAAGCCCGGACCGCTTCCATGACTCGGCGAGATCTCGAGCCGAGACATTTTCAGGCAGGTCGGGGGCTGCGAAGAATGGTCTCAGCAGCTTCCACTCGACGGGCTGCACCAGCTCGGCAGGGGCGAGCTCGAGGCGCTCGTCCGCATCCTCGTGTGGACCTGTCAATGAATGCTTGTCCAGCACGCCGAGAGCCGCGAGGGCGCACGCGAAGTCTCCGTCAGAAAGTTCTCGCCCCCACGTCCCGAAATAGTTTCTGTAGATCATCCGACACCTGCCGATGGGTATGGAAATCGTGGAGGCGACACCTGTTCTGCGATCACCCAGCGCCGCATCGCTGCGTCGCAGACGGCGTATCCCCAGTTGATGATGCGCTCCTGTCGCCCCGCGGGAATTTTGCCGAGTCGCGTCGGCTCCTCAGCGAGTCGCATCGTCTTCTTGTGGGGGCAGGCAAGCGAATCGCCCAGCTGGTAGTTGGCGATATCGGTGCGAATTCCCCAATAGGTGCCATTGCGCCATGTGGTGCTGTGATCGCGTGGAAGCTGAAAGGCTCCGATCACCTGGCGCTTGCGAAGCGAGCGCACCTGGTGGTCAACGACATCCAGAACACGCTTCGTGTGCAGGAGCCAGTCGCGGTGGGGTGTTGGAGAATTGCCCATCCTTCCGCCGCCATCACTCACGAGGATCGTGCGGTATCGCTTCCACACAGTCTCGAGCCCGAGGTTGTCGTAGACGCCTCCGTCAGTCAACGTTGGACTGGTGGTGTAGGGAGGCATCTGAAGATCCCAGCCCGATCCCTTGACGTACTCCTCGTCCCTGAACGACAGCCTGAGCGGCGAGAGGAATGGCGGAAACGCGGATGATGCCGCGACCGCAAGGGAGACTTTCAGGCGCGGCTGGCGTACTTGTCCGACGCGCCAGTCCCAGATATACGGCTTCGAGATTCGAAACAGCGTGCCGGTTTGCACATTGGCCGCGTTGAAGACAAATCGCGGAGCAATATGCGGCTTGTCATCGGGCAGATCCTGGAGCGTCCTTTCATTGAAGAGGTGCGCGTCATAGGCTTCGGCCACCCAGCATGCCGCGGACTCGGCCGTAAGAAGTCCGCCGATCACGGCGCGTATGTCGACCGTTCGGTTCGCAAACTTTCGAATCGGCGCCACGACTTCATCCCTGAACGCGAGAGCGATTCCAGCATCATCGAATTCGAGGTTCTTCCACGCGAGGCCGAGCACGCCATTCGTTATCGATCCGCCGGATACGCTCGATATGCGGTTCAACCGCCGAAGCCAGCCGAGCTCGTTCAGACGCCAGAGTGCGCCGACGTGGAAGAGCATCGCGCGGTATCCGCCTCCGGAGAGGCACAAGCCGACGCCGTCTGTGAGGTGGGTCGTGTGCCGAGGATCACGATTCGCTTCGTCGACTGGCGAAGCGACCATTTCCTGTGGCGAGATATCCTGGCGTGCAGCGTCATGCGGTTCCAGGGCGACGCTCCAGTGTTCCGGTCCGGAAATCCAAGATACCGTTTCAGCATCCTTTGGCCAGCACCTCGCGCGCGAGGGAAAATCGTGCTTTCGTTTGAGCGATTGGGGCTCCCTCCTGGAGTGATATGAAACCGACACTTCGGTGATATAGAACCGGCAGCTCGCCATCTTCACGGAGGACCCGCTGAAATCCAATGCGATCGTACGAGCCGGTGGAGTGGCGCTGGTATTCGGCGCCATCGCTTTCATGGGAGTCTTTGCGTTCCTCGCAGCCCGATTCGATTATCCGGCGATTCTCGACGGGCCGGCCGATACGGTGCTTCCACGGTTGCTCGCGACCGGCACGTCCGGTCGGGCCGCATGGGCGCTCTATGCGTTCCTGCCGCTGATCTGGCTTCCTGCCGGGGTTGGTGCCTACTTCGCGCTGCGAAAAGTTTCCCCAGGAGCAATGCTCCTCGCTCTCCAGTTCTCGGTAGTCGCCGCCGTCAGCATGATGCTCGGCCTCATGCGCTGGCCCAGCGTCCATTGGAACCTCGCGCAGCTTCAGGCGACAGCTACGGCCGAGCAGCAGCAGATCATCGCGGCCATCTTCGACGGGCTCAATACGTATCTCGGGAACTACATCGGTGAGTTCCTCGGCGAGCTCAGCTTCAGCATGTTCTTCCTGCTATCGAGCTGGACTTTGTTGCGCTCACGAGCAACACCGACGTGGGTTGCCGGTGTGGGGCTTGTCACTGCAGCTGCGGGATTCGTCGGGATGTTTCGCAACGTGACGGTCGCCGTTGCGCCGGTCGCCGCGATCAACAACTATCTGCTGCCCCTATGGATGATCGTCTTCGGCGTGGTGCTCATCCGATATCGATCGGGTCTGAAAGATAAAAAGCAAAACCTGGAAAACCGATTGGCCTGATCTCGCGGATCTCGCGGATACTACAAACCCTCTAAGGTTGTTTGATCAGCGAGATCCGTGTAATCCGCCAGATCGTTTTTCTATTTGTTGTTTTTGGTGAGCGCGTCGAGTGAGGCAGCGATATTCTCGATCAACACATCGGCGCCTTCGAGACCGATCGAGAGGCGAACGAGCCCATGCGGAAGCCGGTGCGCATCGAGATAGGACAGGTTGTACCCGCGGTTCGGCGATAACACGATGCTCTCGACACCACCCCAGCTCACGCCGATGCGAAACCGCTTGAGCCCATCGATGAAGCGGCGAACCTCCTCGAATCCGCCACCCGCGAGCTCGAAGCTGAACAGGCCGGAGTAGCCGGTCAGCGATTCCGATTTCCGCCCGAAAGCGGGATGATGCACCGCGCTCACCTCAGGCCGGTTGTGCAGATACTCGGCGACACGCAGGCCGTCGGTCTCGTGCTGCTGCATGCGGACAGGCATGGTACGGAGCCCGCGGAGCAGCAGCCACGAGTCAAATGGATGCAGTATCCCTCCGTTCAGCATGAACGCGCGATAGAAGACTTTCTCGATGAGCTCGTCGCTCCCGATCAGTGCTCCGGCAACGACGTCGCTGTGACCGCCGATGTATTTGGTGGCCGAGTGGACGACCATGTCGACGCCGTGCGCGATGGGCTTCTGATAGAGGGGCGATGCCCAGCTGTTGTCGAGACAGCTCATCGCGCCGTGCTGGCGAGCGATGTCGGCGATCGCAGCGACATCGAGCGTTCGAAAGAGCATGGTGCCCGGATTCTCGAGCCAGACGAGCTTCGTGTTCGGAAGCAGCGCCTTCCTGACGTCATCGGGCTCGATGTCGAGCAGCAAGGTGTGCTCGACGCCGAATCGCTTTAGGTGCGACGCGAGCTGAACGGTCGGCCCGTAGGTGTGATTGACGAAGAGGATGTGATCGCCGGAGCGAAGCAGTCCAAGGATCACGGCACTGACAGCTGCTATGCCTGAGCCGAACGCCTTGCACGCTTCCCCCTGCTCGAGCGCGGCGAGCTTTCTCTCCAGTACCTCTACAGTCGGATTCTGTCCGCGTGTGTAAACGGTGTTCCGGTTCTCCGCTGCACCGGCGGCAAGCATCGCATCGAAGTTGGGAAAAGCGAAGAGAGACGTCTGCACGATCGGCTCTGCCATCGGCTGGGCGCCGGGCTCACGAGCCGGGTGATCCTCGAGGCAGACGCGGATATCCTCGGGAGAGATTGCCATGCGCAAAGCTCCGGGCGGCAGGAGTCCTCGTCAATGCCAGGCGCCGCAAAAGGCCCCTTGTATTTTACCATTTGGTTGAATACAATACACCTCATGTCACCCGAACGACTCAACGCCACCTTCGCTGCTCTCGCCGACCCCACCCGCCGCGCGATTTTGTCACGCCTCGCGCGCGGTGATGCCTCGGTGACGGACCTCGCCGAGCCGTTCGATGTGAGCCTGGCGGCGATCTCGAAGCATCTCAAGGTGCTGCAGCGTGCCGGTCTGATCACACAGGGGCGAGAGGCGCAATGGCGGCCCTGCCGCCTGGCGCCTGCCCCCCTCAAAGGAGCGGCCGACTGGATCGAGCACTACCGGCGTTACTGGGAGGAAAGCTTCGACCAGCTCGACGACTACCTGCACAACGTCCAATCAAAGGAGAAAGAACGTGGCCGAAAACGAAAATGAGCTCGTCATCACCCGAGTCTTCGATGCTCCGCGGGCTCTCGTGTGGAAGGCATGGACTGACGCCGAGGAGCTGAAGCAATGGTCCGCTCCAAAAGGCTTCACACTTCCGGTGAACGAGGGTGATCTGCGCCCCGGGGGAAAGTGGCGGTCATGCATGCGGAAGCCCGACGGGACCGAGCTCTGGCTCGGCGGAGTCTACCGCGAGATCGTCGAGCCGGAGCGGCTCGTGTTCACGCACGCATGGGATGACGAGAACGGCAAGCCTGGTCCGGAGACGGTCGTCACAGTGATTTTCTCCGAGCGCGGCGGCAAGACCGAGATGAACTTTCGGCAGGCCGGTTTCGCGTCGGCGGACTCGCGCGACGGTCACGCAGAAGGATGGGGCGAGTGCTTCGACCGGCTCGAAGAGCTTCTGGCAAAGGAGTGACCGGAACCGCGCAATGAGCGGTTTTGTGGCCCGGGTGATGCAATTGTCTACCCTGAAGGGGCGCGACCGCCCGCCCCTTTAGGGTCGAAACGGGGGCCACTAATGATCATGAACTACGGAAAAAGAAATGTGCAGGAGCGAAGAAGCCGGGAAACCGGTCCGGATTCGAATCACACACTAGCCGCCCGCATATGCGCCGAGCTCGATCATGCTGTCGAGCACGCGAAGGGAATCCAGGTCTTCGCCGACGACAGCAACATCACCCTGCGCGGTGACGCGCTACGCGATGAGCTCGATGAGGTGCTCAACGCGATACGCCGAGTGAGAGGTGTGCGCCGTGTCACGAACCATCTGGAAGTGAGCGACTCGCCTGGGAAGGTACTGGCCTTACAGAGCTGAGGAGTTACCAAGAGACCGTCACCGGCCGTCGATGTACATCCTCGCGACGGCGATGGCGGTCTCGTAAGGCTTGGGATCGTCGCGGTTGGTGAGCAGCACCACGGTGAGGCGACGTGCGGGGTAGCGCACGATCACGTTCCGGAATCCCGACGTCTCTCCAGAGTGCCACAAGGTTTCCCCCATGATGCGCCAGCCGAATCCGTACTTCACGTCGGAATCGTCTGTCCCCGTATGCGGAGTGAACGCAAGGCGGCGTGACTCGTCGCTTAACAGGCGGGAGTCGTACAGCGCAGCATCCCATTTTGCCATATCGTCAATGGACGAGTAAATGCCGCCGTCGCCCAGGACAGCGCTGGTGGTGGACTGATCTTTCCGTGTCCAGCTTCCATCCTTGAGCGTGTATCCGAATGCGCGCTTCGACACTGTCGAGATGCCTTCCTCATATGCGACGGTATTGCGCATGCCAAGCGGTACAAAGATTCTCTCGCGAAGAAAAGTGGCAAAGCTCTTTCCCGAAGCGCGCTGGACGATCAGTGCAAGCAGCGCGTACCCGCTGTTGCTGTACTGATAACTCGCCCCCGGACTGAAGTACGTGCTGTCCTTGTTCTCGAGCAACCGAAGCACATCGGCATCGTGCAGTTGAGTGACGGTGCCGGCAGGAATCAGGTCCTCGTAGTCGACGACACCCGATGTATGAGTCAACAGGTGCCTGACCGTGACCGAGTCGAGGGCTCGCTGGAGAGATGGAAGCCATTTCCTCACACGATCTTCGAGTGAGACCTTCCTATCCTGGGCCAGAAGCAGGATCGCAGCCGCAGTGAACTGTTTGGTGACGGACGCGAGCCGGTAGTTCGTCTCCGGAGCTGCGGAGACTCGATCCTCCACATTTGACAACCCCCATGAGCGACGCAGCACAGGTGATCCATCGCGCACGACGAGGAGCGACGCGCCCGGCACCGCGCCGTCGTATCGTTTCATGAGAGCGCCTATCTCATCCATGACAGGACCGCCCCCGGTAGCGCAGCCGCCGGGGACCAGAGAGATGACAGCAGCGAGAACGATTGACGGTATTTTCTTCATGACGATCCGGAGCGATAATCATTCGCAAAGCTCCGGGCCACTCGACATACAGTCAATGGTGCCTCAAGGTGACCTTTCTTCGCTCCGCCAAACGGGTTGACCTTAAGGCGGTCGGCGTCTCCGCGCTGATCGGAGGCGCGCTCGGCATCCTCGTACTCGGTATCGGCGGAAGGTCGATCATGCGGGTGATCGCGCACTGGGAAGGCCGGGTTCCCGTGCTGACGCTCGGAGGCACGGTCACAGTCGTTTTCTTTGGGGCGATGGCGGGGCTTGCGGGCGGAGTGGTGCACGGACTACTGAAGAGCTTCGTCCCGAATCGCGTGATCAGGGGCGCCGCGTTTCTTCTTCTGTGCATCGCATTCACATGGCGCGCAGTCAACGCGCTTCTGCCGCGATCGCGACTCCTTTTCGTGGCGCTGACGCTGGTCTATGTGATCGCGCTGGAGGTCATCAACATGCAGAAAGGCGATCTAACAGCAACAAACAGAAAGAACGATCTAAAAAAGGTGGTCTCAACCGGTGGATGCAACAGATTCACGCATTCATCGGAGGTGAT
>JBDTRZ010000039.1:0-26893 GCA_039931395.1 Gemmatimonadales bacterium
GCGGCACCATCATGTCGAACATCATCGGCGAGTGCTGCGAGACCTCGATCTCGACCTCGCGCCCCTCGAGCTGTCCGTCGAGAAGCAGCTGCTTGAGCTTGTCACGCGTTCTCTTGTACCGCTCCTGGTCGACGTCCATCTCTGCGGACACGTTGCCGCTCGACGAGACGAGGAAGATCGGAGCATCTCCTGCTGCTGCGGCATTCGACGGCTGCACCTGCTTCTTGTCTCCGGGTACCGGCAGAAGAAGATCGAGCAGACGATCGTCCACGCGATCGTGAGCGAGGTCCTCGACTTCGGCTTCGCGCTCTCCGCGCACCATGTTGATCGCGCTCTCGACCAGGTCGCGCACCATCGACTCAACGTCGCGGCCAACGTATCCGACCTCTGTGAACTTCGAGGCCTCGACCTTGATGAACGGCGCCCCGGCGAGCTTGGCGAGACGGCGAGCGATCTCGGTTTTGCCGACGCCCGTCGGGCCGACGAGGATGATGTTGTTGGGTGAGATCTCTTCACGGATCGAGTCCGGCGCGCGCTGTCTCCGCCACCGGTTGCGGAGGGCGATGGCGACCGACTTCTTCGCCTCGGCCTGCCCGACGATGTAACGATCGAGCTCGGCGACGATGTTCTTCGGAGTCAGATCGGCGAGACGCGCGAGCGCGCTCAGTGTTCGTGGTGATGTCACGCTGTCGGTTCGAGCACCGTGATGTTGGAATTCGTGTAGACGCAGATGTCAGACGCTATCATCAATCCACGCTGGACGATCTCGCGCGGCGGAAGATCGGTGTTGGTGAGCAACGCTCGCGCAGCGGCGAGAGCATAGGTTCCACCCGAGCCGATCGCGAGAATGCCGTCGTCCGGCTCGATGATGTCGCCGGTTCCGGAGATGATGAAGCCGCGCTCGGAGTCGGTGACGGCCAGAAGCGCCTCGAGACGGCGAAGGACCCTGTCGCTTCTCCAGTCCTTGGCCAGCTCTACGGCGGCCCGGGAGAGGTTTCCGGGATGGCGCTCCAGCTTCTCCTCGAATTTCTCGAAGAGGGTGAAAGCGTCGGCGGCAGCGCCCGCGAATCCGGCCAGCAACTTGCCACCACGAAGGGTGCGGACCTTCTGCGCGTTGGATTTCATGATTGTCTCGCCGACGGAGACCTGACCGTCACCGCCCAGTGCGACCTTGCCGTCGCGGCGGACGCCCAGAATCGTCGTCGAGCGGACGCGCTGGAGGGTGCTGTTCATGGCTCTAAACTAACAGGGGCAGCGAGATGCGGTTGGAGTACGTTCCCATAGTGCTGGGAGTCCTCGTGATTCTCATCGCGGCTGGCATCATTTACGATGCCGTGACGCCGGAAGCGATGCGTCCGTTCCGCGAGCGGAGACGGAGGCAGCGAGCCGAGCTGGATGTACCCGGCGAATGGCTGGTGGCGATCGGAACTCTGTGCCTCGGCGCAGCTCTCATAGGCGGAGAGCGCTGGCGCTGGACGACGATCGCGGTGTTGAGCGGCGTGGCGCTCGTCGTGCTGGGTGCGGTGCTCAACCGTGCCTATCTACGCGAGATGCTGCTTTTCAGGGGAGCCGCACGTCGGACCGAAGAGATGGAAGTGCCGCCCATCGCCAAGAAAGACGACGAGCCACGCCTTAGAATCAGGTAACCATCAGGTCGTGACGGGCGACTGGCCGCCGCCTCCGCTCTCTTCACCAAGAATGCTTGTGAGCTCGAGCCTGAGCGACGTCGACGACTCCGTCTGGCCGTCGTACTTGAGCTTCACTGCCGCGATCTCGCGGACGAGCTGCTCGAAGCTCTCCTCCGACATCATCGGGCACACGGGCCTGAGCCGGTCAGCGATGTCCCGCTGAAGCGCGGCCATAAGGGCCATCTCTTCATTCATGTTTTGTCTGCCTCACGTGTGTTCGACGAGCTTCTCATGCTCAGGGTTACACGATGGAGGCCGATAAGTTCAAACTCCGCCGTACCACTCGTAGCCCTTGTCGCTCCAGTAGCCGCCTGTGCGCTTCGGCAGGAACATCACGCGGGTCAGGTACTTTGTGTTCTTGTAGCCGAGCTTGACCGGAGAATAGACGCGCGCCGGAGCTCCGTGCGCGGGACCGAGCATGTGTCCGTCGAGCCCATAAGCAACGACTGTCTGCGGATGCATGGCGCTCTCGATGTCCCAGCTTTCGTGGTATCCGTCGTCGAACGATTCGAAGTCCACGTAGCGCGCGTCGCGGTGAGCTCCGGCGAGAACGGCGAGATCGCGCAGCCTCACGCCAGTCCATTGCTCGACCGCCGTCCATCCTTCGACGCAATAGTGGTTGACACGCTGGTGGGTACGCGGCAGATCGAGGAGATTCCTGAGCGAAAGTTTCATCGGCCGGTCAACCATCCCGCCGAGCTCGAGAGTCCACGAACCCCGCTGCGCTTCGTTCCACACCGGAACCGTCTTCGAGATGAAGTAGCTGGGAAGCGCGTTTCCGGTGAGCCGCGTTCCGGCAAGGGGCGCATCCATCGCCGTGTGCCGGAACAGCACCCGCTCGACGGCCTCATTCTTTCGCTCGGCGTAACGCAGCAGCTTTTCAGCCGACCGTGGGCCGCGCGAATCGCACGACGCGAGGATCGCGCTCGAGACAGCCGATCCCGTGAGAGTGAGGAACTTCCGCCGGTCGATCGTCATGCTTCCTTCTTCTCCGCGGCCACGGCTCGCTTCGGCTTGCGCGGAAGGAGATTCAGGAACGGCCGCGCGTTGCGCGCTTCGGGCGATTTGTCGGGATCGTACCCGCCGGTGATGATGGCGCGGAGCGAGTACGGATCCACCGCGAACACCATGAAGATGTGGACCAGGCTCAGGAGGACAAGAATCGCCATCGACACGAAATGCCAGTAGCGCGCCCAGACGTATCCGCCGAGCAGGTCGGTGAGTGGCGCGAGCTGCACGGGTTTCCAGATGGCGATTCCGCTGACTACAGTGAGGAGCCCGACCCATGGCATCACGAAGTACGTCCCGCGTTGCAGCGCATTGTGCTTACCTTGCACCGGGTGGTCCTTCCGCGCGAACAGATAGAAGCGAAGCATCTGCCATGAATCGCGCGCAAATCCGCGGCGCGGGACGAGGTCGCGCCATTCGCCGTGCAGGTAGATGAAGGCCAGGTACACAAGTCCGTTGACGACGAGAAGCCACATCATCGCGAAGTGCCAGTTGCGGGCGCCGGCGAGCCAGCCACCGAATGTGAAGGCTGCGGGGATGGGCGTCCCTTCCCACGGATAACAGCAGAAGGTCTCGCCCTTGCGCGCGAATCCTGGATACGCGTTGAAGATGCGGAGCCCGCTCGCGACCATGATCGTGAGCGCCACCACGTTCACCCAGTGCGTGAGGCGAACCACCCAGTGATGTCTCGGTTTAGCCATGCGCCTCCCTACATTAACATGAAGCGGACGATTCGGTCGCGCGAGAACAGTACGTTGAACAGGCTGGATTGGATTGCGCTTCGGCGGTATCTATGACGTTCGAATCGGATTTGGCGGATGGAACCGGATAGACGGACGAGTGGATTGCGCAGATCCATGTCATGCTTTCGACGATTCATTCCGCCTCGTAGTATCCGGCCCTTCTCCGGGCCGTTCGCCAAATCCGGCTCCAAACGTCATAGATGCCGCCGAAGCGGCAAGGATCACTCCGCCCGCGGATGCGACTTTCTGTAGACTTCCTTGAGCCGCTCGACACTCGTATGCGTGTAGATCTGAGTCGTCGAGATCGACGCGTGGCCGAGTAGTTCCTGAACCGCGCGGAGATCGGCGCCGGCATCGAGCAGATGTGTGGCGAACGTGTGTCGCAGCGAGTGTGTCGAGAGGCCCGCGTCCTCGTCGATCCGGTCGAGGAACCCGGTCACTGCGCTCTGAATCGCGCTGACCGACATCCGCTTTCCTCTATTGGAAAGAAAGAACGGCGTGCGATCCGCGCTCTTCATCGCCTGCCGTATCAGCTCGTCACGCTTCGATTCGTAGTTGCGGAGTGCGAGCGTCGCGTGGTCACCCACAGGAATGATGCGCTCCTTGCGGCCCTTGCCGCGCACCTTCACCTGCTGAGAGAGAAGGTCGATGTCCACGCGATTGATCCCGCGCAGCTCTGAGAGACGCATCCCGGTCGAATAGAAAAGCTCGAGCATCGCACTATTGCGGATGTCGGTGAACTTGCCGTCCTGCGCGTGCAGCGCCGCGTTCTGGAACAGCAAATCAACCTGCGCGCGGTCGAGATAGCCGGGCAGATACTTCTCGAGCTTGGGACTGCTCACGCCCCGCGCCGGATTCGCGTCCACGACCTCGGTGCGGTTGAGAAAGCCGTAGAAGCTCCGCACGGCCGAAAGCGCGCGCGATATCGTGCGCTTACTCAGGTCGCGGCGATTCAGATGCGACAGGAATCCACGGAGCGCGAGACGATCCACTCCCTGCCAGGTCCATTCCCTCTCGCCGTAATATCCGCCGAGAAACTGAAGAAGCTCGTCGAGGTCGCGGCGATACGCCTTGAGCGTGTGAGGAGAGACATCCTTTTCCTTCTCCATGTGAAGAAGGAACTCCTCGACCTCCGGCGATCCGGTCATCTCAGGATCCGGTCGTCAAAGCCGCACGCGCGTGTGCGTCCGCCCATTCCGTCATTGCCGCGAACGCGCGCTCCGCGAACAACTCACGCTTCCGCTTCTTGTCACGAATCTTCTCAGGCAGATCGTCGAGCAATCCGAAGTTGGCATTCATCGGCTGAAAATGTTTCGGATCAGCTTCGCGGAGATACCGGTACAATGCGCCAAGCATTGTCAACGGTGGCGGAATCTCGGGAGCAGACCCGCCCAGAATGCGCGAGAGATTCACACCGGCCAGAAGTCCGGTCGCCGCGCTCTCCGTATATCCCTCGACGCCCGTGATCTGGCCCGCGAAGAGTACGGTCGCATCGTCAGGCGCCGAGAGGTGCGGTGTGAGCGCGGCGGGCGAGTTGAGATACGAGTTGCGATGAATCGAGCCGTAGCGGAGAAACTCAGCGCCCGTGAGACCGGGAATCATGCGCAGCACCCGCTGCTGCTCGGGAATTCTCAGCCGGGTCTGGAATCCGACGACGTTCCACATGTTGCCGTTCCGGTCCTCGCGTCTGAGCTGCACCACCGCCCACGGACGACGACCGGTGCGTGGGTCTGTCAGACCCACCGGCTTGAGAGGGCCGAAGCGAAGTGTATCCGACCCCCGCTTGGCGGCGACCTCGACTGGCATGCATCCCTCGAAGTACGGGACTTCGTCGAACTCGTGTCCGTGAAACTGATCGGCTGTGGTCAGCGCGTCGATGAACGCCTCGTATTCCTCGCGATTCATCGGGCAGTTGAGATACGAGCCTTCCTCGGTCGCGCCTTCCATCGTCTCGCGGTCATAGCGCGATGCCGTGAAGGCGATGGACTCGTCAATCGATTCGCGCGACACGATCGGCGCGATGGCGTCATAGAATGCGAGCGCACCGGTGCCGAGGCGCTCGCGCATCCACGCCGCCAGCGAATCCGAAGTGAGTGGACCCGTGGCAACGACGCACGGCCCCTCGGCTCTCGTTACTTCATCGCGCACGATCTCGATCAGCGGATGTGACTCAATTCTCCGCGTGACAGCGGATGCAAAGACGTCGCGATCGACGGCGAGCGCACTCCCGGCCTGGACGCGCGCTTCGTCGGCACACTCGAGAATCATCGAGCCAAGCACCCGCATCTCGGCCTTGAGCAGGCCATGCGCGTTCGAAGTCTCGGTGCTCTTGAACGTGTTGGAGCAGACGAGCTCGGCCAGTCTGTCGGTGTGATGCGCGGGTGTCGTACGCACGGGGCGCATCTCATGCAGCGCCACTCTGTGGCCACGCTCGGCGAGCTGCCAGGCGGCCTCCGATCCGGCGAGGCCGCCGCCGACTACTGTTACCGTCACACCGCCACTGCTTCGGGCGGTGCCTCCGCCGGCTCCCATTCGTTCGCGCAGCTGATGCACCGACGGTACTCTCCGCGTGTCTTGTTGGACTTCGCTTCGGCGCCGACGTAACCGCACTCGGGGCAGACCTCGGGCACTGGCTTGTCCCAGATGACGAAGTCGCACGCCGGATAATTCGCGCAACCATAGAATGCCTTGCCCCGCTTCTTCGAGCGGCGCACCGCGATGTCGCCGCCATCCTTCGGGCACTTCACACCGGTCGGCATCGAGCGCGTTCCGCGGCACTTCGGGAAGCGGCTGCATCCCAGGAACTCTCCGGAGCGACCGTGCCGGATGACCATCGGCGCGCCGCACTCGTGACAGATCTGGTCGGTCTGCTGCGCTGCCTTGCGCTCACCGCGCAAAGGCCGCGTGTACTTGCAGGTCTTCGGATGATTCTCGCAGGCGACGAACGGCCCGAAGAACCCGCCGCGCGCGACGAGCCTGGAGCCGTCGACGGGACAGCGCTCGGTCTCGAGCATCGACAGATCGTGCGCCTCGCCGATGAGTCCTTCGATGTCGACATCCTTCAGCGAGGTCGCGAACGGGCCGTAGAAATCCTTCAGCATGATGCGCCAGTTCACGTCCCCTTCCTCGACCTTGTCCAGATCGGTCTCCATGTGCGACGTGAACTGCACGTTGAAGATGTCGGGGAACGACTTCACCATCACCCGCTCGACCTGGTCGCCGAGCTCGGTGGGAAAGAAGCGGCGTTGCTCGAGCTGGGCGTATCGCCGGTCCACCAGCGTCGAGATGATCGACGCATACGTCGACGGTCGGCCGATGCCCAACCGCTCGAGCTCCTTCACGAGACTCGCTTCGGAGTACCGCGGCGGCGGCTGAGTGAAGTGCTGCGACGGCGTGACACTTTTCACGGGCACCTTGTCGCCGACTTCCATCACCGGCAGCGACTGCTCCTCCTCGAGCGCCTTGCCGCGTCCATCCCCCAGCTCGCGCGTCTCGAGATACACTTTCTGGTATCCCTCGAACTTTCTCACGCTGCCGGTAGAGCGGAACAGGTATGGAAGGCTCACCGCCGACAGATCGAAATCCACCGTGGTCGTGTCGAAGCGAGCGGGAGCCATCTGCGATGCGATGAACCGCTGCCAGATCAGCTCATACAGCTTGTACTGATCCGGCTTGAGGTATTTCACCACGTGCTCAGGGCGGCGCGTCGGGTCGGTTGGGCGAATCGCCTCGTGCGCGTCCTGCGTGTTCTTCGACTTGCCGTCGCCGTAAAGCTGAAGCGACGGAGACTGGTACTCCTTTCCGTACATCAGAGCGACGTAATCGCGCGCCTGGCTCGCGCTCAACTCGGAGACGCGCGTCGAGTCGGTGCGCATGTACGTTATGAGTCCGACGGATCCTTCCGGACCTATCTCGATTCCCTCGTATAGATCCTGCGCGAGCCGCATCGTGCGCTTCGATCCGAAGCCCAGCTTCTTCGCTGCTTCCTGCTGAAGCGTGCTCGTTGTGAACGGAGGCGACGTGTTCTTGCGACGCTCTCGCCTTTTTACATCGGTGACGCCGAGGGTCTTCAGCTTCTCCAGATCACCCAGGATCTTCCGCGCATGCTCCTCGTCCGGAATCGCCGCCTTCTTGTCATCTATATGATGGAGCTTGGCGGTGAACTCCTGGCCCGCTTTCTCGAGAAGCGCCTCGACGGTCCAGTACTCGACCGGGTTGAAGGCCTTGATCTCGCGCTCGCGCTCGACGAGGAGTCGAAGCGCGACGGTCTGCACTCGTCCGGCGGAAATCCCCTTCTTCACGGTCTTCCATAGAACCGGGCTAGCCTTGTAGCCGACGAGCCGGTCGAGCACGCGGCGCGCCTGCTGCGCGTCCACCTTTCGCTCGTCGATCTCGCCCGCGCGCGCGATCGCACTCTGTACGGCGTCCTTGGTGATCTCGTGGAAGAGAACTCGCCTGATCGGCGCGCCATTCTTTCGCCTCACCTGGCTGGCGACGTGCCATGCGATCGCCTCGCCCTCGCGGTCAGGATCGGTCGCGAGCAGAATCTCGCGCGAATCCTTCGCAGCGCTCTTCAGGTCGGCGAGCGTCTTCTCCTTTCCGGGAATGGTGACGTACTCGGGCTCGAACCCGTTCTCGATGTCGATGCCGATTTTCTTTTCAGGAAGGTCACGGATGTGGCCGATGGTCGCGCGAACGCGATATCCGCGTCCGAGGTATTTGCCGATGGTCTTCGCCTTTGCAGGCGACTCGACGATGACGAGCGACGTGCTTCCCGGCTCGTATACCTCGTCGTCTTCGACGATCGCGACCTTTTTCCTTGCGCGCGAAGTGGTTTTCTTCGCCGCCGTTTTCCTGACTGCTGTAGTCTTGCGTGCTGTGGCCATTGTCTAATGCACGGTCTGGCTGTCGCCTGCCCCGCCCGAGTCTTCGAGCCCGGACCCTTCCAGCATCCCTCTCAGATCCTCGAGCGCGATCCGCCCGTCGATCTGGATCAGCGCGCGCTCGATGATGTGCTCGAGCTCGATCGGGTTGATGGCGCCCGAACCGCTGAGGGAGAGAA
The DNA here is from genome assembly GCA_039931395.1 of Gemmatimonadales bacterium. GTDB lineage: Bacteria > Gemmatimonadota > Gemmatimonadetes > Gemmatimonadales > Gemmatimonadaceae > UBA4720. The sequence continues at coordinate 8,502 of JBDTRZ010000039.1, forward strand.
GGTGGCCCCATGCCTCGGGGGCGAACCTTCCCCTTTCATGGGGTCCCATGACTCGAAACGTCATCGGAAAGGGCAAACGGTCATCCATTCGCGTAACCTGGTTGTAGTCATTTGGGGGAGCGAGAACGCCGAAAGCACCGTCACAACGACAGCGCGTACCGGCATACCTCATCTATAAGTTGTTTTCTGTCAAGGACTTCAGTTTCAAGCACGAGATCGGCCTCCTCGTAGTAGGCCCTCCTCGCTTCGTACATGGCGCTCAGAGCCCCGAGCGGATCATGCACCGCCAGCAGCGGCCGGGGTACCCTCGCGGACGCCAGACGGGCCACGAGCAGCTCAGGTGACGCTCTAAGGTATATGATACGACCGGTCGGATGCAAAAGTGCCACGGATTCCCGGTTGGTGACCCACCCCCCGCCTGCAGACATGATCGTCCCACCGCAGGTAACCAGCTCGCGGGTGAGCTCCTGCTCCAGCCCCCTGAAATGGGACTCGCTCTCCCGCGCAAATATTTCTGCCACCGAAGCGTGCTCGCGGTGCTCGATCTCGGTGTCGAAATCGATGAAGGGCCAGTGAAGCTCCCGGGCGGCGGCCCGGCCGATGGCAGTCTTTCCGGACCCCGAGAGCCCGACGAGGATGATGTTAGGTCGCCTGGCTTCCACGCCGCTCCGCTATCCGCGCGAGATAACCATCGAGGTTTCGCTTGAGCTCGCCCAGAGAATCGCCTCCGAACTTCTCGATCGCTGCCTGGGCGAGAACGAAGGCAAGCATCGCTTCGGCAATCACACCCATCGCGGGAACCGCGGTGACGTCGCTGCGCTCCGCAACGGCGGATGCAGCATCGCCAGTCTTCATTTCTATAGTAGCGAGCGGCCGCATGAGAGTGCTGATCGGCTTCATGGCGACGCGAACCACCAGCGGCTCTCCGTTCGTCATTCCGCCCTCGAGCCCGCCTGCTCTGTTCGTGCGCCGCGCAGTGTCGCCGCTCCGCTTGCGGTCGCGAGCGCCGACGATCTCATCGTGCACGAGCGACCCGGGCAGACGCGCGGCCTCGAAGCCGATTCCGATCCCGACACCCTTCACGGCGGGAATCGACATCATCGCCGCGCCGATTCTTCCGTCGAGCTTGCGGTCCCACGATATGTGGGATCCCATACCAATTGGAACTCCGCTACACACCACTTCGCATACACCACCGAGCGTGTCGCCCGCCTTCTTGGATGCATCGATCCGCGCGATCATTTCTGCCTCGGCGGCCTTGTCCAGCGTGCGAAGAGGTGACGCGTCCGCGGCTTCGTTGAGATCGTCGGGAAGCGTTTCCGGTGACGATGCAGTGACTCCGCCCAGCTCGACGACGTGGCTGCCGATTGTAATGCCCAGCTCCGCAAGAAGCTTTCTGCAGATCGCCCCGGCGGCGACTCGCGCTGTGGTCTCGCGTGCGGAAGCGCGCTCGAGAACGTCGCGTGCGTCGTCGAGATCGTACTTCAGCATCCCTGCGAGATCTGCGTGACCGGGACGTGGACGCGTCACCGCGCGGCGTCGCGCTATCGACTCGTCGCCGGCGTCCGGCGCCGGGTCCATCACGTCGCGCCAGTTGTCCCAGTCGCGATTCCGGACGAGCATCGCGATCGGCGAGCCGGTCGTGTACCCCGCTCGCACTCCCGAGAGCAGCTCGGCCGTGTCCTGCTCGATCTGCATCCGGCGGCCGCGCCCGTATCCCATCTGTCGTCGCGCGAGCTCGCCGTTCACGTCGGCGGCCAGAAGCGGAATGCCCGCGGGCGCGCCCTCCAGAATGCAGACGAGCGCAGGTCCGTGCGATTCTCCCGCGGTGGTGAATCGGAGCATGGGCCTCCAACGCACGAGCCCGGCATTCAGCCGGGCTCGTGTCGATTCAATTCATCAGGCCCGCGATTGCGGACCGTCGAGCTACAGGCAGCTTGTCGTAAACGTATCAGGCAAGGTGACTATGACAACCCCTCGCGCGGTCGCGCCGACGAGAACGAGCTGGCCGGAAGCGGTGCGCGCGGCTGCCTTGATCGGACCGATGATCGGATCGCGGATCGGCACCGTCGCCACTCTCTTGTAGCAGTAGCTGTCGAATATCTCGATCACCGGCTCGGCCGACGCGGCGAACACGAGCCGCGAGGAGAGCGGGAACGAATTCGGTCCGCTGTTCGACGGGTGGAAATCGAGCCCCGCATTGCTCTGCGTGGTCCCCAGAATTCCCTGGAGCCGGAGCTGCAGGTTCAGGAGATACGTCGAGTCGGCGCGGATTCCGGTGAGCGAGCCGTCGAAGTTCATCGCAACGCCCTTCACCTTGGCGAAGCTGTTGGCCACGAAGTCACTCACGTCCTGTGCCGCCGAGATGCCGCGATCGATGACGGGGATCGGAAGAGTTCCGACGGCGCCGCTGACATCGCCACCGGTGGTGATGAATCCGCGGTTCACATCGAACGTCATCGCGCGCGTTCCGCTCACCGGACCACCCTCGCCGTAAGCGGCGCGAGTGAAGTTGCCGGAGTTGCGGACGAATGTCGTGTCGCGGAAACCGAGTGCCGTCTTTCGAACCACGATGGAATAGTTGAACGTCGTTCCGTCAGGCTTGACAGCGTTCTGCAGCTGAGGCACGAGAACAGTCGCGTCGCCGGTATGCCCGTCGTAGCGGATGATCTCGAGCGTGTCGGAGCTTGCCGCATCCTGGCCCATCGCCTGCTCGAAAAAGTAGTGCGACTTGCCTGTCATCAGATTTTCCCAGCGGAGCGTTCCGTTGTTCTTCTCGAACGGCTCGCTCTGACCGGGTGTTGGCGTGGTCGAGTAAGTAAGCACGACGTCACCGCATCCGAAGCCGGTGCCCGTGCATGTCGTTCCAATGAACTGAGGACGGTCCGAGAAGTCGTACTTCGTCCGCTCCGTCACCAGGAAGCCCGCCGGGCTCCGCTTCGACGTCACCGTGAACACGATGATGTTCGGCAGTGCGTAGCGAAACACTTCACGTCCGCTGCCGGAAGCGTTCAGGTTGACGTAGCTGATGTCGGTTCCGCCCGAGTTGGCGACCAGCAGCGTATCGCCCATCGTGCCGTTGTGATCACGCGGCCATGCGGCGATGCCCCACGGCCTGGAGCCAACGAGCACGGGTGACTTGAAGCTGGAATCGGTGAGACTGAACACCTCGAGCTGGTTGCGCTCGATGTTGGTGAAGTAGAGACGGTCGGTGCGCGGATGATAGATCGCATCGGCGACGACGCCGCCCGAGGGAAGCGCCTTGGTCGATCCCGCGACAACTGTGAGTGTGTCGACACGCTCGGCGCCGCCGGCAAGCTTGGCATAGGCACGAACGCCGTTCGAGTTGCGCGCGAATGCCTGGACGTAGACTGTGGTCGGAAAGACCGTGTAGGGCAGACGGAGGTCGAAGGTCTTGAGCTGCGACGTGATATTGCCGTTCGAGGTGAGAGAATCTCTCGCGTCGATCGGACCGCCCAGCGTGCGGCGGACCTCGTAGCCAAGTGCAGTTATACCGGTCTGATCGGTGGCCTCGATGTGAAGCGTGTCGTTCACCTCGATGCGCCTGGATGACGAGAAGCTCACAACCGGCGTCGAGTTGATCGCGCTCGGCGGCTGGATGTTGAGAGTCGTCACGGGGCCGATCGTGCGCTGGCCGAGCGAGTCGAGTATGAAGGGCGCAATCTGAAGCGGTCCCGTCGGTGCGTTGGCGGGGATCGCGAGTGTATCGAGTATGGAAACCGAGTCCGGAAGCGGGCTCGAGTACACTGTCGAATCAGCGGTGGTGAAGCTGCCGCTCGTGCGGAAGCCGATCGAGCGCACTTTCACAGCCGATCGAGCGCTCAGGGACAGGACGATGGACTTGCCGATGACCGCAACGGTGCCCGTCACCGGACTGTTCACCCGCACCTCGGCAGCGGGGACATTCCCCACCGTAAGGTTGAGCGTATCGGTCAGCGATTTGTTGGAGGCGCCATCCAGTGCGAACGCGCTCACCACCACCGGCGTTCCGCGGGGTATCGATCGCGGGACGGAGATGTTGAACGGAACGATCGCGTCGGTGTTTGCCGTCGTGAAGGTCGTGTCGAAGGACAGCGAGAGCCCGCCCGACAGAGTCACCTTGATTGTCTTGATGCCGAGGTTGTCCTTCACTTCCACCTGAAAAGCGAGCACCGTGTCAGCCGTCGTTCCACCCTTCGAGAGGTGGATCGTGGGCGGAGACTTGTCGCTCAGGTCATTGCCGGGGGAACTGGTGGAATCACTGCACGCTGTGGTCAGAGCCACGGCAGCAGCGATTACGATTAGACCGGCTCCGCGCCTGGCGCGGCCGAGTGTCGATTTCAGCATTTGCATCTACCGTCTGGGAGCGGAAGTCGGCGGGAATACACGGGGAGCGAGCTGGCGCTCGCCCTCGTCGATGATGTGAGGCGTCACGAGGATCAGCAGGTCGCGCTTCTGCTCCGACGTGCGGGTCGTTCCGAAGAGCCGGCCGATCAGTGGCAGATCGACGAGGAACGGAATGCCCGACTTGGAGCTCGTGACCTGCGTCACGGTGAGTCCACCGATTACGGCCGTCTCGCCGTCCGCGACGAGAAGCTGGTTGTCGGCGCGCTGCTTGCCGAAGATGAATCCGACGTCAGACGACGCGAGCTGTGCATCCGAGTTCTCGGCGTGCAGCTGGAGCAGGATCTGTCTGTTGTTGGTGATGTGCGGCGTGACGCTCAGGATGATTCCGACTTCCTTCAGCTGGACTGTCGCGCGCGGAACGTTGCTGGCACCCTGCGCGCCACCAGCCTGCCCGCCCTGCGTTCCAACGTCGAGGACGCGGATAGGTATCTCCTGTCCGACGAGAATCTCCGCGCGGCGGTTGTCGAGAGTCACGATGCTCGGCTCGGCCTGAAGGTCGGCGAGCCTGACTTCCTGAAGTGCGTCCAGGAAGCTCGTGAGCTGGAACTTTCCGAGCGCCGCAGAAAAGACGAGCTTGAGCGCAGGGTTGACCACCCGTGCGTTGGCGTTGGCGATCGCTGCGAGAGCGTTTCCGCCGAGCAGCACGCGGTCACCCGAGAATGCGGTGCCGCCGCCGAATGAATCGGGAACTCCATCGCCGTTAGTATCGACAGGCTTCATCGTCGCCGGATCGATGCGCTGAACCAGCTGGCTGAAGAACTGGTCGTTGCCGGTGCCGAAATCGTAGGACAGTCCGAGCTCCTCGATGTCGGTGCGGTTGACGAAAATGATCTTCGCCTTGATGGCGACCTGCGGGGTGCGAATGTCGAGATTCTTCACGTATGCCAGGAGATCGGGCATCCGCGAAGCAGTTTCTGTAATGAGGAGCGTATTCGTCGCTGTGTCCGCTGCGACCGCGCCGCGTGCGTAGCAGCTCGTCTGCGCGTTCTGCGATGCCTGCGGGACGCTGCCCGGTGTGCAATCACGGGCGAGAAGGCCGCCGATCGTCTGAACGAGTGACGACGCCTTGGCGTAGTTGATCGCGATCATCTGTGTGATGAGCGGCTCGGATGCCTGCTTCGACGCGATGTTCTTGTAGCTGTCGACGGTGATGATCCCGGAGAGCGGATCCTCGGCCGCGGCAAGTCCCTGGCCCTGAAGGATCGCGCGCAGCGCGACGTCCCACGGCTGGTTCTTGATCTCGGCGGTTATCGTGCCCTGTACGTCCTTGCCGACTACTATGGTGCGGCCGGAGAATCCGGCAAACGCGGCGATCACGTCGCGGATGTCGGCATCCTGATAGGTGACGGTTATCCGCGGCTGATCTGACAGCACTGCAGCCGACGACATGCGAAGCGGTGCGGTTGACACAGGAGAGACGGCGTCATCGGGGCCTTCGCGCGTGATGTCGGCGCTGGGCGTGACCGATGGATAGCCAACATCGCTGACAGGCATGCTCTTGTACGACTGAGCCGGCGCAACAGGCTCTGCTGGAACCGTACGCGGTGCGTCAGCTACGACCTGGGTCTTTTCGGCGGGTGCGGCGGACTTCTGCCCGCTCGTGTAACGTGAGGCAAGCTCGGGCGAGGAGTACCAGGCAGCGAAGCTCGCCGCGCCGCCGTCCACGGTGACGCGTACTTCGCCATCCTTTCTGACTACCTCATATGAGTGCGCGGCATCCAGCTCGATCACGACACGAACGACGTTCGGCTTGAACTGCGCAGCACGGACGTTCGTGACGCCACCGCGAGCGAGTCGATCGTATCGGGGGTTCATCCCGAGGACGGCTCCCTTGAGATCGACGACGACGCGGTATGGTGACTCGAGCGCGAAATCATCGACGTCGACCGAAGCGTCGATGCCGATTACGATCTCAGCCTTCCCGGCGCCCGGTACGACACTGACTGACCGGACCGCGGGAGCGTTCAAAGTTTCATAGCCAGCTGCCGGACTGCCCGCGCCGATAGCGGCGGCCTGCAGACTGCCGGCTGCCGGGATCAGAGCTAGCGCGGCACAAGCCGCCAGGAACCGCCTCATTGCATCCTCACTTTGGTTGAATCAGTCATCGCCAGCGATTCCTGGCGGCTATAGCCAAACTCCTCGATGCCGAACACCACATCCTTCTGGTGAATTGCGGCAACCCGCATCCGGCCGAGCGCCTGCCCGACCTTCACGCGGTACTGCTCCTTCGTCGTGACGTCGCGGAGAACCGCAACCGAGTTGCGTCCTGACACGTCGAAGGCGATGCCCACGAGCTTCAGATCTCCGAGAAGGGGACGAAGCTCTTCGGTGTTCATTAGAGAGACGAACGGGTCGCGCCGTCCCATTCCCGGATAGGTGTAGCTCTCGCGGTTGATCAGCACTTCCGGCGTCGCTGCCTTCGTAGTTGAAGAGGGTGCGGGCGACGGAATGAGGCCTGGCTGAATGCGATTGCGATCAGCTGGAGGAGTGGTGTTCGCCACAACGCGTACAACCCCGGCGTTTGCCGGCGTCTGCGCGCGTGCTGCGAACGCAACCGCGCCGGCGACTACCGATGTCGCCAGGCATGTGGCTGCGATGGTCTTGTTCATTTTCATTGGTTCGTCTCCCCTGTCCGTCCGGCATCGGCATTAGCTGCAGGATGCGCGATGTAAGTCTGGATCTGGAAATCGGTGTCGAGTGTCGACTCACCCTCTTTCGGGCGAGCCTTCTTTTTGTCTGCGGGCGCCTGCTGCTTCACGTCGAGCGCGACAGGTGCGACGATGCGATTGAGTGAGCCGACGTTCGTCAGGAATCCGGCGAGCGCGTGATAGCCGCCCTTCACGGAAACCTTGTATCGGTACGTGTCGAACTGTTCTCCGATGAGCACAGGCATCGGCTCGACGGACGCCAGGTCGAGCCCGACGCGACGAGCCGCTGTCGACACGTTCTCGAGCAGAGCGGGCACTTCGTTGGTGGTGGGCACTAGCTGCTGAAGGACCTTGAGACTTGCCTCGTACTCAATTGCCTGCTGCTTAAGGCGTCCGACGCTGCCACTGGCGAGGTCCGCCTTCGCCTGCTGGTTCTTGATGTCGAGCAAGTCGACGTGATGCTCGATCGTCGCGAGCTGCTCGCGCTTCGGCATGTACAGGAAGTACCCGTACGCGCCGGCGATAGCGATCACGAGCACAGTTACCGAGATCAACGCCTGGTCGCGTTTGCTGAGATTGGCGCCTATTGCCATTTCAGTTCTCCCCCACGGACATCGATACAGTCCTGACGAGGAATGCTGGCGGCTTCTGCGATTCCGCCTCGAGCTGGAATTCGGTCACTTCCTTTGCATCCACGAGGACGAGGTCTGATCGCGTGAGCTGCACGTTCTGAATGAAGGGCGACGCCTCGAGTGTCTTCATGAACAGCGTCAATGCCTGTATGTCTACGGTGTGGCCGACGATGCGGAACTTCGTCGCGCGTGATGCGACAGCCAGCACCGAATCGGCGTGTGCCTTCTTCTCGGCCAGGCTGGGATCCTTCTTCTTGTCGGCATTCGCCGCGGCTGCTTTTCTAGAAGTGTCCTGAACCGCGGAGCTTGGCGGCGCGCTGGTCTGAGTGACGAGCGTGAGCCAGGTGTACTGCGGCAGAGCGTTGCTGATCTCCTCGAGCAGGTGCGGCCAGAGGTAGCGGCTGTCGTCGATCGACTTGATGATCGCCACCTGCTGATAGAGCGAATCACGAGTCGCTTCGGCTTTCGCCTTGGCCAGCAGCACGACTTTGTAGCGGGCGGAGTCCTGCACTGCCCGCTCCTCACGCTGGACGAGGGTGCGCTCTCTCGAGCTTTGCCCGATGAAGAGCATGCCGACCGTGAGCACTACGGCAGAGACCGTCCCGACTGCTGCAAGGAGGTACTTGTCGCGAACGCCCGCGACCGCGCTCGAAACGAGCGCGGAAAGATTGAAGCTTCGGTCGCGCGATCTGCTCGCGCTTCCCGGAAGGAGATTGACCTGGATCATGTGTATGTGTCGGGTGCGGGCGGCTACTGGCGGAGCGCGAGGCCGATCGGGAGCATCAGCAGCGGCGCGACCTCATCGGTCGTGAGCGCCTCGAAGGCCCCGTCACGGATGTTCAGACGAGCCAGCGGATTCGCATGCTCGACGGTGATCTTGAGCCGCTCGCCAAGTGTGTCGGCGAGACCTGGAGTGCGTGAGCCGCCGCCGCAGATGTAAACAGCACGCAGCTGCATTGCGGCTCTCGACGTGGCGAAGAAAGCTGCCGCGCGCTCGACACCAACGGCGATCTCCTCGACACGAATGGTGAGCACTGCGTCGAGCTGAGGCGAGCGGTCGTAGCCACGGATGAGGTTCTCAGCGTCGCGGGCGGGCATGCCGTGCGTGCGCTGGAGATCCTCGCTGAAGCGGCGGGTTCCCAATGGAAGGTCGCGCGTCAGGACCGGCACGCCGTTGTCCATGATGTTCACGTTCGTCACTTCGTTTCCGATATTGACGAGTCCGACGAATCCCTTCATCGCTTCGGGGTAGTTCACCTCGAACGCATTGTGCAGCGCGAAGGCGTCGACGTCGACAACTGTAGGAACGACGCCGGCGTCAGCGAGGATCCGCATCTTGGCGTCGACCAGGTCACGCTTCGCAGCGACGAGAAGCACGTTCATCTCGTCCGGATTGCTGGAGTCGTCCAGAATCTGGAAGTCGAGCTCGACCGACTCGACGTCGGGAACGTGCTGCTCCGCTTCCCAGCGCATGAGCTCGCGGGCCTGCTTCTGCTTGACGCGCTCCGTCTGGATCTTCTTGATCATCACATCGCGACCGCCTACAGCGGTGACGATGTGCTTCGAGCTCGCGCCGGCGTTTTCCAATGCCGCACGAATCGCGTCGGAGACTATGCCCGGATCCATGACTTCGCCTTCGACGATCGCGTCGGGCTGAAGCCTTGTGATCGCGACCTTGACCAGCTCGGGCGCGCCCTTGCTGTGGTCGATGACTGCGATCTTGATGAGGCCGGATCCAATGTCGAGACCTACGGTGATTTTCCTGCGGCCGAAGAGCGCCATATGTCCTTGGGGGAAGGAGACTTCAGTCGATTGCACGCTAGACACGATTTACGAGGCAGCTTGGTAACACGGCACAACGTCACATCTGATACGATGCCGACCATGCCTGACCGATGACGCGTGTGGCGATTTGAGCGCCGCGTACATCGCGTGAGACTGTCACCGCGATCGTGATACGGCGGCGAGCTCGATTCCCGTTCGGTCCGGCTATTCGTCCCTCGCCGGTCACGAGATAAAGCGCATTGTCGAGGCGCGTGATGTAGACGGTGCTCTCGAATGGAGGATCTGCGATCGGGCTTCGGATAATGACTGATCCAACCTGCATCGCGTCACACTCCGGACACGTCCAATCGCTGATTGCGATCAGCGCAGCCCGCTCGGCGTACGAGGTAGCCTGCTGATCCAGCAGCTCCGCGGCAGCGGCATGTGTTTCCTGGCTGCTCGAGAAGAGTGCACCGGTTACCAGTGCGGCGATGACCACCACCGCCACGAGTGCGACGGCGAGCGCAAAGCCGCGGCGCTCCTTCATCGCGTTCTGTTGCGCGGTGAGACGGTTACGAGAACCGAATCGCGCCAAGCCGAGTGCGCGTCTCCGACAAGCGCGGAAGCATGCGCGGTTTCTCCTCGGAGAACGAGATCGACGCGCGCCACCGCGGTGGAGGATGACCCTGGTGACAGCTCCGCGCCCGCGGAATCGAAATAGCGAAACGAGATACCGCCGGAACCGCCTCCGCCGTATGCGCTGTACGGGCCGCTCACCGGTTGAATCGCGGCACACCCGAAGCCCGACGCGCTGCAGCGTCTGTAGCCCAGATACCAGTCTCCGTCAGACGAACGGTAAAGACTGTACCGCGCTCGCCGGACGAAATGGATTGGCGCGCCTCCGCGCACAGCAGGCGAGGGAGCTGTAGCCAGCGTCACCGAGTATGCCGTTGCTCCCTGAGCTGCATCCGCGGCACTCGTGAATCCGGCCGATTGTGGACAGGATGTGGACAAAGGGCGGGACTGAAATACAGCGACACGATGTGTTTCCCACCTGCCTGAGTCAGCAACGCCCGACGGGATTCCGTACAGCATGGCGATGTCGCCGGTATCGGGTTGAACGAGGATCGATGTCAACGTGGCGCCGCTCGTGAGAGTTGCCGTCGCAAGACCCACCGTCACGCCGGCAGGCGCCGAACAGGCGACGGACGTCGCTATCGTCGCGTACATCTCTATCGCGGTGTCGCTCATCAGGGGAAAGCCGAACGTCGACACCGCAGCCCCGCGAATGTCGGCGGAGAGAACGTCGGCGGCGTCGCGAAGCTGTGACCTGACTTCGAGCACTGCGGCGGCGGACGAGTAGAATCGCTGCTGCCTGGCGAGGGTCGCGCCCATGAAGGCAGCCGCGACGCCGGCAATCGCAGTGGCGACGAGCAGCTCGACGAGAGTGAATGCGCGGCGATTCAATCGCATGGAACAGCTGAATGGAATTCGTCGGTGTGAAAGCGGCCCGACCCCCGCCGCTCGATCTGCTGATCCAGAAGAAGTGTCGTTCCGACGCTGACGCTCCATGATGAGTGGAGACCAAAACGGTGCTCCTCGCCCGCGGAAAGTCCCGTGCAACTCACGGAATGGGACGCTTCGTTCCGCGCTCGCGCGAGGGCGGCGGAGCGGGCGCGCAACGCGCTGACGGACATCTGGCGGGCGATGGCTGCGCTTGCCGCAGCAAGCCCCAGTCCACCGACGGAAAACACCAGAAGGGCGACGACAATCTCGATCAGCGTGAGACCTGATCTCCGAATCATCCCCGCACTCTATTGGCGGTCCGAGCGATCAGGTCATCGCACGGGATGCGGAATCATCGAATGCGCGCACGAAAAAGGCGACCGTTAGGCCGCCTTTGCTTGGAGCACTGAGCCGGATCGCGCCGGCAAGACCGGCGCGACCCGTCAGATCCTCTCAGTTGTCGATCAGGTGCAGGTGATCAGACCAAGGCCCGAAGAGGCGCAGGTCTTCGCGGTCAGCGTATGCGAAGCGGTCGCTGTCCACGTTGCGGGCGGGCCCGCTACTGCTGTCGCTGTAACGGTCACGTTCTGCGAAGGCGAGAAGCCCTGTCCTGTACCGTTGCCCGAGAAATACAGGCCTGAGCTGTCGGCTGCGTAGCTCTCTTCGTACGTCGCGAGGTTGCGGAGGTCAGCCTTCATCGATGCGACGTAGGCCTTTTCCTTCGTGTTGGCGAACTTCGGAATCGCGATCGCGGCAAGAATGCCGATGATGACGACGACGATCAAAAGCTCGATCAACGTGAATCCCTTCTTGTTGTTGCGAATCATAGTGCTCCAATGAGAGGAACTGTCGTAAGGCGAGTACTGCGAGATCAGGACGAGGCAGCCGGGAGAAACGCAACGGCTGGTCCGGCTCCTGGCCGACCCTCAGGCCGTCAGGCCGCGTCCAGCCCGAAGCGCGAAAGCTTTCTGTACAGCGTCGACGGGTCGATGCCGAGCACCTCGGCCGCGCGCGACTTGTTTCCGCCTTCGCTGCCAAGCACCCACATGATGTAGGCGCGCTCGACTGTATCGAGCGACGGATTCGTCGCGACACGCTCGGCCAGGAGGGGCTCGGAGCGGCGCAATCTCACCTTGTCGGGAAGCGCAGCGGGAAGAATCGTCCCGTTGCTCGCAAGAATGACAGCGCGCTCGATGGCGTTCTCGAGCTCACGCACGTTCCCCGGCCATGAGTATTCCTGAAGCTGTTCCGCAGCCTGCGGGCTCAGACTCTTCTGCGGCTCGCCTCGTTTCTTCGCGATTTCGGCGAGGAACGACTCGGCCAGCAGAGGGATGTCGTCGCGACGCTCGCGGAGCGGTGGAATCTCGATGGAGATGACGTTCAGCCGATAGTAGAGATCGCTGCGGAAGTTGCCACGCGCGATCTCGTCGTCGAGGTTGCGATTCGTCGCGGCGATGAGGCGGGTGTCGATGGGAATCGACTCTGTCGCGCCAACGGGAATGACTTCCCTGTGCTGCAGAACGCGGAGCAGCTTGACCTGAGTGGCCGCCGTCGTCTCGCCGATCTCGTCGAGGAAGAAGGTGCCCTTCTCCGCCGATGAGAACAGACCGGACTTGTCCTTGACCGCGCCGGTGAAGGATCCCTTCACGTGTCCGAACAGCTCGCTCTCCAGAAGGCTCTCCGGAAGCGCGCCGCAATTGATCGAGAGGAACGGCCCGGTCGAGCGTGTCGAGAGCTCGTGGATGTAGCGGGCGACGACTCCCTTTCCCGTGCCGGATTCGCCCTGGAGCAGTACTGTCGAATCGCTCCCGGCTACCGTCTCCGCAATGCTGAGCACGTCCAGCCACGCGCGATTGGCGCCGATCGGCTTGTTCTCCGAGTCGCGCCGCTTGATCTCGCGCTTGAGCGCACGGTTCTCGGTCTTCAGCTGCCGCGTTTCGGCCGCACGCTTGACGATGGCCACGAGAGCATCGTTCTGGAACGGCTTCTGGACGTAATGGAAGGCGCCGTCGTTGACAGCCGATATCGCCGACTGGAGCGAGGCCTGTGCGGTCATCAGGATCACCGGAATGTCCGGATCCTGCGCGCGCGCCGCCGACAGAACGTCGAGTCCACCGACTGCGGGCATGCGTATGTCGGAGATGATGATGTCCGGGCGGATGGCGCCGATCTGATCGATCCCCTGCTTGCCACCAAACGCTACATGCGCCGCAAACCCCTCGTTCTTGAGGAGTATTCTCAGCGTATCGACTATTGCGGACTCGTCATCGATTATGAGGACGGTGGGCCGCGTCTCCTGAGCTTGCATTACGATTGGCGTGTCCCGATTTAGGGAGTACGATCGTGAACCGCGTCTCTTCACCGGGCGCGCTCGCGGTGACGATGCCACCGTGGGCTTGGACAGCTCGCTGGACGATCGATAGACCCAGTCCGCTCCCGCCCTGCTTGGTGGTGACGAAGGGATCGAACATTCGGTCACGGATTTTCAGGGCTATTCCGGGGCCGGCGTCGGTAACCAGGATGCCGTAGGCCCCTCCCGCGAACTCCAATCTCCCTGGCGGGAGCTGATGCGCCTGGAGCTCGCCACCCTCGAGTCTGACGACCCCGTTCGGGGGCGAAGCCTGCACCGCATTGAGAAGAAGGTTGAAAACGGCCCGGTGCATCAAGTCCTCGTCGCCTTCGATGATCATCGGGGCCGCTGGAAAAGCGTCGACTACGCGCACTCCATCGGCGATCCCAGGCTGAGAGCTGACGAGACGGGCCGCGTTGCGCGCAATGGCTGTGAGATCCAGCTGCTCGACGTGAGTCATCCCGGCGCGTGCGAAATCGAGGAATTCCGTGAGAACGCGCGCGATTCTGTCTGACTCTCTCTGCACGAGAGAGCTGAGCGTCTTCTCGTCTTCTGACGCGCGCGGCATTCGCGACAGCTGCTCGACTGCGCTCCTGATCGACGCGAGAGGATTCTTGATCTCGTGCGCCAGCGAAGCGCTCATCTCGGCAACGCCTTCGAGCCGTTCGGCGCGCACAGTGAGACGTCGCATGTCAGTCTCCCTGAGCCGGAACTCCGCCAGCTCCGCGGCAAGCTCCTCGCTGGCGCTGCCCACGGCTCGAAGACGTGCTGCGATGATCCCGCTCGTCGCACCCACCATCGCGAAGACGAGGAGTTGAATGAAGACTCCTGCATCCGCAGCGCCGCGTTGGACAAGGACGACGTCACCGAAGTAGAGCACCATGCCCAGGCAGGCAATGAGAGGCACGCCCGACGGCGGGACAAGAAGCGCGCTGAGCGCAATGACAAGGATGTAGAGTGGAGCGAGCTGCGACTGTCCGCCGAACCAGCTCAGGTGAACTGCTGCCGTCACCAGCAACATGTCGAAGCTGGACTGCAGATAGAGGAAGTTCCGGCTTGGCTCGTGGTGCCTGACCTCGGTCCATGCAAACGAGCCGGCCGTGAAGGCGATTGCCGAAGCAACTGCGACGAAGGCGATGAGCGTCGCAGAATTCCGCGCGTTCGGCCCAATCGCTACTACGCCGAGGAAAAGCGCTATGGCCAGGACGAGGCGGCCGAGATAGAGACCGCGAAGCAGGCGTTTCTGGTCGAAATCCAAGGATCCGGGGCGAACTTCGGTCGTGATCGCTGCTCCTGGCTGTCTGGGCGCGTGCAAGTTGATGGGGGAAGGCGGGTACAGTCAATTCCGCGCCCGCTACTATATAGATTTACCGGATATGAATCTCCTGGCCCTCCAGCAGGGTCCGGCCGAGCACCTCGGAGCGGGTGAAGTGTCCATCCGCCTTGGTGTCGTCCTGCTTCTCGTTGCAGCCAACGCATTTTTCGTGGCTGCCGAGTTCTCTCTGGTCGCCGTGCGCCGGAGCCGCATCGACGAGATGGCGGAATCCGGTGACCGCGCCGCGAAGACCGTGCAGCGTGCCCTCACGCATCTGGACCGGTACATCGCGGGAACCCAGCTCGGCATCACGCTCGCTTCACTCGCGCTGGGATGGGTCGGCGAGCCGGCTCTGGCAAGGCTCGTGGACAGCTTCTTCCAGATGTTCGGACTTCCGCCGACACCGCCCGAAGCCCACAGCGCGATTGCGCTGGCATTTGCGTTCTTCATCATCACGTTCCTGCACATCGTGCTCGGGGAGCTGGCTCCCAAGTCGCTCGCTCTCGTGAACCCCGAAGGGGTCAGCAAGTTCGTGACTCCGCCACTCAGGGTTTTTTCGCGGGTCATGACGCCCCTCATCTGGCTCTTCAACGGAGCCGCGAACGCCATCCTCCGCCTCGTAGGCGTCTCTCCCATATCCGAGATCAAAGGCCACTCCCCGGACGAGCTCCGGCTGCTGGTGATGCAGGCGCGCGCGTTCGGCACTCTCGACGAATCGGACAGCGCGATGCTTGCTGGAGTCTTCGACTTTCACGAGAAAAAGGCCCGGGACGTCATGCGCCCGCGCACCGAAGTGGTGCCGATCGACATGCACTCCACCGAGGAGGAGGTGTGGGCGATCGTGCGTGAGGAACGCTACTCACGCTATCCGGTGTACCGTGAGTCACTCGACGACGTTGTGGGCGTGTTCCTGGCCAAGGACCTCTGGCTTCACGAGAAGACGGTTCCCTTCTCGCTCGCTGAGGTGATGCGAGAGCCGCTCTACGTTCCCGACAGCCGCCCTGCCGAGCGAGTGCTCGAGGACCTCAGGCGAACCCGAGCGCACATGGCAGTCGTGCTCGACGAGTACGGTGGAACCGCGGGCATCATCACGATGGAAGACCTGATCGAGGAAGTGATCGGCGACATCTCCGACGAATACGACATGGCTGCCCGTAGCGCGATCGAGTCGAACGGGGTGCTCGAGCTCGACGGAACGATGTCGCTGATCGACGTACGGTCTGACCACCGCGTCCAGATTCCGGAAGGGGACTGGACGACTCTCGGCGGTTACGCATTCGCCAGGCTCGGGCGCCTGCCGAGGATGGGAGACCGAGTTCCTGTGCCAGGAGGGGAGCTCGAGGTGATCGCGATGGACGGCCGCAGGATCGCAGCGTTGCGCGTGCACCGCGCGAACCCGACGCCGCCGGGCGGCCCGGCCGCGCAGGCATGATCGAGAGCGAAGCCAGATAGCCATCACGCACGATCCCTACGCGGCGCTCCGCTACCGCGATTTTCGGCTTTTTCTATTCGGTCGGATGCTCGGTGTCATCGGATGGCAGATGCTGCAGGTCGCGCTCGGATGGGAGCTTTACGAGCGCACTCACTCCGCGATGGCGCTTGGACTCGTCGGCTTGGCCACTGCGATACCGGTCGTGGTGCTGGCGCTTCCAGCGGGGCATCTCGCCGACACCGTGGACCGCAAGAGGATCGTCGTCGGGGCGCAGGTGGTGTTCATCCTGATGTCGCTCGCTCTCGCGGCGGTTTCACTCGCGCAAGGTCCGATCTTTCTTATCTTCGCGATCCTTCTCGTGCGTGGGGCCGCGCAGGCGTACAACAATCCGGCACGCTCGGCGCTTCTGCCCCGTCTCGTACCCGCGGACGTGTTCGCGAATGCGGTGACATGGTCGAGCAGCGGCTTTCAGACGGCCGCGGTCGTGGGGCCCGCGATCGGTGGTCTCGTGATCGCGCTGCAGCACAGCGCGACCGGCGCGTATCTGATCGACGCTGTCCTCACCTCCGGGTATCTGGCGATGCTTCTCGCAATTCGCGGAAACGCGGTCGTGCAGAGCGGCTCGGCAGAGAACACGCTTCGCCCTCGAGAGCGTATGACGCTCGCATCGCTGGCGGCAGGTCTCAGGTTCGTGAAGGAGACGAAGGTGATTCTCGCCGCACTCACGCTGGACCTCTTTGCTGTTCTCTTTGGCGGAGCCACCGCACTGCTGCCGATATTCGCCAAGGACATTCTGCACGTCGGGCCCGATGGGCTGGGATGGCTCCGGGCGGCACCGTCAGTCGGCGCTCTCATCGTGATGATCGGCATCGCGCACAGGCCCCCGATGCGCCGCACTGGATGGACGCTGATTCTTGCTGTCGCGGGATTCGGTGTGGCGACGATTGTCTTCGGCCTGTCACGTTCGTTCGGCCTGTCGATGGCGATGCTGTTTCTGCTCGGCGGGCTGGATGGAATCAGCATGATCATACGCGGCACGCTCGTGCAGCTGTGGACACCGGACGAGATGCGTGGACGCGTGTCAGCGGTGAACAGCGTCTTCATTGACATGTCGAACGAGCTCGGGGGATTCGAATCGGGAGCTCTCGCTGCCGCCGTCGGTCCTGTCGCGGCAGTGGTCGGCGGCGGGATCGGAACCGTGGTGGTTGTCGCGGCAGTCGCAGCGAAGTGGCCCGCGCTGCGAAAGCTCGGACCACTCACACTACCTCAAAAAACGATTTGACGGATTTCACTGATAGACGGATTTCACCAAATCTGCGGGATCTGTGTGATCCGCCCTATCGTTTTTCTAGTCTTTTGATTCTTTTGGGGACCGCGCGAGCTTTCTCAGCGTGTCCCGGTCCATTCGGTGTCCCCCGTCGAACGTCAGTATCCTGAAAGCGATTGCGTTGTCACGCAGCACCTTCTCGTAGCCGGCGATCATTCCCGTGTCGGTGAGCTGGTCGCGCGTTCCATAGACGAGCGACAACTCGACGTCGCGAAAGAAAGTCGCAGCCTCGTTGAGATCCGCATCGCTCGGGAGAAGCGAGCCCCACATGATCAGACGGTCGGCGCGTGCGTTTCCGCGAGTGAGCCAGCGGTTCGCCGTCGCGCCTCCCTGTGAGAATCCTACGACGGTGACAGCAACTCCGGCGCGATCGATGCCGCCCATGATCTCCGAATGGAGATCGTCCAGATAGGCGACGTAATCGGAGATCTCCATCTCCCGGTCTTCGCGCGTCATCCACGTCGCGCCGACCTTCGCCTCGGCGGGATGAAACCCCGGCGCAGTGGAGATGTAGTAACGGGAGAGCGCCTCCGGAGCGACGATCAGCCGCCCCGCCTCGGCGATGCACTCGAATTCCTTCACGAAATCCGACGCGAGCTGGCCGTAGCCATGGCACACGAACCAGAGGTCCGTAATGTCCGGCCCCACGTCACCGATGACGAAATACCGCGCCGAGCGCCGGACTGCGATGTGCCGCTCGTGTATCATGGCCGAATCATAATCGGGAACTGATGACTGGAACACGTCTTGCCCGTGTGGTCATCGTGACAAACATGTGCGCGGAGCTGTCGATGCGACGATTTGTCGCAGCCTGTCTGACCGTCTGCATCGCGGGCTGCGAGGTCTCGCAGGACCAGGAGGTGCAGATCGGCGAACAGAATGCGCAGGAGATCTCCGCGCACATTCCGGTCGTGCAGGATCCCTACATCACGAGCTACGTCAACGAGCTCGGCGATACCATCGCGAGCCACACGAGCCGCAACGACCTCGACTGGCATTTCTTCGTCGTGA
>JBDTRZ010000040.1:0-26570 GCA_039931395.1 Gemmatimonadales bacterium
CACCGGCTTCTCTACCTCGAGATCACCTTCTTTGGTCTTGCTGCAAGCGGTGATCGATGCGGCCAGAATGGCCATTGCCAGAAGCTTACGCACAGACGCCTCCCCTGGATGTTTGATGCGTCGCAGTGTGCGACGCCGAAATTGGAGCATTGCAACTTCTTTGCCGCAATCTCTAGTCCTCGAACGCTTCCCGCTGCAGCCTCCTAACTCGCCGCAACTCATAGACTTGCGCAACCTCGCCGCCGAGGATGAAAATCATCGCCGCATAGTACACCCACACCACCACGATCACGAGAGCCGCCAGTGTGCCTGTATAGAGCGACCCCGGATTGAATGATCTCACGTAAGCGCCGAACCCTCGCTTGGCCAGCTCGAGCATGAGACTCGTGAACAGCGACGCGATGAACGCGGTCTGCCATCTGATGCGGCGGTTTGGAAGGAATTTGTACAGCGCGAAGAACATCAACGCGATGAACAGGAATGCGATGAACTGTCCGATGTTGTATTCGAGCGTGCCCATCACATCCTTCCTCAGGCCAGCTTCACCGAGAACAGTCAGTCCCCGTGATGTGGCGAGGGCGAGGTACGCGTTGAGCGACGTGTACGCGACGAGAAGCAGCGACGACACGATCGTTATCTGAATGTCGAAGATCTTGCCCGCGATGATTCCGCGATCCGAGTCGATGTCGAAGATCTGCGCCAGCACACTGCGAAGCGATCCGAACAGGCGCGTCGAGAACCAGATGAAGCCGATCACGCTGTAGATCCCGATTGCCTGCCTCGACTTGATGATGTCGACGAGCACTTTTCCGAGCTGCTCGCCGGCGGGGCTCGGCGGAAGAAAGCGGTAGACCATTTCGCTGATCTCGGCCGACGAGGCGTCGGTGGACTGGTTCAGCAGATACCCGAGGCCCGAGGCGAAGAGAAGGACGAACGGCACCACAGCCAGCAGGAGGTTGAAGGCAATTCCCCCCGCCAGAAAAAAAACGTTGTCTTCTCCGCTATTGTCCCAGACGCGCGTTACATAATCGCGCAGCGTCCAGCCGATCCGGATATGGAGCGGCCGCTTCGGCACTAGCTCTCTTTATACGCTGCCTTCGTTTCGGCAATGCGCTGCTCGAGCTCGTCCCGCGCCTGCTGAGCGGCGGCGCGTCCCGCACCGACGGCGTTGGTGACCTGGCGGCGCTTGATCTCCACGGCCTGTCGCGTCGAGTCGATTCGGTCGGTGACACGCTGCTTCGCCGCCTGAATCTTCTGTGTCACTGAATCGGTCACATCGGAGACAATATCCTGCGCCTGGTCACCAACGCGACGCGCCCGCCGTTGAAGATCACGCCTTGTCTCTTCGCCGGTGCGAGGCGCGAACAGGAGCGCCAGACCGGCGCCGATGGCGAGCCCGGCCACGAATGCGCCGACTCCCGGCTCGCGTCTCTCGATCACGACATAAGGACCTTCGTCTTCCTCTTCCCAATCGTATTCGGGCATCGTCCTCATCCTTTATTGACGCTTCTTGACCTTGCTCTTCGCGGCCGCCGCACGCGGCTTCGTGCTCTGACCGGCGGGCGCCGGAATATGGGCGGCCTTTGATCCATTGGTGTGCAGCATCGACTCTATCTCGACCTTCACTTCCTCCGGGGAGATTCCCACGATCTTGGCGGTGCGGGCCACATCACCACACGACGATGCGAAGGTCCGGAGCACGAGCTGACGCCGAGTGTCGGCAAGTGAAGCGCCGGCGGGAACGCTCATCGCAGCTGGAAACTCCCCGCTCATTCGCGGGTGACGAGGCATGATGTCTTCGGCGGTGATGACGTCGCCCTTCGCCATGATCACCGCGCGCTCGACAGCATTCTTGAGCTCCCGGACGTTGCCGGGGAAGTTGTGCGACAGAATCCACTGCCACGCCGGCTCCTCGAATCCCTTGATCTTCTTTCCGTTCTGCTGCGCGAAGCGCGACAGGAACTCGTTGGCGAGCAGCTTGATGTCTCCCGCGCGGTCGCGAAGAGGAGGCAGCAGCACTTCCACGACCGCAAGACGGTAGTAGAGGTCCTCACGCAGCTCGTTCTCGGCAAGCGCAGTCTGAAGATCGCGATTCGTCGCCGCGACGATGCGGATGTCGACAGAGATCTCCTTCTTTCCGCCGAGCCGGCGGATGGTGCGCGACTCGATGGCGCGCAGCAGCTTGACCTGGATGTCGGTGGCCATCTCCGCGACCTCGTCGAGGAAGATCGTGCCACCGTGAGCCATCTCGAACGCGCCCGCCTTCTCATTCACCGACCCGGTGAAAGCTCCCTTCTCGTGGCCGAACAGCTCATTCTCCAGAATGTCCTTGGGGAGAGCGGCGCAGTTGAGCGGAAAGAACGGGCCCTTCGCGCGGTCGCTGCGCTTGTGCAGCGCGCGCGCGACCAGTTCCTTGCCAGTGCCTGACTCGCCGAGGATCATCACGCTGGCCGTGGACGGCGCCACGGCGTCGATGATGCGATAGACCGAGCGCATCTCCTCCGACTGGCCGGTGATCTCACCGAAATGAGTCAGGCCCTCGAGCTTCGATGACAGCTCGCGGTTTCGCTCCTGGACGTTGAACTTGTCGAGCGCCTTCGGAATGAGCGCCTTGAGACGGTTCAGCTTCTCTGCGTTGAGTGGCTTCTCTATGTAATCGTAGGCGCCTTCACGCATCGCCTGCACCGCCGAGTCGACGGTGCCCTGACCGGTGACGATGATGCACTCTGTGGGGATGGCGAGCCGCTGAAGCTCCTTCAGCAATGCGAGGCCGTCCAGCTTCGGCATCTTGAGATCGGCGAGCACCAGGCCGAAGTCGTCAGCGATGAGCTGGTCGAGCGCCTTTTTCCCGTCGGATGCAACGACGACCTCATAGCCCTCGCTGCCGAGAATTGCGCTCAGCGCGTTTGTCATCGACAGCTCGTCGTCGGCGATCAGAATCTTCGCTTTATTCATTCGAATTAGGGCTTTCTCCGGCTCTCTTCAGGGATGCTTAATATAACCGCCGAAGCACGTTTCTCGGCGTCCAGCGGACTCCGGGCTGAGAGGGGCCCCAAGGCACGCGTGGTACGGGCTGCGTCGACTTCGGTCGATTCGATTCGAATGCCGCGTGGCTCGACGTACTCGATGCGCAGAGAGCCCGAATTCCCGACGGCATCCACTACCAGGTTCAGCAGGGCGATCGCTCCTTCCGCGAGACGAACGGATTCCTCTGATTGCTCGACTGCCTGCGCAACGAATGGCCGCAGGGACTCCAAAGAATCGGCGCGGCCCCTTACGACCTCGAGGTTTACCACCAGAGCGTTGAGAGAGTTCCGGAGCTCGTGGCCGGAGAGGCGCGCGACATCCCGAAGCACGGGAACCCACGGCGGACTCCCGCCGCTTTCATCGTCAGTCACTCAGATCGGCGTCGTCCGGTGCGGTGGCCACCGTCACCATGCCTTCGTGAGGCTGAATGCGATGCTGGCGCACGGGCTTCACGTACTTCTCGACGATGCCGGCCGTTCCGGCCACGCCGAGCTGTGTGAATAGAAAGCTGAACTTGTCATCATACGCAGCCGCAAGCTCGGCTTTTACGGAGTCATCCAGATCCCAGAAACGCCGCTTGAACGGACCTAGTGCCTTCTTCCGCGTCTTGTAGAAGAACTGCTCGTCCGAGTCGGCCGGCTTTCGTTCATCCTTTGCATTCTCCTTGAGCCACTCGTACACCTCCGCACGTAGAGGCGCGGGAAGGCGATCGTAAAGCATCGTCTGGAAGTTCGTCGCCAGATGGATCTCGCAGGTTCCCGTTCGCGGAAAATTGCTGAACGCCGTATCCGGAAGAGTCGAGGCTCCGTGCTGCACCGCGCCGGCGAGCCCGTAGTCCTTACGCGCCACCTCGGAGAGTTTCTCCAGCGTGCCGAAGTCGATCTGCACGTCGGCGATGCTTCCATCAGCCAGCACGACGCCGCCGTGGGTCGTTCCCGATTGCACGCTGATCTTGGATAGACCCGCGACGTCCGGAGCAAGGCGCTTCAGCGTCCGGTTGAAACCCTGCATGAAGGCGTGAAGCTCCTCGACTGTGCTGTTCTCCGTGCCGACCTCGCCGATCTCTCCGCCAAGCGAGATGTCGATGCCTTCGGGCTGCTGCTCTCTCACGTAAAGCGCGATGTCGGCAGCCTGCTCGTAGTTCAGCCGCTGCTGCTCGTCGAGATTCGGTTTGGAAAGATCGACGAGCGTCGACGTGTCGACATCGATGTTGTAGAAGCCGGCCGCGATTGCCTCGCGGGCCAGCGCCTTCACCGAATCGACTTCGGTCTTCGGATCTACGGCGAACTTCTTCACGTTTACCTGAAAATGATCGCCCTGGATGAACAGCGGTCCCCGCCATCCTTCGCGAAGTGCGGCGGCTGTGAGCACCGCCACGTACTCGGTCGGCCGCTGATCGGTATATGCGATCTCGGATCTCGCGATCTCGCAGATGAACGCCCCCGCATCGAGCTTGATCGCAGTGCGGAAGAGGGAGCACCCCGTGTCGTACGTCATCCCGCGTATGTTCATCGCGGGCACCGTAAATCCGCCGATCTCGTCGCGCCCCCGCGCCATGTAGAGATCGTGAATCGATGAGGGAACGACTCCCACTGCCTGGCCGATCTCCCATATCAGCCAGCGGGCGTTGTCGCGCGCGTCCTGATCGCCAAATACGGCCTGGCGCACGAGGGCATCCATCTCGGGTGATGCCAGCGCCGATTCGTTATTCACCGTGACGCGTCCGTCCTCGACCGTCACCGCTCCGTTCATCATTTCTTCATGCATGGTTCGGGAAACTCGCCGCGCAGAGCGGCTCTTGCAAGGGTTTCAAACGGTCCAGCGCGGATCCGCAGCCGGAAGTGTGTTCCACTCCTTTTTAGCGTCGTCGGCCCCGGGACGGCCGAGCAGCGCGTAGGCGAACTGTTTGCCCAGCTCGACGCCCGGCTGATTGAACGCATCGATTCCGTAGAGCTGCCCCGCGTACGCGGTCGCAAGCTCGAGAAGCATTATAAGTCCGCCTACGTGCCATTCGTCCACACGCTCGAGATGAATCGTGAGATTCGGGCGACCGCGCTTCGCCAGCGCTCCGGCCGTTGCGCGCTGCTCGATTCCGATCAGCTCGCTGAGTGAGTGGCCGCCGAGGTAGCCAAGCTCCTGCACTTCCTTGAATCCGTGGGGAATCGTGAGGTCTGCGCTTCTCTCTTCGACCGCGACGAAGGAGACGACCTTGTTTTTCGGACCTTCCATGAAAAGCTGCACCTGGCTGTGCTGGTCAGTCGCGCCGAGAGCGGCGAGCGGAGTCTGTCCAACAGATGAGCCGTCACTCCTGTGCTTGCCCAGACTCTCGGCCCAGAGCTGAACGAACCAGTCGGCGAAGTCGCGCAAGGGATCAGAGTAAGGCATGAACACGTTGATCGACTTGCTGCGCCGCGTGTCAGCGAGCCACTGCAGGGTCGCGTAAACTCCAGCCGGATTACTTGCGAGCTCGGGGGTCTCGCACCGCGCCGCCATGTCTGCCGCTCCCTCGAGAAGGCGTGGCACGTCGATTCCGATGAGCGCGGCAGGCAGCGTTCCCACCGGCGTGAGCACGCTGAATCTCCCACCGACGTTGGGAGGAATGTCGAGAGCCGGAAATCCATACTGCGCCGCGAGAGGTCTCAGCGCGCCGCGCTCAGGGTCAGTGACGAACACAATGTGCTTGCGTTCCTGCAGCGCCATCCTCGACATCGCTTCGTGCACGATGAGAAACTGCGACATCGTCTCGGCGGTGCCCCCGGATTTCGAGGTCACGATGAACAGCGAGCGCGCCAGGTTCAACCGGCCGAGAAGCCCCGAGATCGTCTCAGGGTCGACGTTGTCCAGCACGTGGAGCCTCGGATTGCCTCCGCGAGCAGATTCCGGCAGCATGTTCCAGCCACTCGGACGGAGCGCTGTGCGCAGGGCGATGGGACCGAGGGCCGAGCCACCGATTCCAAGGATAACGACGTCGTCGTAGCGGCCTTTTGCACGCGACGCAAAATCGCTCACCTGGGAAATGAGAGCCGCATCGCGGACTGAATCGACAAAGCCGACGCTCCCGCTTTCGCGCAGTTTGCCGAATCCAGCGTGTGCCGAGTCGAAGTCCGCCGCGGCGGCACCCCATTCGGGCTCGGCGATGCCGCCTGACGCTTCGCCGATCATGTTGGAGTAGTCGATCCGGATGGTCATGTGGTGATTCTCAGTCGATGCGCACGGTGAGGCCGTCGAACGCGGGCATGATGCCGCGCGGGAGCTCTGCCTCGAGGTCCGCGTGGAAGTTGTCGTGGGTGAGATGCGTCAGGTAGGTCCGCTCTGCTCCGATTGCCTGCGCGACGCGGACTGCCTCGGGAATGCTGAGATGTGTGGGATGGTACGTCCTGAAAAGTGCGTTGAGCACGAGAACGCTCGACCCCGCGAGGGCAGCGGTCGCGTCATCCGATACCGACTTGGCGTCAGTGATGTAGGCGAGTGGACCGATGCGATACCCGAAGACAGAGACAGGGCCGTGCGGAAGAGCCACCGGAAGAACATCGACTCCGGCTATCTGCACGACTTCCCTGTCGCGAAGGCCGATCGCGCGACCTTCGGGCTTGGACGTGCCTGGTAAAGCGCGAATGCTGTCGTCGAAAATGTATTGAAATCGATGCGCGAGCCGTGCGAGCGAATCCGGCGGTCCGTACATCTCCAGCGGAGCATCCCGGTTCCTCGAGACCGCGCGGATATCGTCGAGCCCGTGCGTGTGGTCGGCGTGGTCGTGCGTGTAGAGAACGGCGTCGACCCGGTCAATGCCTGCGGCGATGAGCTGGAGCCTCAACTCCGGCGGCGTGTCGATGAGCAGCCGCACTCCGGCATCCGTCTCGACGAGCGCTCCGACTCTATTGCGCTTGTCCCGCGGATCAGGTGAATGACATACTGCGCATCCGCAGCCGACCTGGGGCACCCCGAAGCTCGTCCCGGTTCCGAGAAAGGTGAGCTTCATCGCGGAACGCGCCGGGCAGCCGTCACACCGTTTCGACCTTGAGCAGGTTCGTCGTACCCGGAACATCGAACGGAACCCCTGCCGTCGCGATGATGCGGTCGCTCTTCGACGCGAGCTCCTTGCGGACGATCACATCCCTGGCCCGCGCCATCATCTCCTCGTAGTTGTCGCAGTGCGGCACCAGCTCCGGGATCACACCCCAGACGAGAGCCAGCTGGCGGTACGTGCGCGGATGGTCGGTCAGCACGAGGATCGACACCCCTGGACGGTGCGCAGCGATGATGCGCGCGGAAAAGCCGCTCTTCGTGAAGACGACCACGAGAGGTGCGTGCAGCATCTCGACCGCCGCCGTCGTCGCTGCCGCAATCGCAACTTCTGTCGGGACCACGCCCGTGTCATCGCGCGTGTCGCTGCGGCGTCGCCGCTCAACCGGAGGATGACGCTCCACCTCAGTGATGATGCGAAGCATCGCCTCCACGGCCAGCCGCGGATATGCTCCGGCCGCGGTCTCGGCGGAAAGCATCACTGCGTCGGTTCCGTCGAGAATTGCGTTGGCGACATCGCTCGCTTCAGCGCGTGTAGGCCGCGGATTCTCGATCATCGACTCCAGCATCTGCGTCGCCGTGATCACCGGTCTTCCGAGAAGATTCGACAGAGCGATGATACGCTTCTGCGCGCCCGGCACCTCTTCGAAGGGCAGCTCCACGCCGAGGTCGCCGCGCGCGACCATGACTCCGTCGGATGCCTGAATGATGCTCTCGATGTTCGCCAGCGCGACGTCCTTCTCGATCTTGGCGACGATCAAGAGGCCGGCTGGAACCATCGCCCTCAGCTGCTCGATGTCGCGCGCGCGTCGCACGAAGCTGAGTGCCAGGTAATCCAGGTCATGCTCAACCGCGAAATGGATGTCCGCCACGTCCTTCTCGGTGATCGAAGGGGCCGACACATGCACGCCCGGCAGGTTGAGGCCTTTGTGCGGGTTGATCGCGCCGCCGTGCAGCACGCGCGCCTTTACACGCGGTGCGGAGACGTCCATCACGATGAGCTCGATGAGGCCGTCGTCGATCAGAACGCGGTCGCCTACATGGACGTCGTCGGTGAGATGCTCATACGTGATCGGAATCTCGTGGCCGCTCTCGAGACCCTCCTGGATCAGTACCAGGTCCTGGCCGGGCTCGACC
This sequence comes from Gemmatimonadales bacterium, assembly GCA_039931395.1. Classification (GTDB taxonomy): domain Bacteria; phylum Gemmatimonadota; class Gemmatimonadetes; order Gemmatimonadales; family Gemmatimonadaceae; genus UBA4720. The sequence goes on from JBDTRZ010000040.1 coordinate 8,188, forward strand.
GAGACCGGCGCTGCGATATCGCCGACACGAATGCGGGGACCCTGCAGATCGCCGAGTATCGCCACTGGCCGCTCCATCTCCGCGGCTACGCTCCGAAGCGTTTCGATCGTCACCGCGTGCTGCGCGTGCGTGCCGTGAGAAAAATTGAGGCGGGCGACGTTCATGCCCGCCTCCATCAGTCCTCTTATCCCCTCTTCGGTCGCGCTCGCCGGTCCAAGCGTGCAGACGATCTTGGTGCGGGGTACGTAAGTGACCGTCACTTCGTCGCGGCGAGCTGACTCATCTTTCGTCCGATGCCCGCCGTGAGCGAGTCGAACGACTTCTGGAAGCTCGCGAGCCCGTCCACGAGCAGCTTGTCGGTCACATCCTTCATGGAGATTCCCACGGCCTCGATCTCCCGCAGCACGCCCTCCGCGGCGCCGACCCGCTTGTCGACCGTGCGCTGCACATCTCCGTGGTCCTTGAATGCATCGATCAGAGACGGCGGCATCGTGTTTACGGTGTCGGGGCCGATCAATTCCTCGACGTACATCACGTCACGATAAGCCGGGTTCTTGACACCGGTGCTCGCCCAGAGCGGCTGTTGAAGCCGCCCGCCGTGCTGCTCGAGCCGTGTCCATCTCTCCTCGGAGAAACGGCGCCGAAAGAGACGATACGCGAGCTTCGCGTTGGCGATCGCGGCTCTCCCCTTGAGCATCTTGAGCCGGTCGCGGTCTGACGGATTCGCGGCCTTCACGAGCTCGTCGAGTCGCTTGTCGACCTCGGTGTCCACGCGGCTCACGAAGAAGCTCGCGACCGAGAAGAGGTGGTCGATCGGATTGCCCGCCGCCAATCTGTCCTCGAGCCCCGACATGTAAGCGTCGATGACGCGGTCGTGCGCGTCGATCGAGAATAGCAGGGTGATGTTGACGTTGATACCGGCGGCAGTGAGCTCGCGCACGGCCAGAGCGCCCTGGTCAGTGCCCGGAACTTTCACCATCACGTTGGGGCGATCGACAGTTTCCCAGAGGCGATGTGCTTCCGCCACAGTCGCGCCGCATTCGTTGGCCACGGCCGGCGAGACTTCGATCGACACGTAGCCATCTCCGCCGCGTGTGCTCGAGTAAACCCGGGCGAAGATATCACACGCGCGCTGGACGTCAGTAGTCTCGACGAGCTCGAACAGCTCGGCTGGATCCGACGTGCTGGCACTCAGGAGCTGCTCGTCGTACTCCGTGCCTTCGGCAAGCGCCTTCTCGAAGATCGTCGGGTTCGAAGTCATCCCGGTGAGAAAGTCCTCGGAGATCCGTCTCTCGAGGTCGCCATTGTGAAGCATCTTCCGGTCAATGTGGTCGAGCCAGATCGACTGGCTCTCGTCGTGAAGCTTTGATAGCCTGCTCATCGCGTTGAATCCTCCGTACCCCAAAGTTAACCGCCGACGGCGGGTTTTGCGGAGCTCCGCGCAGCGGGAATGGAGGGACTATCGGGTAGTGATGAGAATCGCTCCGCCGGCGTGATCGGTGCCGAAGCGCGTCGTGGCGTCGACAGCACTGAGGTACTCGATCCGTTGAATCGGCCCGGCGCTCAGTGTCTTGAGGGATTGCAGACCGCCGTAAGAAAGGTTGTCGACGTACACGACTGCGAAAACCGGCCTGGCGTTGTTGCGCAGCGACATCGCTCCTCGCGATCTCAGAAACTGAGGCCGCAGCTCAGCGATGAGCTCGTATGCCGTCCAGCCAGGCGCTTTGGCGGCCTGGATCTCATCGAGCGCGAGCACGGTGCGGCTGCTGAGCGGATGCTCCTGCGCCTGGCGAGCCGGTGAACATGAGGCGACGATGACGAGCAATGCGGCTGCAGCAGCAATCCTGTGCATCGGCACCTCCCTCCAGCTAGAAGTCCCGCTTCTTCATCTCCGCAAAAAACCGCTCGTTCTCGGCGATCTTCTTGATCGTCGCTTCATCAGTCGGAGCATCGGAAAGGTTGGAATCGTACTTCTTTCCAAATCCTTTCGGAATCTTCGAGGTAGTTCCCGATTTGGCCGCATTCTTACGGGCCAGCGCCGCAAGCTTCCTGGGGTCCATTGGTTGCCTTGAAAAGGTGATGCCTAACGGAGTCACTTTTCTCGCCGTCGCGCAAGTTTGGCATGGGCCGTGCCCCTGAAAGGCGTGCATCCCCACTTTTATTAGGGAGCTCCAATGAAACATGTTTCAACTTCACTGCTCATTGCAGTGCTGAGCTTCACCGCATGCACGAAGTCCGACAAGTCCTCAGTGGACAGCGCGCTTGCGGTGGGTGCGCCGACGATACCGTTCGACTCGCTTTCAGTTGCGGAACAGAACCGGGCCGCGGCAGCAGCGGCTGCGCCTTCGACGGTCGCTCCGCGCCGCTCGACAAGCTCCGGCGGATCCACGCCTCGCCGAACGAGCGGATCATCCGGCTCCGCGTCGAGCGGAACGAGCGGCTCGACATCCTCAGGCGGAACGTACACGAAGAAGAACACGAAGCGCGACGCAGCGATCGGCGCAGCCGCGGGAGCTGTGATCGGAGCAACGACGAGCCGTGACAGGGTGAAGGGCGCAGTCATCGGCGGCGTGGTCGGCGGTGTGGTCGGCGGCGTGATCGGCAACAACGTGGACGTGCAGAAAAAGAAGCGCTGAGAGTCCCTCGATTTTGTGAGAGGCCTGCCGCCAGTCGCGGCAGGCCTCTCGCATTTGGAGCCTCGGCTCAGGCGACGGGCAATGCACCGAGGTACTCCCTCGTGAACCGTTCATTCTTCCAGGCGCTCTCGACATTCCCCAATGAGTAGGTGGTTCCGCTCGTAACCCAGGTGACTGAATCGAGGAACGGCTTGAGCGTCTCGACCTCGTGCCCGGTGACGACCACAGCGCATCCTTCCACAGCCAGCCGCCTCAGTGATGTGCCGATCGTCTCGCACACGATTGGGTCCAGACTCCGGAACGCCTCGTCGGCGAGCAGGCACAATGGGCGACGCAGAAGCGCGAGGGCCATTTCGGCTCGTCTCAGTTCTCCCGTCGACAGCGATTCGATGCGCGCATCGATGAGATCGCTGACAGCCAGCAATTCGATGACGCCCTCTCGGTCGCCTGCACCGAATCGCTTTTCGACGAGGTCGAAGTGCTGACGGAGCGTCATCCCTGAAGCCAGGTTTGCCGATTCACCCAGATAGAACATCCCGCGCCTCGCCAGCGCAGTCCGACGCGCACGATGATACCTGACACCGTCGAACTGAACCCAGCCGCTGTCCGGCTGCACGATTCCGGCGCATACCTTGAGCAGTGTCGACTTGCCGGTGCCCATCCGCCCGAGCAGTCCCGTAACCTCTCCGGACGACGCCTCGATTCGGGCCGAGCTCAGAACACGCCGCGTGCCGAAGCTGATGCCGATGGAGTCAGCATGGAGCATCACGCCGGAGATCCTCCGGCGATCGCAGTCATCGCACGCAGTAGAATCTCGAGCACGAGAATTGTCCCAGCCCACATCGCCGGTGGAGCAAGCGCGGGAATGCCAAGATTACCGAGGAGCGTGTATTCATGGCGCCGCCGCGAGTCAAAAAACCCGACGGCAGCGGCGATGACGGTCAGGGCAAGCGACGCGGAAGTGCTGAACGCAACGATCCCCGCGCCGCTGCCGACTGCTACGAATGCGTGCAACGCGATCCACAGAAGGAACGCTCGCGCGGGATATGCGCGAATCAACTTTTTTGTCTCCGAAGTTGCAAACGAAAAGGCCCGCCGATGACTCGGCGGGCCTCCCCCATACGATCATATCCTCGCCTCACCCGCACTCGGAGAATCCGCAGACATGGCACTTCGCGCATCCCTCCGCGAATTCCATCTGCGAGCCGCAGTCCGGGCACGTTCCCATGAATGACTTGTCGCGGTTGACGCTCTCGAACTCGTACTGAGTCTGCGCGCCGGTCGTCGTGACCGAAGCCGGTGCGGGCGCCGTTTGCGGCGCTGACGTCTCGCCGCGCAGCAGCTCCTGCTGCACACCCTGCTTCTGACGCATCCAGCTCTCGAGCGCGATCCCGATCGCATCCGGCACCGACAGAACCTTGTTCGGTCCGAGACCGATCGCACGGTCGGACGCGATCCCGCGAAGCTGGCGATGAATCGCCTGAATCGAAATTCCCGATCGTAGCGCCAGGGAGATCAGCCGTCCAATGGCTTCGACGTCGGCCATCGCCGCGCCGCCCGCCTTGCCGAGGTTAATGAAAACCTCGAACGGCTGGCCGCGATCATCCTCGGTGATGTTCACGAACATCGTGCCCAGCGGAGTCTCCATCCTGCTGGTGGTACCCCGAAGGGTATCGGGGCGCGCGCGCTTCTGCCGGCGCTGAAGATTCTCCGCTTCAACGTCGAACAGATCGTTCCGCAGCTTGGCGATCTCCGCCTCGAGCTCGGTGATCGTTCCCTTCAGGTCTCCTACTTCGCCTCGCACGTCCATCGTTCCATCGCGCTCCGCTTTGGCCTTGTCGGTCGCACCCGTAGACAGGACCTGGTTATCGCGCGATCCGTCACGGTAGACCGTCACTCCCTTGCACTTGAGGTCGTAGGCCAGCTCGTAGATCGCCCTCACATCCTCGCGAGCCGCTGTGTGCGGGAAGTTGGTCGTCTTCGATATCGCGGAGTCGCAGTTCTCCTGGAAAGCGGCCTGCATCCGCACGTGCCATTCGGGCGTGATGTCGTGCGCCGTGACGAACACGCGCTGCCACTTCTCCGGCACTTCGTCGAAATGGATGTGACCCTGCTTCGCGATCTTCTCGATGAGCTCGTCGGAGTACCATCCTTCTGCCCTGGCGATCGCGAGAAAGTCCTCGTTCACATCGGGCATCATCACGCCGGCCTGATTCCGCATGAATGCAACGGCGAACAGCGGCTCGATGCCTGACGAGCAGCCTGCGATGATCGAAATGGTTCCCGTCGGAGCGATGGTGTTCACGTTGCAGTTGCGGAGCATCTGCATCGGACGAATACGCTTGCCCTCGGCGTCCCGCGCGCATGTCTCGTCCGGACCCCAGATCGAGCGAGCCCATTCCGGGAACGGCCCGCGCTGGTCGGCGAGACGCTCGCTTTCCCTCTTGGACTCGACGTCCACGAACTCCTGCAGCTTCCGTCCGAACTCGATCCCTTCCTCGGTATTGTAGGGAATGCCGAGCTTGACCAGAGCGTCCGCGAAGCCCATCACGCCGAAGCCGATGCGGCGAATGCGCTTCGACAATGCGTCGATCTCGGGAAGCGGGTACTTGTTGACGTCGATGATGTTGTCGAGGAAACGCACCGACGTGTGTATGTCCGCGGCGAACGCATTCCAGTCCATCGCGCCATCTCGTACGTAATACCCGACGTTGATCGAGCCGAGATTGCACACGTCGTACGGAAGAAGCGGCTGCTCCCCGCAGGGATTGGTCGCCTCGTACGATCCCACGTGCGGCACGGGATTGTAGTGATTGGCTTCATCGATGAAGAAGCAGCCAGGCTCGCCTGTTCTCCACGCCCCGTCGATCATTTTCTCCCACACTTCGCGCGCGTCCATCTGGCCCGCGACTTTTCCGCTCGACGGCTCGATGAGATCGTAGCTCGCACCTGCCTTCACCGCTTCCATGAACTTCGTGGTCACCGCGACCGAGATGTTGAAGTTCGTGATCTGCGAGAGGTCTTCCTTGCACGTGATGAACTGCATGATGTCCGGGTGATCCACGCGCAGGATTCCCATGTTGGCTCCGCGCCGTGTTCCCCCCTGCTTGACCGCGTCCGTCGAGGCGTCGTACAGCTTCATGAACGACACCGGCCCTGATGCGACGCCGGTCGTCGAGCGCACCATCGAGCCCGAGCCACGGAGACGCGAGAAGCCGAAGCCCGTGCCACCACCCGACTGATGAATGAGCGCCATCGAGCGCAGCGTGTCGTAGATGCCGTCGTGTCCGTTCGACAGCGCATCCTCGACAGGCAGAACGAAGCACGCAGAGAGCTGCCCGAGAGGGCGGCCCGCATTCATCAGGGTGGGAGAGTTGGGCTCGAACCGACGCTGCGTCATGAGGTCGTAGAACTCGCGCGCCGCCGATGACACGATCTCGTCGCTTGCCCGGTAGCGCCGCTCAGCCTCGGCGACCGTGCTTGCCACCCGCCAGAACATGTCCTCCGGCATTTCGGTCGGCTTGCCGGTCGCATCCTTTATCAAATAGCGCTTTTCGATGACAGTCCGCGCGTTCTGATTGAGCTCGGCAGATCCGACAGGGGGGGCGGCTGGGATGGGCATTAATACAACTCTCCGGGGTATTGAAATGGATGTCAACAGAAAAAACAAAATCAGGAAATCGGGCTTGGTGACTTAATCGTGACAAAGCCGGGACGCGCAGATTAACCGCGTTCGTGAGTCCGCGCCAGTATCAACCTAAGTGTATACCCCGTAAGCTCTTAAACAATCCACATCACGAATGAATGGCACCCTTGGGGGTTTCCACCGGAGATATCCCTCGGACGGGTTGGATCTTGCCTGGAATCACGTACAGGGAGCGCGAGTTAACCCCCCCAGAAACGGCAAGCCGGATTGAAATGCTCGGGGCGTGGGCACCCGGATCGGGAAGAACCTTAGAACGAAGTCCCGATAGTAAGATAAACGCTCGCCGCATCAGCCCTGCCCGCACTCCTGTTCGCGACAGGCACCGCAACGCCTAGCCGGAATCTCGCGGGCACATCGTACTGAAGCGCCGTATCGAAGTCCACCTCTCCACCAGCAGACGCGAGCCAGGGCGCACCACGTTCCCGCGGGCCGCACACCTGGGTATCTCCGGCCGAGGCAGGACAGAACGCGCGGCCTGCATCGCCGAACGCGGAAATCGAAATGCGATCGAACAGGAGAGGAATGAACGGCACTCGCCTCGAGGGCGCAGCGATCGGAGCTCGATACTCAGCCGTCGCCGCGAGGGCGCGAATGCCCTGCTCCGCCGACGGCGGGAATCCGCGAACACCGAATGTCCGCCTCTCGCCCCCGACGGTCACACCGGCCAGGACGTCGAGACTGCTGCCGCTCAAACCGCCGACAGAAAAAGTCGAGATCGCGCGGCGGTCCGCGTAGCCGCCCGCGAATCGTGCTGCGATTACGTGATGCGCAAAGCCGGGAAGATCGAGCGACTTGTACAACGCGGAGACGCCAACAACGCTGCGACTTCCGGTTCCCGCATTTCCGCTTTGCCATCTCTGTCGTGCTGTTGCGCTGACGGCGATTCCATCCTCTCGCGAAATGCTCAGTGACGGACGCTGCGTATTCGTCCAACCGGCCGATGCGAAAATCGACGGGTAGTGCCGCGTCTGTCTGAAAAGCGATGGCAGCCTGGCGAGAAGTGTGTCGGGGTGCGTTCCATAAGTTCGCGTCTCGACCTCCGCGCCCAGCGAGAACGATGCGAACGTGCGCGCGCGGGGCCGGATGAAGCTGGCGTTCGTGCCGACGATCCGCGCGCGGCGCGCGAGCGTGCCCACCTCGACATTCGCGGTATCGACGACGGAGAAATGCTCCCACTCCTGGCGCGCGGCGAAATTGAGGAATGGCTGGCCGAGCCCCGCGTATTGGTACGCGCCGTATGCTTCGGTCTCGTTGTACTTGGTGTTGAATGTCGCTTCAGTATAGAAGCTGTGCCGGCCTATCACGTCCTGGCCGCTGGTGGCAGCGCCGAACGCTGTGCCAAGCCCTGTGGATTGGGTAATAACCGGCTCCCAATATGTTGGCGCCAGCGAGCGCCAGGGTGAGTAACGGCGCGAGGGGCCCACGTCGGAGAGCGCGAGCGGTTCCGTGATGTTCGTGGGAAGTCGGCAGCTCTTGCAACCAGCGCGAGGGCTGGGCACGGACGCATTTGTGCGAGCGCTTTCAAAATCGCCGCCCCTGTCGGTCCATGTATCCGGCTTGAGCGGAGCGACGCCAACGTGGTAGCCATCGTACCTGAAACTCAATCCCGCAACCAGGTTCGAGTGAGCCGCGACCTCGGGTTGGAAAAAGCCGGTGCTTGCGGATGTAAGGACAGTTGGCGGCGGAGGGAATCCTCCCGCTCGGACCCGGTATGCCTGAGACGCCCCGGAGCGTGTCGACGTGTAGAGCAAATACGCCGCGTCGACTGCGCCGCCTTCGCCTGGCACCATGCGCCATGACGGCCCCGCGAGAATGGCCCTCTCTGAAACCAGGACGACTCTCTCCCGTCCATTTTCATCGAGGATGACGATCTCCGAGATTCCGCCTCGTTTGACGCGTATCGCGGCGATCATGTACCCCACCGGATCCCAGCGTGGCTCCGCCCATTGCACCTCGGCCGTGCCCGCGGTTATCGGAGTGATCGTCGCCCCATCGGATGAAACCCGAACGAGCCGAGTCGATCCCGGAACTGACTGCACCGCGACGATCCCACCGTCTGCCCGTACATCGGGCTGCGTGAGGCGCGCTCCATGTGTGAGCCGGATTTCCTTTCCGTTGCGCACGACGTAGAGATCTGTGCGATAGTGAAATGGATCTGTGTAATCGGGCTGAGCGAACACGATCGATCCGTCCGGTCGCGGCACGTTGACGTCGAGTCCGTTCCGGCGCCCAAGCCGTCTCACTTTCCCATCGAGCGATACGGAATACGCCGACGTGATCTGTTTCCCGGTGGCCGCCGAGTAGATCAGCGCTGTATCGCCGAGCCAGCGGGGAAACAATACAAAGCGCCCTTCATGAGTCAGCTCACGCCAGCCGGGAAGCGGTGCTCGCGCCGGTCCCGATACGCTCTCGAGTGAATCACGCCAGTCGCGCCACGCATTTTCGAAGCTGATTCCAAACACACGCTTCGCACGGCCGTTGAGTGTGATGGGCCAGATCACCTTGCTCGTCGCGTCGACGAACTTTCCGATCTTTTCCGGACCGCGCGTGCGAGACAGATAGTCGAGCAGCAGTCCGCCGTATGCATAAACGACTTCGCCACCGGGGAATCTGCTCGTGGCCCGGGACAGCTCGCCCAGATGCGGGATGCGGTGCGCTTCAGCTGCCGCTCGCGCCAGCATGTAATGCTCGGAGCCTTCAAGTCTCCCCGCACCGGTGATGCGCGATTCATAGTAGACGGCAAGCCCCTCGACCAGCCATGCCGGCTGATATGCGTTGGGAAACAGCGCTGGATGCCGCCCGAATATGTCGCGGCCGAGGCGCCAGATACCCTCGGCGCGATCGATGTGAAATATGTGCGTTAGCTCATGGGTCACCACGAGTCGGCTCCAGTCGTCGTAGTTGCCGAGCTCCGGCGTATCGATCGGCGGATGCGCGAAGATCACGACGCGGTTGCTCGGATACGTGGTGGCGTAGCCGTTCACGTAATCGATGTTGTCGGCGATGACGAGGTCGACCTTGCCGCCCGGCGGTTTGAGCTCGGTGCTCAGCTCGGCCCACGCACGCTCTGCGTTCACCGCTGCGCGACGCGCTTCGGATTCGAGCGGCTTTGCGAAGTGAATCCGGAAATGTGAAGTCTCGATTGTGTACCAGCGACCGTTGGGAACGAGCTGCGCGTGGGCGCGCGGCGCTGTCCAGCCGATGAGCGCCGCGACAATCAGGGCCACGCGCGCGAACGCGCGTGTGGAGCTCACTTCTCCGCGGCGGCGAGACTCCGGAAGTACGCTTCCAGCCCGTCCACTATTCCCTGTGCGTAGCGCTGCTGGTATTCGGGCGTCCGTAACGCGGCCTCCAGGTCGGGCATGATGATGAACGCTCCCTCGACGAGCACAGCCGGCATCCACGGTCCTCTCACCAGAGCGAAGTTCATGCGCTTCACCCCGTGGTCAGGCAGTCCTAGCTGCGGCACGGCCGCGCCTTGAATTGCGTTGGCCAAAGGAGCGGAGTGAAGGTGATAATGATACGTCTCCGTTCCTTGCGCGCGGAATGGGTTTATTCCGTCCCCAACGGCGTTGAGATGGATTGAAACCAGAGCGTGGGCGTTCGCCCGTCGTGCGAGTGTGGATCGGAGATTCAGATCGACTGTGTCCGGGGTCGACCTGGTCATGAACACATTCGCTCCTTTTGCCTGGAGCAGATCGCGAGCCTTGAGTCCGACTGCCAGTGCCGCATCCGCCTCGTACAGACCAGTCGGTCCGGTTGCACCGGCAGGCGGATGCCCGGGATCCAGGGCGATGGTCAGACCACGAAGTGAAGACGTTGAATCGACGACGGGTGGACGGCGGACGCGGAAGGTGAACTTTCCATTTTCCCACAAAGGCTGGTAACCGTAAATGGGACCCGCCAGCGGAATGAGATACTGGGTTCGCGGACGGTTCCTCAATGACATTGCCGATGTGACGTAGCTGCCGGCGGCTGGTGTCAGGGGTCCCTGCCTGTCCTCGCTGCTTCTCGTTCCATAAAGGGTAAGTGTCAGCGACGCGGGCCCTTCCTCGACGAGGAATGGAGGCGGTCCCGTAATCGGAATGATTATGTCGGTCCACTCGGCTCCGTTCTCGACTGTAAATGGGGAAGCGTTCAGCGACGCGGGCGCTGGCGCCAATGAGTCGAGCATTTTCAAGTCATTCTTTTCGATCGCAATCGTCTGCGTGCTGTCGAGCATGACAAAGTGGTAGTTCCCGAGCGTTCCAATGACGCGCACCGCAGTTCCGGGGAGAAGAAACCATCGCTCGATCCCACCGCTCGTGGGATAGGCTGTGGAATAGCCGGTCACTACCCGTTCAGTGTCGCTTGCGTATGCGGCTGGTCCGATCAGCGCTGCATACCGTGCCGCCGACATCGGGACCATCGTTGCGGGTGTGACAGGAGTGGCTGAAGGGGGCGGCGCGATCTTCACCGGATGAACGAGGCGCGCCGTCTCTGCGCCAGTTGTGGCGACTATGTCGTACTGCGGCGCATCCGCTGGCGGATTCGCGAGAAACGCCATGAACGATCCATTCGGCCAGACAGGAGTGAGCACACCGTTGATGGTGAGCCCTGCATCACCATTCCCGACGCTGCCGAAGATGAAGTTGGAGTCCTTCGACTGAATCAGATGACCTGCGGGCGGATATACGATCCTGATGGCGAGGGGGCCCGTGACGTGCGGCACCGGCGGCAGTGAGGGATTGGGCGGCGGGACAGGAGCCGCTGCGACGATCGGCGGCGCGGCCGGCGACGTACCGGCTTCCGGTGAAGGAGCAGTCGTCACCGACGGTGCGGCGCACGCGGCGAGGATCAGCGTGCACGCAGGAATGATGGAGAAAAAATGTCTGGTTGTGATCATGTGTCTCGGTCGTCTTGGTAGGAAGCTGATTGCACAGTCGGTACCACATCAGCAGGCTGCTTGCGGAGGGACTCTTCCGGCGAATCGGCCGCGTCTCACCTATATTCCCGCGAATGCCGTGGCCTCACCACCTTACATTGAATTCCTTCTCGCGCGCCGACGCCTTCGGCGCGCTTATAGCCTAGTGACCCGTACTGAACCATTTACTGCCGAGTTCCCCGCCCTGCCCGAGGGCACAATCGAGATAACTGGCCGGACTGACGTCGGCCTGATCCGTGAGCACAACGAAGATTCGTTCCTGATCGGCGATCTTTCGACGGGGAGCAATTTCACCGAGAACGACGCAGGCATCGTGAGGGTGGAAGCCGTCCCCGCTCTTCTGATGGTCGCCGACGGCGTCGGCGGTGCCGCTTCAGGCGAGATCGCGAGCTCACTGGCGACGCAGGTCGTCTTCGACAAGCTGCGCGAGCGCATGGAGCGCGGATCGCTCAAGGGTGCCGTGATAATCGCCGATTCGCTGCAGCAGGCAGTACTCGCCGCCAATCAGGCGATCCACGAGCTCTCCAAGGCCAACCGCACTCATCACGGGATGGGCACGACCGCCACCATCGGTCTGGTGGTTGGCGGCATGATCTACTTCGCTCAGGTCGGCGACAGCCGCGCATACATCATCCGCTCAGGTGTTGCGCGACAGATGACGAAGGACCAGTCGCTCGTTCAGCGAATGGTCGATGCCGGGAAGCTCACCCCTGACCAGGCAGAGAGAAGCGAGCATCGCAACATCATACTGCAGGCCCTGGGGCCGGAGGCGGCGATCGTCCCGGAGTTCACAAGAGACCGCCTCCTGAATGACGATGTCGTCGTTCTCTGCAGCGATGGCCTCTCCAATCAGATGACGGCGCTCGAGATCACCGCGATGGCGCAAAGCCATCCGGACCTCGAGGATCTTTGCGAGGCCCTCGTGGATCGAGCTCTGGAGACGGGCGCCCCCGACAACGTCACAGTCGTTGCCGGACGCTACCGTATGCCCGCAGTCGACTAGCCCGGCTTCGAGGGAATACCCGGATCTCCCTGCTCACCGATCCGTTCCGGACCGGCCAGAGTCTCCTCACTTCGCTGGACCGCGCCAACCGGCAGCTCGCGTCCCCATGGCGCGATGAACGGAAGCAGCGCGATGCAGGGGAGTCCGGCAAAAACCGTGATCAGAAAGAATGTCGGCCATCCCATCGACTCGGCGATTTTCCCTCCGGGTGCGACGAGGATATCGCGACTTGCCGCAACGAGGCTCGACAGCAGCGCGAATTGAGTCGCCGAGAAGCGCCGGTTGCACATGCTCATGATGTACGCGACGAGCGCGGAGCTCACGAGACCGACACCAAAGTTCTCGATCACGATCGCCGTCACCATGTAGGTGTGATTGCGGCCGGCGAGCGCCAGTCCGTAGTAGGTGAGGTTACTCATCGCCTGAAAGACCGCGAACACCCACAGTGAACGATTGAGACCGATGCGTACGATCGTCGCTCCGGCGACAATTGAGCCAGCGATCGTAGCGAGAAGGCCAGCGCCACCGAACACAACTCCGACTTCCGTCTGGGTGAATCCGGTCTTGAGCAGGAACGGAGTCGTCATGCTGCCGGCGAGCGCGTCGGAATATTTGTAGAGGACGATGAAGATGAGGACTCCAATTCCGAGTCCCGGTCCAACGCGTTGGAAGAAATCGCGGAACGGCAGCGCCACCGCCTCACCGAGCGTCCGCGGAGGAGCTTCCTTGAGTGGCGGCTCGGGCGCAAGGAAAGTCGCGACGATGCCGACGATCATCAGCGCCGACAGGAGCGCGTAGACGGTTCCCCACGACAGTCGCTCGGCGAGCACGAACGAAAGCGATCCCGTGAGCAGCAGCGCGATCCGATAACCGAGTACCCAGATCGCCGCGCCCGCGCCCATCTCGCGATCCTCGAGGACGTCAGTTCGATACGCGTCACCGGCGATGTCCTGTGAGGCGCTGAAGACGGCGATGACTATCGCGTTGAACGCGAGCGCTCTGAGACCCGTCGTCGGATCGTGAAATGACATCGCCGCGATGGCGATGAGGAGCAGCGCCTGCGTGACGAGGAGCCACCCACGGCGCCTCCCCAGAAACGGCGGCACGTATCGGTCGAGCACCGGCGCCCAGAGAAACTTGAGCGAGTAGGGCAGCCCGATCATGCTGAACAGACCGATCGACGTCAGGTCGACGCCCGACGCTGTCATCCACGCCTGAAAGGCCTTGCCATTTCCGATGAGATTGAACGGCAACCCGGACGCGAATCCGAGAAAGATCAGAGCCGCCATCTTGGGTTGGGCGAATGCGCGAAACGGGGAACCGCGTGTTCTGTCGTTCATCCCAACCCTCCTGAATTAAGCCGGCGTGCGCTTGCCCAGAATGCGGGGGCCAGATGCGCCCGTTGCGGTGGGCACATTTCCCGGCCGTCCGGCCAGGTGCAGATACCCAAGCAATGCAAAGGCCACAGCCTCCTTCGCTTCCCCGTCGAAGAAGGTCTTGTCGAAATCGAGGACAGTCCGCGGCGCCACCGCTTCGGTGATTGCGCGCACGAGCGCGGGATTCCTGGCTCCGCCTCCAGAGAGAAAAACCTCCTCGACAGGCTCCGCAATGAACCGATCGTATGCTTCGCCTATGCTGCGGGCCGTGAGCGAGACCGCGGTCGCCACGATGTCCTCGACGCTGCATCCCAGAGATTCGGAACGGCATAGCGCGATCAGCTCTTCCACGTAGCGCGGGCTGAACAGCTCGGGACCTGTGGACTTGGGAGGTGCCGTCCTGAAGTACTCATGAGTCAGGAGACGATCGACCACCGCAGTCGCCGGCGATCCGCGAGACGCGAGTTCTCCATCGACATCGTATGGGAGATCAGGACGAAGCGCCCGCACTACCTTGTCGATCACTCCGCATCCGGGGCCCGTATCGAACGCGCGGACGCCCGACAGATCACCTCCAGGCGGAACTACAGAGACGTTTCCAATCCCGCCAAGATTCTGCAGAGCGCGCCATTTCGACGGATCCGAGAAGAGCATCGCATCCGCCATCGGAACGAGCGGAGCTCCCTGCCCTCCGGCCGCCATGTCGCGCACCCGAAAGTCGCTGATGACGTCGATGCGAGTTCGCTCCGCGATCACCGCCGATTCGCCGGTCTGCCACGTTGAATGCCCGGGCTCGTGCCAGATTGACTGTCCATGCGACGCTATCGCCGCGATATCGGCCCGCGATACGCCTGCTTCCGCGATTGCAGCGACGGCCGCGTCGGCGAGCCAGTGGCCAAGGTCGAAGTTGAGTCGCGTGTATTCAGCCGGGGTCGCTCCTGTCAGCGCCCGAGCGAGACGAGCGCGCTGATCGGTGGAATAATCCCGGACGATGAACGCGAGCAGCTCGGATTCGACTCGGCCGTCACTCCCCGGTGTGAAGCGCACGACCGCCGCGGTGATCCCATCGAGCGAGGTGCCGGACATGAGACCGACGAGAACCTGGCTCGCAACTGGATCATTCGCATCAGGCCGAGCGGAACCGGTCATCCGGGCACCGGGGGAGGCGCGTCGGGAATCGCGCGGCGAATGACTCCACCGGCTCGTTCCAGCGCCGCGAGAGCAGCTTCGCGATCGACACCCAGCTTCTGCATCACGATGGCGGTCTTGACGCTCTTGTCGGCAGCCGCGAGAAGCTTGCGTGCCTCTTCTCGCGTGACACCGCACACTTCGACTACGATGCGCTCGCTGCGGTCCTTCAGCTTGTTGTTTGTCGCGCGCAGATCGACCATCAGGTTGTCATAGGTTTTGCCGAGTCGGATCATGGCGCCCGTCGTGATGATGTTGAGCACGAGCTTGGTCGCGGTGCCCGCTTTCATCCGGGTAGAGCCGGTGACGACTTCAGGCCCGACGATCGGAACGATCGCCACATCGACGATGTCCAGAATGTCCTTCGACAGCTGCGAGCACGCGACGATGCCCGTGCTCGCGCCCAGCTCTGCTGCTCGTGATATCGCCGCGTGGACGTAGGGTGTTGTGCCCGAAGCCGCGATCCCGATGACGAAGTCGCTGCTCCCGACGTGATGGCTGTCCATCTCCTTTGCTCCGTTCTCCACCACATCTTCGGCGCCTTCCTGCGAGCGCGTCAGCGCGGGCAAGCCGCCTGCGATGATTCCCTGCACCATCTCCGGATCTGTGCCGAATGTTGGGGGACATTCGCTCGCATCGAGCACACCAAGGCGGCCCGATGTCCCGGCGCCCACATAAAACAGTCTCCCGCCCGACCGGAATGCTCGCTCCGCCAACTCGATCGCTTTGGCAATCTCATCGCGCTGCGTTGCGACCGCCTCAGGAACCAACCTGTCTTCGGCGTTTATCACATCCACGATCTCGAGGGTGGATGCGAGATCGATCGAGGCGGTCCGCGGATTGCGACGCTCCGTCGCCCGGGGATCGATCATGCGGATCGGAGTGTCGTCACAGCAGGAAGTTACCCGGCGATTCTCGCGAGCCGCAAGACAAATGGAGATTCCGTGAAACGATGTGCCGTGATTCTGCTGCTTCTGACATTCGCCGGTTCCGCTGATGCGCAGGTGAGGCGACGCGTCCCGAGAGTTCCCGAGCCGTCCACCTGGCTGTCGCTGAGCGTCGGATTGTTCAATGCCAACAACGTGAGCGATGGTGCGACCAACAGCACCTGGGACTTCGGTCAATCGTCCACTCCGCAGTTCCGCGCTTCACTGGAGAAGGCGATCAACAACAATGCTTCGATTGGCGCAACGGGCACATACGCGCATGTGCCATTCGTGTATCGCGGCCCTGAGACGGGCGTGCTGAACCCGCCGAATTGTTCGCGGTGCGACGCGCACCTCGACGTAGTCTCGCTCGGCGCTTCGTTTCACTACGGCGGCGGCATGGGTCTGCACCAGGTTCTCGAGGGATCAGCCGGAGCGCTCCAGTACAGAAACCTCAAGCGTGACAGCGATGGCGCCGCGCTCGCTCCGGTCAGCGGGAACATCGATCCCTACTTCACGTTCGGATACGGATTCGGCTACACGTTCAATCCGGCGTTGGAGATAAGCGTAGTTCAGGATCTCGGGCTGGCTCTGCACGAGCGCACCGGCCTCACCAGCGACCAGAGCAACACACTCCGCCACAGAACGACCAGGGTAAATTTTCGCTACGGTTTCGGGAGCAGAATTCGCAGGCGATAGCGCGATAGTCCACTGACAGGGAGTCTGGTGAGCTCGATCCGAAAGGCGTTTCTCTTCATTCTGGCGGCGGGCTCAATTGCGATGGCGCGCCCCGCTTCGAGCCAGGCAACCGACGTCACCTCGCCTGTCAGGTTTGCCGAGTCATGGAAGTATCCCGCCGGCGCCAAGGCTGCATTCGCGGAACACGCAATGGTCGCCAGCAGCAGTCGGCTCGCTGCTCAGGCCGGCGTCGAAGTACTGAAAGCCGGAGGCAATGCTGTCGACGCGGCGGTGGCAGTCGGATACGCGCTCACTGTGGTGTATCCGGAAGCGGGGAACATCGGCGGCGGCGGATACATGGTCATCAGGATGGCCGACGGTCGCACCGCGGCGCTCGACTACCGCGAGACCGCGCCTGCTGCGGCATTCCGAAACATGTATCTCGATTCGGCACGTCGCCTCACGAATTATTCGGTCGTCGGGCGCTCGGCGTCGGGAGTTCCCGGTGTCGTGGCTGGGCTGACCGCGGCGCATGCGAGATACGGAGCGATTCCGCTCGCGAAAGTGATGGCTCCCGCAATCCGCCTCGCGGCAGAAGGATTCCTCGTGGACTCGGCGTTTGCGCGCTCCGTGGCGGGTAAGCAGGAGCTGCTCACGCAACACGCCGGAGGCGCGACGTTCTTTCCGGGTGGAAGACCGATCGCTCTCGGATCCCGCTTCGCCCAGCCGGAGCTCGCTCGGACTCTTCGCGCGATCGCCGAGCAGGGTGCGAACGGTTTCTATCGGGGACGAGTTGCGGAGCTGGTCGTGGCAGAAATGCGACGTGACTGTCCAGGAAGTCTCAGCGAGAGGAATCGCGCGTCTCATGGGTGCGGCGTGATCACGGCATCGGACCTCGAGCGATACAAGCCGGTATGGCGAAAGCCTGTGACGACTGCATTCCGCGGATACACGCTTCTCTCGATGCCGCCATCCTCGTCGGGAGGCATCACGCTCGGTGAGACGCTCAACATCCTTGACAGGTTTCCACGCCTTCCCGTTTTCGGGAGCGCGCCATACCTGCATCTCGTGACAGCGGCGTTTCAGCGTGCCTTCACCGACCGGAACGCACTGCTTGGCGATCCTGACTTCGTGAAGATCCCGATGCGCGAGCTTGCGAGCCGAACGTATGCGGAGCGGCTGCGGATGACGATCGATACTGCGCGGGCGACTCCGACAACATCTGTCAAAATGCCGTCCCGCGAAGGAACCGAGACGACTCAGTACTCGGTGGTCGACGAGGACGGCAGCGCCGTCTCCACGACGACCACGCTCAACAGCCTTTACGGCTCTGGAGTCTTCATCACCGGCGCAGGCTTCTTCATGAACAACACCATGGATGATTTCGCCGCGCAGCCAGGCCAGCCGAACCAGTTCGGCCTCGTACAGGGTGAGGCCAACGCAATCGCGCCGCGAAAGCGCATGCTGAGCGCCATGTCGCCGACGATCGTGCTCGATCCGCAACGAAAGCTTTTCATGGTCCTCGGCGCGCGCGGTGGGCCGAGGATCATCACCAGCACGGCGCAGGTGGTTCTCAACGTAATCGAGAACCGGATGAGTCTCGCCGACGCGATGAGCGCTCCGCGAATCCATCATCAGGCGCTGCCCGATACCATCCGCATCGATGCTGGCGGGTTCGGAGACGGAGTGCTGGCGCGACTGCGTGAGATGGGATACGCCGTCACGCCACAGGGCTACATCGGAGGCTCTGTCGTTGCGATCAAGCGCGTGTCACGCGGCTGGGAAGGCATGGACGATCCGCGCGGATTCTGCGGCGGGGCGGTCGGGTATTGAATCCGATACCGGGCACCGGGCAACGGGCAACGGGCAACGGGCACCGGGCACCGGGCACCGGGTAACGGGTAACGGGTAACGGGTAACGGGTAACGGGTAACGGGTAACGGGTA
>JBDTRZ010000041.1:0-26255 GCA_039931395.1 Gemmatimonadales bacterium
CGCCTGATTCGACCCCGCCGCCCGCCGGTGTAGGCTCTCTTCCGTTGTTGTCCCCAATGCGCGCAGGGTTCCCAATGCGCGCAGGGTCCCCCAATGCGCACTCAGTACGCATTGCGTAATTCTCAAACTGAACCACCACTGCGCCCTGAGACTACTCTTTCCGCTCAGCCACCTGGTCTTCGAGATCGAGTTGCGCGTTGTCGCGGTCGATCGCGTCCTTTTCCGCCCGGTATCGGTTGTACCACTCGCGGGTGACTTCGGCCGCCAGGTCGCGGTTGCCAAGGCCGAAAGCCAGGGCCAGCGCCAGGGCGATGGCGCCGAACAAGAGAGCAAAGGCGGTTGTCACGATCTCGCTCGCGACGCCGAGCTCCTGGAGAGCCATGAACACCGCGAGGACGATGACCCCGCCATTCCCTACGCGGGCGAGCGTCGGGCCGCCGTGCAGTCCACCGGCGCTCGCCATGATGAGCCCGCCCACGAATCCGCCGAGGACGATGCCGACGATGATGATGACTATCGCGGCGATGACGCTCGGGATGTAGCTCACGAGCTCGCTGAATACGTTCGCCAGGGACTGGAGCCCGAGCGCGTTAGCGGCGACGAGCATCACCGTGAACATGATGAACCAGAACACCAGGTTCGCGCCGATGCGGGTCGGGTTGACGTGCGAGCCCGCGCGCTCGACGGCATCCATCACCCCGCCGCGCTCGAGGAGGTGATTGAACCGGATCCGGCGGAGAATCTTCTCCGTTCCCTTCTCGAACAGCCGTGCCAGGAGATAGCCGGCGAACAGGATGACGAGCGCGCCTACAAGGGCGGGCACGTACTGGTAGAGCTGGGAGAAGCTCTCATTGAGACGGTCGGTGAAGCTTTGGGTGGTATCGCCCACTATTGACTCGAGGTGAAGTACGGGTGGAGCCCCATGATAATAGGGTTTCCGATGAATACCGGTAAGGTGAACGACGCGCTGAGTGGTGGTTCAGTTTGAGAATTACGCAACTGCGTACTGAGTGCGCATTGGGGGGACCCTGCGCGCATTGCGCAATTCTCTAACTGAACCACTACGGCGCGCTAAGCGCTAGCTGCTGGTTTGGCTAGGCGCTAATTGCGCGTCCCTCTTCTAATGTCGAAAATTGCGCTCCGATGGCACCTGGGGCAGATGAGCCACTCCCGCTTCCTGGCGTAGCCGAGCCCGAACGACCCGCCCCCAATCGGCCTTTCCGTCATCCGGACCTGGCAGCGGGGACAGTCGGGCATCGCTCCGGCAACGAGAACCTCGCGAATCGCCTTGAGCTCCTCGGCCGTGTACTGCGCCTGCTCGGCCATCAGGTGACTCTGACCACGATCTTGCCGAACTGGTCTCCGTGCTCCAGCCGCTCGAACGCTTCTCTTCCCTGTTCCAGCGGGAACACCGAATCGATGACCGGCATTAGCCGGCCAGCCTTCATTTCCTCGGTGACAGCACCGAATTCTGCGTCGTTGCCCATCGTCGATCCCATGATCGTCCACTGATTCCAGAACAGCCGCCGCACGTCGGTCTCGACAATCGCGCCCGACGTTCCTCCGCATGTGACGAGCCGTCCCCCGCGACCGAGCGCCATGAGCGAGCTCTCCCATGTCGCCTGGCCGACGCTGTCGATGACGACGCTCACTCCCCGCTTTCCCGTGCGAGAGCGAATCTCTTTTCCCACGGACATAGTGCGGTGGTTGAGGGTCTCGTCCGCGCCGAGCTCGCGCGCCCGCTCGAGCTTTTCGTCGCTCCCGGATGTGACCCACACGCGCGCTCCCCTCTGTTTCGCGATTCTGAGCGCAGCCTGTGCGACTCCGCCGCCGATTCCCCAGATGAGGACTTCATCTCCGGGCACGACGTTCGCCCGCGTGACCAGCATCCTCCAGGCAGTGAGCGTCGCGAGTGTGCAGGCGGCCGCGATCTCGACCGGGATGCTCCCCGGGATCGTGCGGACGTTGCGCGCGGGAACCACGACATGCTCCGCGAGCGTGCCGGGAAGATGCTCCCCCAGAAGTCTGAACTTCACGCAGAGCGACTGCTCGCCCGCTCTGCAGAACTCGCATGTGCCGTCGCTGATTCCCGGATCGATGACGACACGATCGCCGGACTTCACCGAGTCAACGCCCTCACCGATCGCGTCGATGACCCCGGTTCCGTCCGCACCCATGACCCAGGGAGGAATGATCGAGATTCCGGGCAGTCCGCCGAGCGTGAACAGGTCGAGATGGTTGAGAGCGGCGGCCTGAATGCGCACACGCACCGTTCCCGGAGACGGCTCGGGAACGGCGATGTCGGTACGGAATTCGAGCTTGTCCGTACCGCCGTGCGCGGAGATGGTGAGTGCTCGCAACGAAAACCCTGCGGGTTATATTGAGAATCCGTCGCCCTGAGCGGCGGCGAAGCCAGAAAATACCGGGTCAGCTCTCATTTTGCTCCGAGTGCAATGATATCCATCAAGGTCCCTCCGCTGGGCGAGTCGATCGTCGAGGCCACTGTTTCGCGCTGGCTGAAGAAGAAAGGCGAAGCGGTGGCGAGCGGCGACACGATCGTCGAGCTCGAGACCGACAAGATCACAGTGGAAGTCCCTGCACCCCGCGCCGGCACGCTTGCATCCCAGGCAGTGGCCGAGGGTGATGTCGTGAAGGTCGACCAGCTCCTGGCCGAGCTCGAGGAGAGTGCCGCACCAGCGACAGTCGCTGCTCCGGCCGCCACCGCTGCGCCAGATGCCGAGCCGGCGGCGGCTGCGCCCGCTCCAGCTCCCGCCGCCGCAGAGTCGTCCTCTGCGGCCTCTGCCTCCTCTGCGGTCTCTGCGGTTCCTGCGGTCTCTGCGCCAAAGTCATCGCCTGCCGCCAGACGCGTCGCCGCCGATGCAAACGTCGATATCGCAACAGTTCCAGGAACCGGTCGCGGCGGAGTGGTGAGCAAGCCCGATGTCATCGAGCACACCGAAAAGAAAGCCGCCGCTCCCGCATTGGAGACGCCTCGACCTGCGGCGCCGAGTCCATCATCCAACGGCGAGCGCGAGACGCGCGAGAAGATGTCCACGCGGCGCAAGCGGATCGCCGAGAACCTGCTTCAGTCACAGCACTCCACGGCGCATCTCACGACCTTCAATGAAGTCGACATGACCGCGGTCAACGCGATCCGCGAGCGGATGAAGGAGAAAGTCGAGAAGGAGCACGGGGTCAAGCTCACCGTCATGCCGTTCTTCGTTAAGGCCGCATGCATGGCGCTCGAGAGCTACCCGGTCATCAATGCGCAGGTCGACGGCGACTCGATCATCTACAAGCACTACGTCAACATGGGAATCGCGGTCGCCTCCGATGCGGGCCTCGTCGTCCCCAACATCAAGGACGCGCACGCCAAGGGAATGCTGGACTTGAGCCGCGAGATCGCCACCGTCGCCAAGCGCGCGCGTGACGGCAAGCTCAACATGGACGACCTCACCGGTGGCACGTTCACGATCACGAACGGCGGAGTGTTCGGCTCGCTCGTCTCGACCCCGATCATCAACTACCCGCAGGTCGGCATACTCGGCCTGCACAAGACGCAGGACCGGCCTGTCGCCATAGACGGCAGGATCGAGATCCGTCCCATGATGTACATCGCGCTGTCGTACGACCATCGCATAGTGGAAGGCCAGCAGGCCGTGCTGTTCCTCGTCCGGATCAAGGAGCTGATCGAGGATCCCGCTGCGATGCTCATCTCCTGACGCGTTATGGCTGACATGAAGAACGCGGACGTCGTCATCATTGGCGGCGGGCCGGGCGGATACGTCGCCGCCATCCGCGCGGCGCAGTTCGGACTCACAACCGTCTGCGTCGAGATGGACAAGACCCTGGGCGGCACATGCGTCAACGTCGGATGCATTCCCTCGAAAGCGCTGCTCACTTCGTCGGAGCACTACGAGTTCGCGCGACTGCACGCGGCCGAGCATGGAGTGAAGGTGGATGGAGTCTCGGTGGATCTGCCGAGAATGATGAACCGGAAGGACTCGGTCGTCGGCCAGAACACAAAAGGCATCGAGTTCCTGTTCAGGAAGAACAGGATCGAGTGGGCAAAGGGACGCGGCACACTCAAATCGGGGAACGTCGTCGAAGTCACCGCCGATGACGGCACAACGATGTCGTATCAGGCGAAGAACGTCATCATCGCCACGGGCTCCGTTCCAATTGAGCTGCCGTTTCTTCAGTTCGACGAAAAGCGAGTCCTGTCGAACATCGGCGCTCTCACGATCCCGGAGATTCCGAAGCACCTCATTGTCATCGGCGGAGGGGTCATCGGACTCGAGCTCGGCTCCGTCTGGCGCCGGCTCGGCGCAAAGGTCACCGTTGTCGAGCTCTTTCCGACGATACTGCCGGGCAACGACACCGAGATCATCAAGGAAGCTGACAGGATCTTCAGGAAGCAGGGGCTGGATATCCGCGTCGGAACGAAGGTCGTGGGTGCGAAAGTCGACGGAGAGCGGATTGCGGTCGATGTCGAAAAGGACGGAGCGAAGGAGACGCTCGACGCGGATTACGTCCTGGTCTCAGTGGGTCGCAAACCTTCCCTCACGGGGATCGACGCCGCTGCGCTGGGCCTGACACTCGGAAAGCGCGGCGAGATCGCGGTGGATGCGCAAATGCGCACAAATCTTCCGAACGTGTTCGCGATCGGTGATGCGGTCGGCGGGAAACTGCTCGCGCACAAGGCGGAGGAAGAGGGAGTCATCGCCGCCGAGGTGATCGCTGGACATCACGCGCAGATGGACTACAAGTCGATGCCGTCGGTGGTCTACACCTGGCCGGAGATCGCCACTGTCGGACTGGCCGAGCATGAGGTGAAGGAGTCGGGCCGGGACTACAAGACCGGCAAGTTCCCGTTCTCCGCCAACGGCCGCGCGCGCACGATGGCGGAGACGAACGGCTTCGTGAAGTTCATCGCCGACGCGAAGACCGACGAGCTGCTCGGGTGCCACATCATCGGCGCGAACGCCTCGGACCTGATCCAGGAAGTCGTGCTCGCGTTCGAGTACCGCGGGTCGTCCGAGGACATCGGCATCACCGTTCACTCCCACCCGACGCTCTCCGAGACGGTCAAGGAGGCCGCTCTCGGCGTACTCGGCCGCTCGCTACATATATAGGTAGCGTGGCGTGCTTGCCCCTGCTCTCAAACGACTCGACGTCCACGCGGCGCGCGAAGAGGACCTCGCCGCCGCGCTTGCGATGGTCACGTTCGAGCAGCAGAAGAACCCGTGGATCGAGCGCATCCCGGAGCTGCTTCGCGATGCAGTAGCCAATCCGAAAGGTGAGCACCGGGCGTGCGTCGCGATTCGGGACGCGGAGCTCATCGGTTTCGGGACGTACGGGATCATCGCGGGCTCATTGGGCGCCGGCGTGCTCTACTCCATACTGGTGGCGCCGCGGTCGAGGAGAGCGGGAATCGGAGAGCGCATTCTGGTTCACATCCGGTCGGAGCTCGGCGAGGCTGGGACGCGTGTGATATTCGCGGAAGTTCCGGGTGACCCGTACGTGATGCGGTACAGGGCGCTTCTCATCTCGCACGGATTCGTCGAGGAGACCCGCATCGATGACTATTACCGCGACGGTGTTCCGCAGATAATCTCACGTCTCGACCTGTAGTCGTCTCGAACCCGCATCGACATGCTTCTCGATCCCGTAATATCCGGCGAAGATCTTCCGCTCGACGACAAGGATGCTTCGGCTCCAGAGGGACTCCCGAAAGGCGACGAGCTGAAGAAGAAGATCGAGAAGGTTCTGGAAAAGCTTGGCGATCTTCAGCCGGTGTTCTATGCCGACGGCAGACACGCTCTGCTGGTCGTGTTGCAGGGTCGCGATGCATCGGGCAAGGACGGCGTGGTGCGCACGGTGATCGGCGCGTGCAATCCCGCCGGCATTCGCGTCAACTCCTTCAAGGCCCCGACGCCCGTCGAGCTCGCGCACGACTATCTGTGGCGCATTCACCAGGTGGTGCCTGAGAGGAGCATGATGGGGATTTTCAATCGGTCCCATTACGAGGATGTGCTGGTCGTGCGCGTGCACGAATTCGTTCCCGAGCCCGTGTGGTCGAAGCGCTACGACCAGATCAACGAGTTCGAGAAGATGCTGACCGAGAACGGCACCGTGATCCTCAAGTTTTTTCTGCACGTCTCACGAGACGAGCAGAAGAAGCGGCTGCGAGAGCGAGTGGAGGACCCGACCAAGAACTGGAAGTTCAACGCCGGCGATCTCGATGAGAGAAATCTCTGGGAGAAGTACACGCTGGCATACCGCGATGCCCTGACGCGCTGCAGCACCGAGTGGGCGCCGTGGTACGTGGTTCCCTCGGATAGCAACAAGGCGCGGAACTATCTCATCGCGAAGAGAATCGTGGAGACGCTCGTGGGACTCGGGTTGGAGTATCCGAAACCGAAGACAGATCTGAAGCAATACCTCGCTTCTCTCGAATAGCTGCTCCTTCGCGCCGACTGCGGTTCGGGGAAATGAGACCGATGAGACCGGCGAGGAAAACTTTTTTTTTGTTGAATCGCAACGACATTCCTGATGTCGTTGTCGTTCCCGGAGACTTTGCAGTTCTCACCGGTCTCACCGGTCTCATTTTCCCAAACCCCGGCGTACGGGTGTGACTATCCCTTAACGCCACTCGAATCCCGGCGTCTAAGCTTGAAAGCCGATGATTCGCACACTCTATCTCCGCATAGCTCTGGCTCTCGCAGCCGGCCTCGTCTCGGCCCCGGCCAATGGCCAATCGACGGCCTCACGTCTCGATCACCGGGAGCTCGCCGCCGACCAGCAGGTGATCCATGCCCTGAGCCGGCTCACGTTTGGCGCGCGGCCGGGTGAAACACAGCAGGTGCGCGCCATCGGTCTCGACAAGTGGATCGACCTCGAGCTGCACCCGGAGCGAGTGGAAGACTCCTCGATGGAGAGATTCCTCGACCGGTACAGCATCCTGAAGCAGGACCACAACGCGCTCCTTGCCCAATTCGCGCAGGCCCAGCAGGAGCGGCGGATGGTAAAGCGCGCGGCGAATGACGACAAGCAGGGCGTCTCGCGTGAAGACAGCATGGCTTACCAGCGGATCGCGCTCACACGGCGTCAGGTCGTCGGTCAGCTTCAATCCGCCCGCGTCGCACGCGCAGTCGCCAGTAACCGCCAGCTCCAGGAAGTGATGACGGATTTCTGGCTCAATCACTTCAACGTCTACGCGCAGAAGGGACCGCCCCAGGCCTACTATCTCGTCTCCTACGAGCGGGACGTCATTCGCCCCAACTCGCTCGGGAAGTTCCGCGACCTGCTGGAAGCAGTCGCGAAGAGCCCGGCGATGCTGTTCTATCTCGACAACGCGAGAAGCATGGCGGACAGCACGCGCCCGCGCCTCGCAGGCTTCGACCGCAACCGCGGTCTCGGTGGACCTGACGCTGTGTTACGCGCTCGGGGCCGCCGGGGCCGTATGCTCCCTCAGCAAAACCCGCAAATCCAGCAGCGCATCAACCAGCTCCGCAACGGCGGCCTGAACGAGAACTACGGCCGCGAGCTGCTCGAGCTCCACACACTTGGAGTTGACGGCGGCTACACGCAGCAGGATGTGATCGACGTCGCGCGTGCCCTCACCGGATGGACAATCGAGCGACCCGCAGCCGGAGGAGGATTCGTCTTCCGTCCGCAGATGCACGACGCGGGTGACAAGGTCGTCCTCGGACACAAGCTGCGCGCAGGACGCGGCATCGAAGACGGTGAGGATGTGCTCGACATCGTGGCGCGGCATCCGTCCACGGCGAGATACATCGCTACAAAGCTTGTCCGCAGGTTCGTATCGGACAATCCGCCAAAGGCGCTCGTCGATCAGGCGGCCCAGGTCTTCACGAAAACCGACGGCGACATTCGCGAAGTCGTGCGCACGATCATCACGTCGAACGAATTCTTCTCGCAGCGGGCGTTTCGCAGCAAGGTGAAATCACCGTTCGAGGTAGTGGTGAGCGCGATGCGCGCGATGAATGCGCAACCCGACAGCACTCCTCGCACCGCGCAGGTAATCGCATACCTCGGACAGCCGCTCTACGGCCATCAGGCACCGAACGGATATCCCGAGACCGGTGAAGCCTGGATGAACACGGGTGCCATCCTCAACAGGATCAATTTCGGCATGGCTGCCGCTGCCAACCGGATTCCCGGAAGCAGAATGGCTTCCGTGCCCGCTCTCGACACACTTGCTTCGGCACCACGAGCGAAACAGGTCGACGCAGTTGTGTCGCTCATGCTTGGCGGATCGGTCTCACCGGAGACGCGTGCTGTACTGCTCTCCGGAGAGAACCCGCTGTTCGCCAACGCTCGCATGACAGCACATGAAATCGATGCTGCTCAGACCGCAATGAATGGCGGCGAGGCACCGATGATGAACCCGGGTGCTCGCGCAGCAGGAGCGGGCGCGGGACTTCGCGGAGGCGCACGCGCCAATCCGCTCGGACGACCCGGTCAGCCGTTGCCGCAGCTCACCGGCATCGCGCAGGTGATCGGCCTCGCCATCGGCTCACCCGAGTTTCAGAGGCGCTGAAGGCGACCCCATGGAACGCAGAGTCTTCGTGAAATCGGGCGCCATCGCGCTCGTGACAATGGGACTGAGTCCAAGCTTTCTCCGTCGCACCGCGTTCGGTGCCGAGCTGTTGCAGGCTCCGAAAGGCAAGACGCTGATTTGTCTCTTTCAGCGCGGTGCGGCGGACGCCCTCAACATCGTCGTCCCACACGGCGATAGAGCGTATTACGCGATGAGACCGTCGATCGCGATTCCCCGCCCGGCAGGACTCTCGCGCACTGTTTCACGCGACGCGGCGATCGACCTCGACGGGTTCTTCGGTCTCCATCCTTCTCTCGCGCCATTCAAGCCGCTGTACGATCGCGGGATCCTGGCGCCGGTGCACGCGGTGGGAAGTCCGAGCGCAACGCGCTCGCACTTCGACGCGCAGGATTACATGGAGACGGGCACGCCCGATGTGAAGGGTACTCCCGACGGCTGGCTCAATCGGTATCTCGCCGCGAAAGGCACGTGCGACGAATGCAAGGTGAGCCCGTTCCGAGCGGTCTCTCTCACGCAGCAAACGCCGCGCATCATGGAAGGCACGAACGAAGTCGTCGCGATGAACAGTCTCGACGAGTTCACCGTGCGCGCTTCCGGCTCACAAGCAGACCGTCTCGAGGCGCTCTATCGCACCGGATCCGCCGATCTGGTTCATGGCACGGGCGCCGAGATGTTCGAAGCGGTGAAGATGCTGAAGGCCGCCAATCCGCAGCGATACGCGCCGCAGAACGGCGCGGCGTACCCGCGTAGCCAGTTCGGCCAGCGTCTTCTCCAGATCGCGCAGCTCATCAAGGCCGATGTCGGTCTCGAGATCGCATTCGCCGACGTGGGTGGATGGGACACGCACGTCAACCAGGGTGCGGCGACCGGACAGCTCGCACTACGGCTCGACGACTTCGCGCAATCGATTGCCGCTCTGGTGACCGACCTCGGCGACAGAATGGGTGACGTGCTGATACTCACGATGTCGGAGTTCGGTCGCATGGCGCGTGAGAACGGCAACCGGGGAACCGATCATGGGCACGCCGGCGCGCTGTTCGTGATCGGCGGTGATGTGAAGGGCGGAAAGGTTCACGGCAAGTGGCCGGGTCTCGGGCAGGAGCAGCTCTACGAGGGGCGCGACCTCGCTCTCACCACCGACTTCCGCTCGGTGTTCTCCGAGGTCACAGCGCGCCACCTCGGTGCGACGAAGCTCGGAGAAATCTTTCCCGGGTTCGCCGTTAGACAGGAAGGATGGTTGGGCCTCGTGTAATTCGAATGGCGGGCATATGCTGAGTTACGCCGCTCCGCCAACTATCCGAATCACTGACGTATTTGCCGGCCCGGCTGTTTGAACTTGTGAGACCGGCGAGACCGGTGAGAGGACCACATTTCTTTTGTTTTGTCAACTGCAACGACATCGCAGTAGTGACATCGCATGTCGTTGTCGTTCCCAAAATATTTTCGTAGTTCTCACTGGTCTCACCGGTCTCACCAGCCCGAACCGGATGCCGACGGGAATGAATTGCGGTCTCGAAAAATCAGAACTTGAAAATCCGCCCTAACGCTTTCCCGATCTTCTTGCCGAGCTTGTCGGCCTGCCGCTCGACCTGTCTTCCGAAGTCGGCAGTGTCATTCCACACCGGACCTTCATCGTAAGGCGGACCGTGCTCCATGCACTCGGTGCGCGGGCCGGTGCCGGGCTTGAAGTATTCGACCTTCCGCGCGGGACACCACTCGCCGGCGATCCAACCGGTAGTGGGATCGATCATCACGGCTTCGTCCACCCCCGGGGGTGGCTGCCACGAGTTGGCCGGCACCGGCTCTTTCCATCCCTGCGTATAGAACTCCGCCCACGCGGGAGATGCGAGCCGGCCGCCGGACGCGTCGTAGCTGATCGAATGAGGGTCATCGTACCCGAACCAGAACGCGGCGACGAGATTCGGCGTGTAGCCCACGAACCACACGTCGGTCCCGTCGTTTGTGGTGCCTGTTTTTCCGGCGATCATTCCCCTCGCGCCCCATTCACGAATTGGCCGGCCCGTACCGTAGTCCACGACTGCGCGCAGCATCGACGTGAGCTCGTAGGCGTCGCGCGGATCTATCACGCGCTCGAGCGGCGCTGACTCACCGCTCCAGAGCACATCGCCATCGCGCGATTCGATTCTCTTCACCAGACGCGGCGTCACCCTGAACCCGCCGTTGGCGAACGGCGCGTAAGCGCGCACGAGCTCGATCGGCGTCACGTCGAGAGCGCCGAGCGCGATGGCGGGATAATCCGGGATGTTGCTCTGGATTCCCAGGCGGTGAGCGTTCTCGATGATGCGGGGAATTCCCACCGTCTGGCTCACGCGAACCGCAGCCGCATTCGAGGAGCGCATCAACGCGCGCCGGAACGTGATCAGTCCGAGATATTCGTCGTTGTAGTTGGAGGGACTCCAGACCGTGCGGCCCTGCACCACTTCGACCGGCTCGTCACGTACGTCGGATGCGGGTGAGTAGCCCGCTGCGAGCGCCGTGATGTAGACGAATGGCTTGAACGCCGATCCCGGCTGGCGCTTCGCCTTGAGCGCCCGATTGTAGTTGCCGCGCTCGTAGCGGCGCCCTCCAGTCAGCGCGCGGATGTCTCCATTCCGCGGATCGAGCGCGAGCATCGCGCCCTGGACCGAGTGACGCGTTCCATTCCAGTAACCGCTCGATTCTCCCTGGATCGCCGACGCGCGTCGTGCGACTGCCTTGTCCGCGGCCCGCTGAGCCGCGTTGTCGAGCGTCGTGTACACGGTGTAGTCGGACACGTCCTCGGCGCGGTCGCCCAGGATGGAATCAGTGAAGGCCCGCACTGCATCGAGCGCATACGAGTCGGCGCGCGTGTCGGGTCTCCATTCGTTCTGTGCGATGCGGAGCGGTGTCGCGGCAAGCGTTCTGAACCTGGCGCGCGACACGTAACCGGCCTGCACCATCAACGACAGAACGAGATTGCGGCGCATCAGGGCCCGACGCGGATTTCGCCGAGGCGTGTAGTACGACGGCGCTTTCGGGAGGGCGGCGAGCATCGCGGCCTCCGGCAAAGTGATGCTGCCGACCGATTTTCCGAAGAGATCGCGGCTCGCCGCTTCGACTCCGTAAACACCGTTGCCCATGTAGATGACGTTCATGTAGAGCTGAAGGATCTGGTCCTTCGTCAGCGACTTCTCCATCAGCCGCGCGACTCTCAGCTCGATGAGCTTCTGCCTGAGCGAGCGGTTCGGGTATTTCCTCACGACGAAGCTGTTCTGCGCGGCCTGCATGGTGATCGTGCTGAAGCCTTCGCGCACGCCGCCTGACCTTACGTTGCGCAGCGCGGCGCGCACGAACCCGCGCACATCCACGCCGTGATGCTTGTAGAAGCGGCGGTCTTCCGTCGCGATGAACGCCTGCCGGACGTGCACCGGAACCTGCGAAATTGGTACATTGAGGCGGCGCACGATCGCGAGGCGCCCCATGAGGCGGCCGTTCCGGTCGAAGATGCGCCCTCCCTCGTCAGGCTGGTACGACTGGATCTGACGAGCGGTGGGACACCGGTCGAACCCGCACGTGGCAAGCCAGGCGTCCAGTGTGATCACGCCCAGTATGGTTATTGCGAGTGCAACCTTGAGCGTCCGGTCGCGGCGCTCGAAGATCTTCCACTGCCTGAACTGTTTTATCCGTCCAATGTCAAATCGCATAGCAGCCGCTTTTCTCGTGGCTTCCATTCCCTTCGCCTGCACGACGAAGGGCGACGCCAGTTCCAATTCAGCCGCCGCCGGAACCTCCGACTTGGCGGCAACAGCTAATACACCGTCAACCGTGAGTGGCGCCAGCAACGCTTCCGCCACTTCAGTCACTACGGCCGCGGACTCTGCGAGGATTCCCAACGAGCTCGGCCGGATTCCCGTCGTCGAGTACCACCTGATCGACACCGCCGACGGACGCTACGCGCGCGAGCGCAGCCGCTTCGCGCGCGACCTGGAGCTGATCTACAGGAAGGGCTACCGGCCGGTCAGCATCTCGCAGCTTCTGGACCGCAAAATCGATCTCCCTCGCGGACTGTCTCCCGTCGTCTTCGTTTTCGACGATGCATCACCCAGCCAGTTCAGGTACATCGAGAAGAACGGCCAGCTCGAGATCGATCCCGTAAGCGGCATCGGGATCTGGATGAATTTCCGCAAGACGCATCCCGACTGGGCGAACAACGCTGTGTTCTGCATGCTCTCGGGCGCCGCCGCGGGAAGATCGTTCTTCGGCGACAAGGGAATCGAGGGACAGAAGAGCGAGTGGCGCCACAAGAAAGTGCAGTGGCTCAAGGATCAGGGCTTCGAGCTCTGCAACCACACGCTCTGGCATGCCAACCTCGCCAAATATTCCGACGCCGTGGTGCAGGAGCAGATCGCGCGGGGACAACTTGCGATCGACTCCGCAGTCCCTGGCTATAAGGTTCGCACTTTCGCATTGCCCCTCGGCGTATGGCCGAAGAACCGCGCGCTCGCAAAATCCGGATCGTGGACCGATCCCAAAACGAAGAACGTCGTGCGCTACGACAACGAGGCGATTCTCGAAGTGTCAGGCGGGCCGACGCTCAGTCCTTATGATCCCGCGTTCAATCCCCTGAGCATCAAGCGCATCGAGATATTCGCCAGCCAGCTCGAGCAGACACTCGATCGTCTCGACAAGAACGGCACTCGCTATGTATCGGATGGAGATCCGAATACAGTTGCGAAGCCTGCTGCGAAGCGATAATAAACCTTTACCGCTAACAAAACCTTAACGCGGAGAACGCGGAGAACGCGGAGAACGCGGAGAACTACAGAAATCGTTTTGGTTGAAACTACAACGACATCCCCCAGTTCGATTGATTTCTGAATGTCGTTGTAGTTCCCAATAAAGAATTTGTGTCGTGCTCCGGGTTCTCCGCGTTCTCCGCGGTTCAAGGCAGTTGACCTTAGAACTTCCACCCCCTGAGACTCCGCAAAGCAGTATCGAGAGCATCTTTCTGCTCTTTCTCGGTAGCCGTCTCCAGGAGCTGCTCGTACGTCGCAATAGCCAGGTCGAGTACCTCGTAATCCTTCTCGGCGCCGGCGAGAGCAGCGGCATTATCCGCCACATTCGCGCGTGCCAGGTCGTCCGTGGGAAAGCGGGACGATACCTGCTGCCACCGGCCGAGCCGCTGCCTCGGGTCGGACTCGGATAGCGCCCATAGATGCCAGCCCGCGCGGTTCGCCGGGTCGGCGGCTATGGCGCGCGACGCAAGCTCGCTCACCGGCTCTGGCCCCCGGCCGCTCAGCCAGTACGCATTCGCCAGTGCAACCAGCTTCCGCGCATCGTCGGGACTCTCGGCCACGGCCCGCTCCAGGCCGGGTATCGGATCGGCGTCTTCGCTCAACCGGTTCTGTCTCTTTTGACTGGGTTTGTTACGAAAAATAGTGGCGTTGCGTCATCATTCCGGTGCACCGATTCGCATTTCATGCAGCCGGCGCCGCCGATTAAACTGGACAATCCCGGGGTACGGGACTACCATTCGAAAGATTGCTGGACAAGTTCGGCGATCGCGTGTACCGTTGTTGAACCAAGCGCAGCCCATCGAGGCCCGCTTCCGAAGACATTGAAGTTGCGGGACGCCGCGTGAGTACAGTCCGCGCCCGCCGCAGCAGCCGGTCGCGCTACTTTTTTTACGCCACACCACAATTTGATGAACGAACGCCGACGTCCTTTTCGTCGCGGCCGAGGCCCACGCCCTTCTGGTCCTGGCCCCAATGAGCCCTACGGGGATGCTGACCCGTATCGCGAATCTGTCGAATCAGCACCACAGGAAACCGAGAGCCTCGATGCTCCCAGGTCGCACAATGAGCACAATGAGCACAATGATATGAACGGTGAGGGTCCCGATGACGGGCAGACCTCGTCGCCCGTAGATGCGCCTCCGCCGCCCGCGGATGAAAGCGCCTCCCCGCCCGCCTACACGAACCAGCCGCCACAACGGCCACAGTTCGGCGGGCAGCAGAGCGGCAACCGGCAACAGAACGATCGCGGCGACAACCGCCGCGACAGAGGCCGCAACCAGCGCAATCAGCGCGGACGCGGACGCAACAACAACCGCCCGCAGCGCAACGAGCCGGCTCCGCGACAACCGCTGGCCCCGATCGTTGCCGACACCGAGACAACCGGATGGTACGAAGCGTCGCGTGACGGTGGGTTCATCCGCCGCGCCGCGAACAGCTACCTCGTCGATCCGTCCGACGCGTATGTGCCTCCGCACATCGCGCGTCAGTACAATCTCCGCCGCGGTGATTCCGTCTTCGCCACGGCCGGTCGCGATCCGCGCGGACGCATCGTGGTCGCAGAGATAACGCAGATCAACGGAGCCGATCCCGAGCTCGCACTGAGACGTCCTGATTTCGGCGCGCTCATCGCATCCTACCCGGACCGCAAGCTCAAGCTCGAGACAGGCCGTCCCGCGAAGGCCGGACCGGAAGTCACGCGCCGCGCGATCGATCTCATCGCGCCGATCGGATACGGCCAGCGCGCACTCATCGTCGCACCTGCGCGCGCAGGCAAGACGATGCTGCTCCAGGCCATCGTCGAAGGCGTCGCGGTGAATCATCCGGAAGCAGCGCTGCTCGTGCTGCTGGTTGACGAGCGGCCGGAAGAAGTGAGCGAGATGATCACGTGGGGTTACGGTGAGGTGGTCGCGTCGAGCTTCGACATGCCCGCCGCGCGTCACACCGACGTCACCGAGATGGTCCTCGAGCGCGCACGGCGGCTCGTCGAGCTGGGCAAGGACGTGGTGATCGTGCTCGACTCCATCACCCGAATGGCACGCGCTTACAACACAGTCGAGCGCGGCACCGGACGGACGCTGAGCGGAGGCCTCGATGCCACCGCGATGGCCAGACCAAAGGCCTTCTTCGGATCCGCGAGAGCAGTCGCACCGGAGCACGGCGGCGGATCGCTCACCATCATCGCCACCGCTCTCGTCGAGACCGGCTCCCGCATGGACGACGTCATCTTCGAGGAGTTCAAGGGCACCGGAAACTGCGAGATCAAGCTCGACCGCTCACTGGCCGAGAAGCGCATCTATCCGGCTATCGACGTGTCGACGAGCGGCACGCGGCGCGAGGACAAGCTCTTCCGCCCCGAACAGCTCGAGCACGTGTACACGCTGCGGCGCGGGCTTCAGCAGATGCCGTCGTCTTCGGCGATGGAGTGGCTCATCAAGCGGATAGCTGCCACGCCCAGCAACGACGCCCTCCTGGAAGGCCTCTAAAGCCCCGGGGGGCGACCCTCCTCCACAGGCCCACGCCTTGCTCTTGGAGGCGGCCATGGAGTGCTCCAAAAAAAGATGGATCTTCGGGGCGGCGGCGACCTTGCTGCTGCTCCCCGGAGCCATCGCCTCCCAGACCCCTCCCGACAACAGCGGCAAGCCTCCCAAGACGGAGGTGGACGCCCTCATTCTCAAGGGCGTCAAGTCGGTCGATCCGCTCGAGCTCCGGAAGAGCATCTCAACCGACCAGTCCCACTGCAACAGCGTCATTCTCACCCCGCTCTGCCGGCTCACCCACGCTCATTACGTGTGGACCCGGAAGTACCTCAATCATGAGGAGCTCAAGCGCGACGTCCTGAGGACGAGAGTCTTCTACTTCAAGCGGGGCTTCCGCGAGGCTGCGGTCGACACGCTCGTCACGCCGAAGGGCAAGGACGACGCGATCGTCACCCTCCTGATCACCGAAGGTCCGCCGACGATTGTCTCCGACATCACCGTCGTGCAGAAGAACAATGTGCTCAGCGACCGCGAGGTCTCGAGCCGCGTGCCGCTCAGGAAGAACAGTCCGCTCAATCTCATCAAGCTCGATTCGGGGATCGTCTTCCTGTCGCAGCGGCTCTGGGACAAGGGGTACGCCGACGCGATCGTGGACACCACCGTTCAGGTGGATACCGCGACGAAGACGGCGACCGTCGGCATCGAGATCGATCCGCGCTGGAAGGCGACAGTCTCCGACATCATCGTCGAAGGCAACGACAAGATCACGACGAGCACGATCCTCAAGTCACTCACTCTCAAGCCCGGCAGTCTCTTCAGGCGCTCCGAGCTTCTCCGGAGCCAGCGCGCGCTGTACGAGTCGAATCTGTTCAAGCGGGCCGCCATCGAGATTCCGCGTCAGGCTGATTCGTCGAAGGTGCTCGTCGTCACGGTGACCGAAGCGCCGCTCCGCGAATCGCGATTGAGCAGCGGGTTCAGCACGGTCGACTTCTTCCAGCTGGAAGGAAGGCTCACTCACCACAACTTCCTCGGCCGTGCGCGCAAGCTCGAGCTGCAGGCCGGAATCGGAAACCTCCTGGCGAATACGCTCAACGGGAGATTCATCTTTCGCGACGTCATGAGGGAAGTGACAAACCAGCGCTCGCGCTACCTCGCGCCCACGTACAACGCCAGTCTCAACTTCCGCGAGCCCTGGTTCGGCGCGCAGGGAAACGAGCTGGGATTCAGCGTGTTCGGTCATCGGCGCAGCGCGCCGGGCATCTACATCGACAAGGGCTTCGGCACGAGCGCGACATTCACCCGCGAGGTGCTCGAGCGCGCACCGGCGAGCATCAACTATCGCTTCGAGATCAATCGCGTCGACGCCGGGGACGTCTACTTCTGCGTCAACTACGGAGTTTGCGACGGGCCTACGCTGGATGCGCTTCGCGAGAGACATCGCCTCTCGCCCTTTACGCTGACCTGGTCGATCAACCGGTCCAACGATCCGTTCTCTCCAACCAAAGGGTACCGCGCCACGGCCGATGCGGAGCATGCGTCGAGCTTTTCACTTTCCGATTTCCGGTACAACCGCACGAGCGCGGATGCTGCTGTGTATCGCCCATTCCGCAAGCGCGCGTCGATCGCGGGCCACCTGCGTTTCGGCTGGGTGCGCTCGCTCGAGAGCACATCGGACGCGATCGGGGGGATCACCAGCGCGGGTGATGTACTTCACCCGAGAAAGCGGTTCTACGCCGGCGGCTCACGCTCGGTGCGCGGATACGGCGAGATCCAGCTGGGCCCGCGAGTTCTCACGATTCCGGCATCACGGCTGAGAGAGCGCGACCCTCTGTGCACGCCGGACGTGGACATCGCGACGTGCAATCCCAACGCTAACGACCTGGGGCGGCTCGACTTCGAGCCTCGCCCCCTCGGCGGGAATCGAGTCGCTGAAGGGAGCCTCGAGTTCCGCTTTCCGGTGTGGAGACAGGTCGTCGGCGCGGTATTCACCGACGCGGGCTACGTGTCGCAGCGCAACAATCCCGAGCTGCCGCGCAGCAAGTTCGCCATCACTCCGGGGTTTGGCGCGCGATACCGCTCGCCGGTCGGTCCGATTCGCATCGACATCGGAATCAATCCCGGACGCGCGGAAGATCTGCCCGTCGTTACCGAGGCGCTCGTGAACGGGGAAAAGAAGCTCGTGAGACTCGCGCAGCTGCGCCACTTCTCGCCCGCCAGCGGCGGTGCGAGAGGATTTCTGAATCGCATGACGCTTCACCTCTCGATCGGAGAAGCGTTCTGATGCGAACGGGACTGATCCGATTCCTGACGGCGATCGCGATCGTCGCGGTCATCATCCTGATCGGAGTCTTCACCCTCACCAACACAGACTGGGGACGCGAGCAGCTCAAGAAGAAGATCGTCTCGATCCTCCAGGAGAATACGCACGGCATCATCAAGGTCGGCAGCGTCTCCGGAAATCTTCTCAAGGGATTCACGCTGCACGACCTCGTGATCACCGACAGCGCGGGCGCGCCGCTGGTGAAAGCGGACGAGGCCTCTGCTCGCTATGCGCTCAGCTCATTGAACAACAAGCGCGTCGAGTTCGACGATGTGAAGCTCGTTCGCGCGGTTTTCGTCATAGACCGGCCACCGGGCGGCAAATGGAACTACGACCGCATCTTCCCGCGCGACACTATCACCAGAACAGGTCGGAAGAGGACCGGGTGGGGGACGTGGATCCGCTTCACCGACGTCACCCTCGTCGATGCCGATGTCACAGTACGCTCACCATGGGAGCCCAAGGGCCCGCTCACCGGCGCCGAGCGTTCCGACGCCATCCGGCTGGCGCTCGGGCCTGAAGGCCGGCTTGCCCTGATCGAAGTTCCGAACGGATACCAGAAGGTCTCGAAGTTCCACCACGTGAATGCGAAGCTGCCACTGCTTCGCCTCGAGGATCCGGGATTCAAGACGCGCCGCGCCGACATCACCGCGCTGAGCATGATTGCCGAGCCGTTCCGTCCGCCCATGGTGGAAGTTCGATCTCTTGTCGGCGGCCTCGATTTCACCGGCGATTCGGTGTGGTGGCAGGACGTGAAGGTCACGCTTCCGGGAAGCAGCATCAAAGGGAGCGGCCGCTACACGATCGGCAATGACGACATGACGCTTCGCGCGCGTGGCGATCCCGTTGCGTCCGCCGACCTGCGCTGGGTATACCCGCGTCTTCCCGAGAAGGGATCGGGCACGCTCGACTTCGCCATGGACTGGGTGGGAGACACCAGCATCTACATCGCGCGCAATGCCGACATTCGTGTCGCTGACGCGCACCTGGTCGGCGACCTCGGCGTCACTCTCGCGGAGCAATTCTCGCTTCACAACACGAACCTGCGCTTCACGAGTCTCGATACGCGGCTGATCGAGCAGCTCTTCCCCACAGTGAAGCCGCCGCGCTCGGGAATTCTCGCGGGACGCGCGAAGGTGGACGGCAACCAGAAGAATCTCGTGGTCGATGCGGACGTCACGTTCAACGACAGGCGCGCCGGACTCAATCGCGTCGTAGCGGTGGGTGAGATGGGGTTCGGCAACGGACAGTTCAGGGCGGACAACCTCCGGATCACGATGCGGCCCGTCCAGGTGGATGTTGCGCGTGGCCTCGCATCGAGCCTTCCCATTCACGGAACCCTGACCGGCACGGCCACGCTGAACGGCTCGACTACATCACGCATGACCGCGCGCGGCGACATCACTCACGTCGACCGCGGCGCGGTGTCGCGCCTCACCGGCACTGCCTCGTTCCGCACCACATCCGGTGCGAAGATGGCGTTGGGCTGGCTCGACGTGGATGCGCAGCTGCATCCGCTGTCTCTCGTCACTGCGGGCCGCTTCTTCCCGGGCGCCGGACTGCGTGGATCGGCGACAGGGCCCCTGCGCCTCACCGGAACCATGCGCGACATGATGGTGCGCGCCGATCTCGCTTTTTCCGACGGTGGCGAGCTCGGACTGACGGGCCGTCTCGACCTCGCAAGCAGGGAGAAGGGGTACAACGTCGACATGACGGCACGGCTGTTCAACGCCAACGCGATACTCGCCAAGGCGCCGACGACCTCCATGACCGGAACCGTTTCGGCGAACGGACGCGGCCTGGACCCTGCCACGATGCGCGCGACGATCGTCGCCGACCTTCAGCCGTCGAGCTACGACACGCTCTCGGTCAATTCCGCGATCGCACGCCTTTCTCTCGCGGATGGAATGGCGCGCGTTGACACTCTGGCTGTCGAGATTCCTCAAGGCGTCGCAACTGCCAGCGGTGACTTCGGGCTCGCACGCGGAAAAAGCGGGCAGCTCAGGTATCACGTCAACGTGGATTCGCTGAATCGGCTCGCGTCTTTCTTTCCCCCAGCGGACACAGGATTCGTTCAGGCGCGGCCCGGTATTCTCTCCACTCGCATGGCGCGGGCGCGCGCGGATTCCGCGGCCAGGGCGAACGCAACCGAAGTGGAGCGCGCTATAACGGGCGCGCCGGCGCCAACCATCGCACGGGTCGATACGCCGAAGGTCTTCAGCCGGAGCGAGCTCTCTGGTTCCCTTCTGGCGGACGGCGTTGCAACCGGCAACATCCATGACTTCGGGCTCAAGGGCACCGCGAGCGGCACCGACATCGTCGCGCGCGGCAATTTCATAGGAAGATTCCGCGCTGACTACGACTGGACGAACGCGCTCACGCCGCAGTCGCGCGTGGACGTGAATGCATCCGGTGCGAGAATCACTGTCAGCGGGTTCGATCTCGACAGCGTGCATGCTCGCGTCAACTACAAGAAGCCTCAGGGCACGGCCGAGGTCACCGTCGTTCAGAACGCGAGCGATGTGTACAGTCTCACCGCGGACTACCTGCTGAACAAGGTGCGCAACGAGGTGCGCCTGAACAGAATGCAGCTCAGGTTCGACACGACTGTCTGGGCATCGACGAGACCGTCAGTGGTCCACTGGGGGTCTGCCGGCATCGACGTGGACAAGCTGGAGATGAGGAACCAGGGAATCGGGCGGATCTTCATCGACGGGCTGATTCCAAAGGAAGGCCGCGCCAGTCTCGAGGTCGCGGTGGACAACTTCGCCGTCGAGGATCTGATCTCGCTCGCGCAGAGCGACATCAGCGCGAAGGGTCTCGTGTCGTTCGACATGAAGGCTCAGGGAACCGCTGCCGATCCGACGTTCACCGGATCGTTCGGAACGCAGAACTTTCTCTACAACGGCACTCGCGTTCCCGAAGTGCACGGCACCGTGAGCTACGCCAATCAGACGCTCACCGGGCGTGCCGATGCGATGGTCGAAGGCATGACGTCGATGCTGCACGCTGAAGGAACGATCCCGGTCAACCTTGCATTCACCGGAGTGACGGGCTCGCGCCTCCCGCGTGACCGGCAGATCGACCTCGCTATTCGCGCCGACAGCCTGCCGCTGTCGATGCTGCCGCAGTTCAACACCTACGTCACGAACATGAAGGGGCGTGCTCTCGCCGACTTCAAGCTTCAGGGCACACTGAATCGCCCCGAGCTCACCGGCCGGCTGACCCTCGACAGCGCAGGCGCTCACGTCGTCCCGCTCGGCATCGACCTCACGCGGATCAATGGATCCGTTCGGCTGCTGCGCGACACCGTGATCGTGGATTCGCTCGTGGCGTACAGCGAGGGCCGCATCGCGCTCACCGGCGGGCTGGGGATCGGCTCGTGGCGCGCGCCGTCGTTCGATCTCAAGCTTTTCGCGCAGAACGCGATCGTGCTGAGAAACCGGAAGGGGTACCTCAAGTCCAACATCGACCTCGGGATGACCGGGCCGTTCGGCGACTCGTACGTGCAGGGAGACGTGCGGCTGCTCGACGGCATCATCTACGTCCCGAAGTCCGAGGGAAAGAAGATCATCGGCACGCAGGATCCGGCGCTCTTCAGCGTGCTCGATACCGCCGTGATGGAGAACCGGGAGATCTTCCCCTCTCAGTCCCCGCTCCTGGCGAATCTGCGGATGGACGTGAACCTGCGCGTTGACCGAGACGTCTTCGTCCGGTCGCCCGATTACAACGTCGAGCTGTACAGCGACGGCGATCTCGCCGTGCACGTCAACCGCGCCAGGCAGTCGCTCGTTCTGGATGGAGTTCTGCTGAGCGAGCGCGGCGAGTACCGCTTCCTCTCCAAGAGATTCGAGATCAGCCGCGGCTCGGCGACATTCGTGAACCTCGACGCGCTCAACCCGACACTCCAGGTTACCGGTGGCTACGAAGTTCGGCTGCCGGGACGCGAGGCTCTCAACATCCGGATCATCATCGGCGGCACGCTGCGCAATCCGCAGATCGCGCTCGAGAGCGATGCGCAGCCGCCGATCAACCAGACCGATCTCCTGAGCTACCTCGCGTTCGGCCGCTCGTCGTCGTCGCTGCTTCAGCTCGAG
Organism: Gemmatimonadales bacterium; assembly: GCA_039931395.1. Classification (GTDB taxonomy): domain Bacteria; phylum Gemmatimonadota; class Gemmatimonadetes; order Gemmatimonadales; family Gemmatimonadaceae; genus UBA4720. The sequence goes on from JBDTRZ010000041.1 coordinate 22,257, forward strand.
GGCTCGGGTCTCGCGTCGGGTGACAACATCGTCGGCGCCGGTGCCGCGCTCGCCAGCCGCCAGCTCGCCGCGGTCGCACTCGGCGTATTCGCCGATCAGCTCGCGGGCGAGGCAGCGCGCGAGCTCGGTGCCGATGTATTCAACATCGCTCCGGCAGACGTGCAGAACGACGTCGGCACTTTCCTTCGCGGCACCGAGATCGAGTTCGGGAAATACTACAAGTCGCACACGTTCTACGCGTTCCAGGTTCGACCCGACCCCGCCGCACTCCGTCGCCCGGGCCTGCTTCTCCAGCACCGTTTCGGGGGGCTGAGAGGGTACAGTCTCGAGACGAGCTTCCAGCCGCGCTACCTGCTGCGGGATCCGACGCTCGATCTGCAGACCCCCACGACGACCAGCGTGTTCAGCCTTTTCCTGATCCGTAACTGGCGCTTCTAGCCTGGCGGTAAGCGACTGGCCAGAAGCAGGGAGCGGGCAGCACGCTTACTTTGCGTCATAAAGTACTTGACAGTACAGACCCTTTCATGGATATTCCGAAACCATGAAAGACAACAGACTGGTCTGGATCATAGCGGGAATCGTAGCCGGCCTCGCTACCTGGTTGATGTACGACGCAGAGCCCGGCGTGAACTGGGCCATCTGGACCGCCGCAGCCGCTGCGGGGATGCTCCTCTTCCTCCGAAAGCCCGGCGACAACGGACCGATCGTGATGGGCACCGTCGCGGCAGTGATCGCGGGCGGCGCGGTCGTCACCGCGAATGAGCTCTTCTATGGGCTCATCTGCCTCTCGGTGATTCTCTTCCTCGCGCTCGAGATGCTGCTGTCCACCAGCCTCCGACTCGGAGCAATCACATTCGGCTTCACCGTGAGCGCACCCGTCGTCGCATTCGGCATCGCAGTCGTCGAATCCGTGCGCCGCGCGCTCGACGCGCTGCACCTGGTCCGCTCCGATCGCGCGCGCGCTGTGGTGCGCGGAATCGCCATCACCGTTCCAGTCGTCGCCATCTTCGCTCTCCTCCTCTCCTCGGCCGATCCTCTCTTCGCGCAATGGCGCGACACCATCGAGGAAATCCTCGAGAATCTCGAGTTCCTGCCGCGAACGGTGTTCTTCTTCGCGACGCTGACAATCGTTCTAGGCGCATACGGATTCGCCGCCAAAGGTGAACCGCTCGAAGGCAGGCTTGTTCCGGGCGAGACGGAGAGCCAGCCCAATCGCTGGCTCGGATCGACGGAGCGGCTGATCCTTCTCGCAAGCGTCGCGGCGCTGTTCTGGATCTTTCTGCTCGTGCAGCTGACGTACCTCTTCGGCAATCTTCCGCTTGTCACGGGATCGGGGATGACGTTCGCCGAGTATGCGCGGAGGGGATTCGGCGAGCTGACGTTCGTGGCGTCGGCGAGCGCTGCGCTCATTCTCCTGAGCGAGCGGTACGGCCGCGCCGACGATCGCGAAGGACTTCTTCGCGCGGTGACGATCGCGCTCATGGTCGCTGTTCTCTTCCTGCTCGCCTCGGCGTTCCGCCGCGTGTGGCTCTACGAGGAAGCGTACGGCTTCACGACGTCGAGACTGTATGCGCAGGCATACATGATCGTGGTCGCGACTGCGCTGGTCGCTCTCTTTGTCGAGGTGCGCGGAGAGATCCAGCCCTCACGACTCTTCCGCCGGGTGTTCGCTGTGGCAACTCTGGCGTTCATCGTGCTCATCTACTGGAACCACGAAGCGTGGATCGCCGACCGCAACATCGATCGCTACGCGCAGTCGGGTAAGCTCGACACCGTCTATCTCACCAGGGACCTCTCGCCGAACGCGGTGCCGACGGTCATCGCGCGCATCCCCACCCTTCCCGAGCCCGCGCGAACCGAGCTTGGCAATGCCGTTCGGCTTCGTTACACCGGGCGGCACCAATTGCTCGATGATCGGTGGTATGTATGGAATCGCGGCCGCGCGGCAGCCCGGGATGCGCTTCTCGGATTCGGCGTGGATCTCAAGCGCCAGCCGCCTGCGCCGGCGCCAGTCCCGCCTCCGACGCGGGTGCCCTAGTCAGTCCTTCGCCGCCCCGTACTCGTCCCAGAACACGGCCATCGCCCGCATTCCGATGCGGAAGTTCTCCTCGGCCATCCACTCGTCGGGCGCGTGCGCGTTCTCGCCAGGCAATCCGAATCCGACGAGCAGTACAGGTGCGCCGAGCACTTTCTCGAAGTCACCGACAACCGGGATCGAGCCGCCTTCGCCGACGATCACGGGCTCCTTCTCGAACGCCGTAGCAAGCGCTCTCCGCGCCGCATCGTAGAGCGGGCCCTTGAGCTCGGCGCGCCACGGCCTGCCGCCATGGTGATACGTGACATTCACCTCGACACCCTTCGGCGCGACCCGCGCTACATGCGCCTTCATCAGCTTCATTATCTCCACGGGATTCTGATCCGGCACGAGACGGCAGCTCACCTTTGCCATCGCCTTGCAGGGAAGCACAGTCTTCGCGCCTTCGCCCGTGTAACCACTGAGGAGACCGTTCACTTCACACGTCGGACGAGTCCACAGTCGCTCGAGGATTGTGTATCCCGCCTCGCCGCCCAGCTCCTTCACTCCCGTCTCCAGTCGAAAAGTCTCTTCGTCGAACGGAAGCTCCCGCATCTGCCGCCTCACTGCGGCGGGCCACTCGCGCACCGAGTCGTAGAATCCCTCGATCGCGACGTGCCAGTTCTCGTCGTGCATCGAGGCGATGATCCTCGCGAGTGCAGTCGCGGGATTGATCACTGCACCGCCGTACGCGCCGGAATGCAGATCGACCGAAGGCGCGGTCACGTTGATCTCGAAGTACGCGAGCCCGCGGAGCGACGACAGAATCGAAGGCTGCCCGGGCGCGAACATCGATGAATCGGAGATGACCACCGCCTCGCACGCGAGAAGATCCTTCTTCGCCTCGACGAACTGCTCGAGGTTGTCGCTGCCTACCTCCTCCTCTCCTTCGGCGATGAGTACGACATTCACGGGCAGCTTTCCCCGCGTGGCGAGGTGCGCCTCGAGGGCTTTCACATGCAGAAAGAGCTGGCCTTTGTCGTCCACCGATCCGCGCGCGTAGATCTTCCCGTCCCGCACCGTCGGCTCGAATGGCGGCGACGTCCACAGATCGAACGGCTCGGCCGGTTGTACGTCGTAGTGTCCGTAGACGAGCACCGTCGGAGCGTCAGGCGCACCCCTCCATTCCCCGATCACGATCGGGTGCCCCGGCGTCTTGTGGATCGTTGCCTTGAGCCCCGCTTTCTCGATCGACGCCGCCAGCCACTCCGCGGCGCGGATAACGTCCTTGTTGTTCTCGGACTTGGCGCTGACGCTGGGGATGCGCAGGAAATCGAACAGCTCGCTCTGCATGCGAGCGTCGTTCTCGTCGAAAAACTTTGTAAGGTCCGAAGTCGCTGTGACAGTCATTGGATTCGGTTCAAGAGATTGGAACTACGTTCATCCGTATCGTGCCGCTGCCATCCCGCCAAACGTGGCGAGTATGCATACGGTAAGGCTGAGCAGTATGTAAGCCGCCGCCTTGCCGTAAACTCCGCCTTCCAGAAGGCCGGCCGTCTCGATGCTGAAGGCGGAGAATGTCGTGAACCCGCCGCAGAACCCGGTGATCAGCGCCGCCCGCATCGCGGGATGCGTCTGGACGTTCATGTAGTGCTGGGTCAGCACACCGATGATGAAGCAGCCGGTGACGTTCACGGCGAGCGTTCCAACCGGAAAGCCGACTCCTGCCACACGCTGGACGACGCCCCCGAGCAAGTAGCGCAGCACGCTTCCAGTGGCACCGCCGAGGGCGATCCATAAAATCATGGCGCAAAACTTAACGTCTCTCGGGGCTCGCTCGCATCCGCAGCATTTATTCTTGCGCTTCCGCAGCATCTATGACGGGGGGAACCGGATTGGTCGGATAAAGCCGGATAAAAGCGGCTAAGTCTTTGGATCTGCCCCGATTTTGTGGACACACGGATCACGCAGCCTGGACTCGAGAA
>JBDTRZ010000042.1:0-25480 GCA_039931395.1 Gemmatimonadales bacterium
ATATGCGGTAGATACAAGGACTAACTGCAATTGACGATCTACGACTTAGTGCGGACTCTCAACCTTTCACAACTGCCAGCCAGGAGCTCGCATCGAGACTCGCTCCCCCTACGAGAAGCCCATCGATCTCGCGGGCCGCGAGGAGCGCAGGAGCGTTGCCGCCTGTGACGCTGCCACCGTAAAGGATGGGTGTCGTGCGCGAGCGATCACCGCAGAGCGTCGCCAGCTCGAGCCGGATCACCTCGTGCATGGCGGTTGCGTCCTCGGGAGTCGCCGTGCGCCCCGTGCCGATCGCCCAGACCGGCTCATACGCGACCATGACGTCCTTCACAGCCAGCTGAGTCATCTGGGAGAAACCGGTGCGAAGCTGAGAGATGACGATCTGTTCCGCCTGGCCAGCGTCACGCTGCGCCAGCGTTTCTCCCACACACAGCAACGGCGTGAGTCCGCCCCGTTCCACTGCGGCGCATTTGAGAGCAGTCGTCTCGTCGGTCTCACCGAAGACATGCCGCCGTTCCGAGTGCCCGACAAGAATCACCCGCGCGCCCGCATCCCGTGCAATCGGCACGGAGATCTCGCCCGTGAAGGCACCCTGATCGGCCCAGTGAACGTTCTGCACTCCGACCATGATGTCCCGTCGCTCACCGATCGCGGTGACAACGGTGCTGACCGAAAGAGCCGGCGGGAAAAACAGGATCGTCCTCTCGTTCTGACGCGGATACTGGTCGAGAAAGGACTGCATGAACTCGCGGGCGAGAGTCGGCCCGTTGTTCATCTTCCAGTTCGCGGCGAGCACGGGTCGGTTCATCCTTCGTCCTTGTCATCGAGGGCTTCCACGCCGGGCAGCTTCTTTCCCTCGAGGAACTCGAGCGACGCGCCGCCTCCGGTCGAGACATGGCTGACTTTCTCGGCGAGCCCAGCTTGAGTGAGAGCAGCTGCCGAGTCGCCACCGCCCACTATGGTGATTGCACCCTTGTCAGTTGCGTCGACCATTGCCTCCGCGATCGCCAGCGTCCCCTTGTCGAATGGCGGGTTCTCGAAGACACCCATCGGGCCGTTCCACAGAACAGTCTTCGCCGATGCGATCGCCCGCGAATACGACTCAGACGTCCGCGGACCGATGTCGAGCATCGCCTCTCCGGCGGGAATCCGGTCCCGCGACACCGCATGAGCCGCTGCCCCATCTTCAATCGAGGGCGCGACCATCGCGTCGTGCGGAAGCGTGATCCGCGGTCCCCACTTGTCAAGCAATTCCCTGGCGAGGTCCACCTTCTCCTCCTCGACAAGAGACTTGCCCGTCTCCAGTCCCATCGCTCGATAGAAGGTGCACGCCATCGCCCCGCCGATGAGCATCCCGTCCACCTTGGGGAGGAGCTGCTCGATCACATCGATCTTTCCCGAGATCTTGGATCCGCCGAGGATCGAGACGAACGGACGATCCGGATCTCCCAGCGCTCTGCCGAGGTAGTCAAGCTCGCGCTCCATCAGGAGGCCGGCAACCGCGGGATGCAGGAACTCCGTGATGCAGACCGTCGATGCATGCGCGCGGTGGGCAGCACCGAACGCGTCGTTCACGAAGAGATCACCGAGCTGTGCGAGCCTGCGCGCCAGGTCGCGGTCATTCGATTCCTCCCCACTCAGAAACCGCGTGTTCTCCAGAATGAGCAGCTCGTCGTCGGGAAGCGACAACGTGGCCTGGACTGCCTCGGGCGTATCGGTCGTCCCGACAAATCCGACCTTCTTTCCGATGAGCTCCTCGAGACGCGCGGCGACCGGAAACAGGGAGTATTTCGGGTTGGGCTTTCCCTTTGGCCGACCGAGATGCGACAGGACCACCGGCCGTGCGCCACGGTCGAGAAGAACGCGAAGCGTGGGAAGCGCAGCTCGAATCCGTGTATCGTCCGTTATCGACTGCGTGTCGTCGAGCGGGACGTTGAAGTCGGCTCGAACGAGTGCGCGTTTTCCCTTGAGCTGTTCGTCCGTGAGATCTCGTATCGTCTTCTTGTTCACGTGCCGCCTACTGAAGGCGGGCGCCGATGAAGCGCAGCATGTCGACGCAGCGGGAGGCGTAGCCCCATTCGTTGTCGTACCAGCCTGACGTCTTCACAAGCGTCCCGTCCACGACGATCGTCGTCTTCGAATCGAGAATGCACGAGTGGGGGTTGCCGATGTAGTCGGTCGAGACCAGCTCCTCTTCCGTGTACTGGAGTATTCCTTCGAGCGCACCCTCGGCGGCCGCACGAAAGGCGGCGTTCACTTCCTGGACCGTGGTGGCCCGCTCCACCTCGACTGTCAGGTCGGTGAATGAAACGTCCGGCGTGGGGACGCGGATCGCGGCGCCATCGATCTTTCCTTTCAGCTCCGGAATGACGAGAAATGCAGCCTTCGCGGCGCCTGTCGTCGTCGGAATCATGGAGAGCGCCGCCGCGCGCGCGCGGCGGAGATCCTTGTGCGGCAGATCCAGAACATTCTGGTCGTTGGTGTAGCTGTGGACGGTCAGCATCGAGCCGTGACGGAATCCGAAGTTGTCGCGGATCACCTTGATCATCGGCACGAGGCAGTTGGTCGTGCATGACGCATTCGACACGATGTGATGGTTTGCCGGATCATACTTGTCGCTGTTGATGCCCATGACGATGGTGATGTCCTCGCCCTTCGCCGGTGCGGAGATCACGACCTTTTTCGCTCCGGCATCGATGTGCTTCTGCGCATCCGGGGCGTTGGTGAACCGGCCGGTCGATTCGAGCACGACATCGACGCCCAGTTCACGCCACGGAAGCGCCGCGGGATTTTTCTCGGTCAGAACCTTGATCTCATCGCCATCGATGACCAGCGAATCCTTGCCCGTCTCGACGTCTCCCGAGTACGTGCCGTGCACCGAGTCGTACTTGAAGAGATGTGCGAGCGTTCGCGTGTCGGTGAGGTCGTTGATCGCCACGAAGTCGAGGTCTGCCACTCCCTGCTCCTTTGCGGCGCGAATCACCTGTCTGCCGATCCTGCCGAAGCCGTTGATACCGACTCTTGTCGCCATGTCGTTTCCCTTCCTATGTGATGAGCCGGTCGCCGGAGGCGGGCGCGCGGCCGAATGTCATGTAGCTCACGGTCCTTGCCCCGGATGCAAAGAGCGCGCTTGCACAGGCGCGAAGAGTCGCTCCAGTGGTGATCACGTCATCCAAGAGTATCACGTGCGCGCCGCGGAGTGAGCCGACCGCGTGCCGCGGAGCGGAGAACGCACCGGCAACATTGCTCAGTCGTTCCGCCGGAGTCAACTCCGTCTGACTGCGTTCGGACGAGCTTCTTTGCAGACAGTGAGCGAGAGCGGGAATGCCCCATCGATCGGAGAGGCGCTCGGCGATGACCTGGCTCTGGTTGAATCCACGCTCGCGCAGCCGCGACGCCGCGAGCGGCACCGGGACGATTGCCTTGCGCTCATCGGTCACATCCAGCGGCCAGGCGAGCCGGGCCATCCGCTCGGCCATTGCGTCAGCGACCCGAAGCCATCCGTCGTATTTGAGTGCGTGGACGATGTCCTTGCCCGTTCCCGGACCGATCCAGCAGAACGATCGCGCCGCCCGCACGAACGGTGGCAGGAAGGCACACCATCTACAGGAGTATGAATCAACTGGATGTCCGCAACGCCGGCATCGCGGATGCGGCAGCTCGCGCACGCGAGTCCAGCAGTGACCGCAGACGATTCCCTGCTCACCCGGTACCATGAGTCGCTCACACACGACGCAGCAGATCGGAATGAGAAGATCGGCGGCCGCGGAGCCGATGGCCTTGATCGCAGCCACCGCGCGCGCGCCGGTGGTTAGCCGCGGCCTGTCGCTTTCAGCAGTGCGCTCCACATCACGTCCGTGTCCGGACGTTCACCGAACCAGCGTTCGAACGCAGTCGCGCCCTGGTAAAACAGCATGCGCAGACCGTCGGCGGCTGTGTGTCCGCGCTCACGCGCGGCCCGGACCCAGGCCGTTTCGTTGGCCGCATAGACCAGATCGAGGACAACCGCTTCGGGGCCGAGGCGGTCGACCTCGACAGGCATCTCGTCGGAATCCATTCCGATTGATGTCGCATTTACCACAAGATCGGCGTCATGGAGGCACGGGTCCCGCATCGAGCAGACCCGGACGACAGCGGAATGCCGCATCCGCATCGACATCGCGCGCGCAAGATCGCGGGCATGCACGCTGGCGGTCACTCCGGGCCACGCATCGATTGCCGTCAGCACGGCGGCCGCGGAGCCGCCGGCACCGAGAACCGCGACGCGCATGCCCTCTGGAATTCCATCCAGAAGCTCGCTGGCTGCGCCCACGAAGCCCGGAACGTCGGTGTTGTCTCCTTCGAGACCTCCCGCACCGTCACTCCAGAACGTGTTCACCGCGCCCGCCAGAGTCGCCGAGGAGGAGCAGGCCTGCATCGAACGCATCGCCGGCTTCTTGTGGGGTATCGTGAAGTTTCCGCAGCAGTTCGAGCGTGCGAGGTCTGACAGAGTCCCATCGAGCGCTTCCGGAGAAACATCGAGCGCTTCGTACCTCAGATTTATTCCGGCCGCGCCGAGCGCCGCATTGTGCATCACCGGCGAGAGCGAGTGCGAGACGGGATGTCCGATCAGCACCAGCCGCTCCCGCTGGATCATTGCGAAGGTATTCGCTCGAGCAGACCCGAGAGCTCTCTCTCGAGATCGTCAGCAGTCTCCCGATACGCGGCGAGATCGCCGCCGAAAGGATCCTGCACCGCTTCTCCGGTGCTCTCCCCGGCCGAAAACCCGGCGAGAAGATGCGCGTTCGCCTCGGGATTGAGCTCCCTCACGCGGGAAAGATGAGATGGAGTCATGGCGAGAATGAGATCGCTCTCCATCAGGATCTCCCGCGTGAGCTGGCGCGAGCGATGCGCCGACAGATCCAGGCCGCGCTCCATTCCCACCAGCAGCGCACCGTCGCTTGCGGGCGAACCATCCCATGCCTGCGTGCCCGCGCTCGAGACCTCGATGTCGGAACGAGCTGCTTCCGACGCGAGGCGCCTCACGATTGCTTCTGCCATCGGGCTTCTGCACGTGTTGCCACTGCAAACGAAGAGAATCCGCACGGTGTCAGCCGTCCTCGACGAGATCGGGCAGACTTTCACGGAGCGTTGCGTAGGCGATCGCTCCCGCCCGTATGATGCGCGGTTCTCTTCCCGTGCAGTCCACCACAGTCGACGGAGGCGAGTAAGTCAGCTGGCCGCCGTCCAGAACGTGGAGCAGTCCACGTCTTATCTCGTCGCCCCATTGCTGGGCGATTTCCTGAGCGTTCGTCGCGGGGGGGACACCAGGACGATTCGCGCTGGTCGAAGTGATTGGCTCTCCGTACGCCATCACGAGCCGCGCCAGACCGCGATGCGGTGTCCATCGCACGGCAATGCCGCCCTCAGGCCCCCGGAGCTGTTCCGGCACACGCTTCTCGCCGCCTGGGAGAACGAGAGTCAGCGGGCCTGGCCAGAAGCGCGCGGCGAGCTGCGACGCGTATCCGGTGAGGTGAAGTCCAAGCCGCGTGATCATCTCACTCGATGCGACGATGAGCAGGAATGGCTTGTTGGGAGCTCTGCCTTTGAGTGCGATGAGATTGCCCACCGACTCCCGGTCCACCGCTCCACCGAATCCATACACTGTCTCCGTTGGATAAGCGACGACCCTGCGGGCATTGAGACTGGCGATCGTTCCGGGAAGTGCCGACTGGATCTCGTCCGCCGACCAGAACGGAACGCTGAGCGCGCCGGTTGTCATTCGCGCAAGATAGCGAGCGCTTCGGCGAGCAGGAAATCGGCTTCGGTCGTGATCTTGATGGCGCGCTCACTTCCGGGCACCAGAACGACGCGCGAGTCCATGCGCTCGCAGAGCGCCACGTCGTCGGTGGCCGTCACGCCATTCCGTGCGGCATCGGCGTGCGCCAGCTCGATCATGTCGCGCGGAAAGGCCTGCGGCGTCTGGATCCGCACGAGCCCGGCACGCTCGATTGTCTCGGTGATCGTACCGTCGTCGCCGACACGCTTGAGGGTATCGACGACCGGCAATCCCGGCGCGGCTCCGTTGCCGTGCCGCGCTTCACGAATCACGTCGTCGATCATCTTCGGCGTGACGAGCGGCCGCGCTGCGTCGTGCACGACAACGATCTCTATCCCATCCGGGAGATCTTCGAGGCCGTTCCGCACCGAGTCCGACCGCTCGCGTCCGCCAACCGACAACAGGAGCCGTTCGGTATCGCATTGAAAGAGCCAGGGTGGTGGATCTCCGACATGCTCGTGAGGCAGCACCACGACGACCATCGCGACGTCATCCCGCTCCTGAAATGTCTGCAGGCTGTGAAGCAGCATCGGCTTTCCCGCAATCCAGCGGAACTGTTTCAGCTCCTCGCCGCCTGCCCGGCTTCCCTTTCCGCCGGCGACGATGATCACGCCGACGTCACGCGTCATTGAAAGAGGTGAGTGAAAAGCTCACCGATTGTGCGGACTCCGACGGGCCGAATGCCCTTCGCCGCGCGCGACGGAATAGAACGGTGCGACATGAACGCGGTCTGCATTCCCATCTTGGCGGCTTCAGCGAGCCGGCGCTCCGACTGGGATACGGGTCGTATCTCGCCACCAAGGCCAACCTCCCCGAGGAAAACCGACTCGGCGGCTATCGGCCGATCGTAGACGCTCGACGCGAGTGCGGCTGCCACCGCAAGATCCCCGGCGGGCTCCTGGAGCCGAACACCACCGACGACATTGAGAAATACGTCGAGCTGCGCGAACGAGAGTCCGGCGCGCTTGTCGAGCACAGCGAGAAGCAGGGCGAGACGACGGTTGTCGAATCCGGTCGCGACGCGCTGCGGTGTCCCGAATCCTGCCTTCGCTGCGAGACCTTGAATCTCGATGAGAACGGGACGACTTCCCTCGAGCAGCGCAGTGACAGCGCTGCCCGATGCATGATTGTCACGGTCGCCAAGGAACAGCTCCGAAGGATTGGCCACGGGATCGAGGCCCGCTTCGGTCATGCGGAAAACGCCGATCTCGTCAACGCTGCCGAATCGATTCTTGATCGCCCTGAGAATGCGGTGATCGAGTATCGCCTCGCCTTCGAAGTAAAGGACGGTATCGACGATGTGCTCCAGAGTCTTCGGCCCGGCAATCCCGCCCTCACGCGTTACGTGCCCGACGACGAACACCGTGATCCCGGTCTCCTTCGCGAACCGCATCAGTCGCGCGGCGCATTCCCGCACCTGGCCGACGCTGCCCGGTGCTCCTTCCAGATCGGCGGTGAAAACTGTCTGAATCGAATCGACCATCAGCACTGACGGCCCCGTTGCGGCAGCCGTCGCGATGATCGTTTCGAGAAGCGTCTCGCCGAGAACACTGACGTCGATCGCGTCGCTGGAAAGACGCTCCGCCCGGAGCTTGACCTGCAACGGAGACTCTTCACCCGACACGTAAAGTGTGCGATGGCCCGCTGTCTCGAGCTTTGCCGCGACCTGCAGGAGCAATGTGGATTTTCCGATTCCCGGCTCACCGCCGATGAGAATCATCGATCCCGGTACGATGCCGCCGCCAAGCACGAAGTCGAATTCCGCGAGACCCGTCTTCCAACGCGGCTCCGCCGCACCGGCAACGTCCCGCAGCTTTTGCGGCTGTGCCACCGAGCCCCCTTGGCCCAGCGACTGATGTCCGCCCATGCGACGTGACGCACCAGACTGTCCGGAGGTTTTCGGGACGACCTCTTCGACCAGCGAATTCCATTCGCCGCAGACGTCGCAGCGGCCGGCCCAGCGAGGATGCTCAGCGCCGCAGTTCGTGCAGCGAAAAACGCTTCGTGCCTTTGGGGTCACAGCGCCTGGAGGCGCGGCGAGTAGTTCTCGAAGCGGGTGAACGTCTTGTTGAAGTGCAGATTGACGAAGCCCGTGGGTCCGTTGCGCTGCTTTCCGACGATGATTTCCGCGCGGCCCTCCAGCGAGTTCCCGTCCTTGTCGGTCAGGCCCTCGTACATCTCCTGTCTGTAGATGAACATGACGAGATCGGCGTCCTGCTCGATCGCGCCGGATTCGCGCAGGTCGGAGAGCTGCGGCCGCTTGTTCTCACCTGTTCTCTGCTCGGGCGCACGCGACAGCTGCGACAACGCGACAACGGGAACGCGAAGCTCGCGCGCCAGCGCCTTGAGAGACCGCGAGATGTAGCTGATCTCCTGCTGCCTGCTCTCCTGGTTCGCCGGACCCTGCATGAGCTGGAGGTAATCGACCACGATCAACCCGATGTCGTTGTCGATCTTGAGACGTCGCGCCTTGGAGCGCATCTCGAGCAGCGACATCGAAGGCGTGTCGTCGATCCAGATCGGTGCGTGGCTGAGGATTCCCGCTGCCCGCCCGAGACGCACAAACTCGTCGTCGTGGAGACGGCCTTTTCTCAAACGCTGTGCATCGACACGACCCTCGGACGTGAGGAGGCGCTGGACGAGCGCTTCCTTGCTCATCTCGAGCGAGAAGAAAGCAACGGGGATGTTTCCATCGAGAGCCGCATTCTGGGCGATGTTGAGAACGAAGGCCGTCTTTCCCATGGACGGACGCGCCGCGATGATGATGAGATCGGAAGGCTGGAAACCTGCCGTCAGCTCGTCGAGATCCTTGAACCCGCTCCCGACACCAGTGATCGATTCCCCGCCTCGCTGAAGCGTCTCGATCCGCTCCATAGTCGGCCAGAGAAGCTCCTTGATGCGGGTGAAGCCTTCGGCGCCGCGGGACTGATTGACCTCGAAGATCCTGTGCTCCGCCGCATCCAGCAGGTCGGCCGCCGGCAATGCCGACTCGAATGCGTCGGTCACTATGGCGGTGGAGACTTCGATGAGGCGTCGTCTCAGCGCCTTCTCGCGAACGATCTTCGCGTGGTATTCGACGTTGGCCGAGGTGGGAACCGCATCGACCAGGAACGAGATGTATTCCTTGCCGCCGCTCGACTGCAGCTCGCCGGTCCGCGAGAGCTCTTCCGAGAGAGTGAGCGGATCGATTACATCACCCCGCTCCGACAGCGAGAGCATTGCCCGGAAGATTCTCCGGTTGCCCTCGCGGTAGAACATGGTGTCGTCTACGTGCTCAGTGGCACGAAGCACCGCGTCCTGATCCATGAGCATCGCCGAGAGGACGGCCTGCTCGGCGTCCTCTGAATACGGAGGTCGGCGCTCGGAATACGGATCACGAGCGGGCGGGGCTATCGAGAATTCTACGGGCGAGCTTGACATCTTCCCAGGTCGGACGTTTCCACGACGGATTGCGCAGCAATGCCGCGGGGTGATAGGTGACGACGAGCGGAATGCCGTGGTAGCGATGAACCTCGCCACGAAGCTTCCCGATCGGCGTCCTGGTGTTCAGAAGAGTCTGCGCTGCAAAGGTCCCGAACGCAACGATTACTTTCGGCTTGATCAGCTCCAGCTGCCGAACCAGATAGGGGCTGCACGCCTCGATCTCGCCCGGAGTGGGATTTCGGTTTCCCGGCGGACGGTGCTTGAGGACGTTGGTGATGAAAACCTCTTCCCGCGTCAGCTCGACCGCTGCCAGAATCTTTGTGAGAAGCTGGCCGGCGGCACCCACGAATGGTCTACCGGTCTCGTCCTCACTCGCGCCAGGCGCCTCCCCGACGCAGAGGAGTCGTGCCTTCGGATCGCCCTCCCCGGGAACGCCGCGGTTTGCGGTCTTGTAGAGTGGACACCGCGTGCAGGCCTCGACCGCGGTAGCGATCGACTTGAGTGAGCTGAGTCGCATGACGTCAGTGTTGAAGAGCTCTTCGCTTTGGGCCGGAACCGTGAGTCCCGGTCGCGGCTCGGGCGCCGCAGGCGCTGCGTTCTCCGAGGGTTCTGGTTGGGGAATATCCGAATGAGTCAAAACCGTGCGCCAGTCCCCGGAATTGTCGGTTGTTCGCTCGCGAATGCGCGGCGTCGCAGGCCGGGAATGGCCGATGACACCAAGTGTGCGAAGCGCTTCCTCGACACTCAGGGAATCGAGAACGAGCTCGGACTCTCCCATTTCGCGGCGCTGCTCGAGGTACAGCCGGAGCTTATCCCTGGCGTCCATCGAGGAGCGCCTCCACACGGTCGAGGATGACGTCTGCCAGGTCGCTCTTCTTCATGAGCGGAATGTGTTCCCGCGCGCCAGCTGCGGTGAGCAAAACGACGCGGTTGGTGTCCCCTCCGAAACCTGAGCCTTCCTCGACCGCGCTGTTGGCGACGATCATGTCGAGCGACTTGCTGGACAGTTTCGAGGCCGCGTTCTCGAGAAGACTCTCCGTCTCCAACGCGAACCCGACGACCACTGAGCCCGGCTTTCGGTCGTTGATCGTCGACTCGAGGATGTCGTCGGTCCGTGTGAGCTCCATGACGCTCGGCGTCTTCTCTCCATCGGTCTTCTTCATCTTCTGGCTCGCCGAGCGCACCGGACGGAAGTCAGCCGGCGCGGCGGCCATCACCAGCACGTCAGCGTCGGGCAATGCCGCCGCGACCGCATCCCGCATCTCCGCGGCGGTGCGACCGTCGACACGCCTTACGCCGTAGGGAACGCCGACCTCGATGTGCCCGGCGATCAGTATCACCTCGGCACCTCTTCTGCGCGCGGCCTCGGCGATTGCGACACCCATTCTCCCCGTGCTGTGATTGGAGATGAATCTCACTGGATCGATTGGCTCCCTCGTTCCTCCGGCGGTGACGACGACCTTGCGTCCCTCGAGACCTTTTGGATTCTCGAGGAGACGGGCAACGTGCGAGACAATTTCTTCCTGTTCAGGCATTCGTCCCGGGCCGCTCCCCTCACCGACTGCGAGCGGTCCCTCGTCAGGGTCGACGACGGTGTAGCCAAGGTCGCGCAGATGCGCCACGTTGCGCGTAGTCTGGGAGTTTCCCCACATCCGGTCGTTCATCGCGGGTATGAGCAGGACCGGAGATGTATTGGCGAGCAGGCACGCGCTGAGAAGATCATCCGCGTGTCCATGCGCCGCGCGCGCGAGGAAATCAGCTGTCGCCGGCGCAACGACGAACACGGCGGCGTCGCGGGCCAGACGGATGTGATCGAGCGCGTTGCCTGGCCCGAAGATCTCTGAATATGTGCGGCGTCCGGTGACGGCTTCGAAGGTTATCGCGCCCACGAACTCCAGCGCGCCCTTCGTCATCACCACGTCCACTTCCGCACCCGCTTGCGTGAGCAGGCGGGCGAGCATCACTGACTTGTAGCTGGCAATTCCCCCGGTCACGCCCAGGAGAATGCGGCGGCCGTCGAATGGCCGCACTGGAGCTACTCGGTGCGGCGGCGCGGAACGACGCGATACTGGATCTCTCCTTCGGTGAGATCCTCCAGCGCGCGCGTGGTGAGCTTCTTCTCACCCGGCGCGGAACGGTCGCGCGGAAACTCGTTGAGCACGCGGGCGAACTTCGCCGCGACGAGAACACCCAGATACTTGTTGGTCGCGTGCTTCGCGACGTCCTTCGGAATGAAAACCTGCATCGTCACTGACTCCTGTTCATTTTTTCGAGCTCGCTCTCGAGATCCGTGATCATCGCACCGACGTGCGTGTGAGCGTTTTCGTTTCTTGCGAGTCTCGTCGATTCTGCATCTATGATGCTGGACACCGCGTCGACGGCGTCACCCAGATCTGCGTTGACAACAAGATAACCATACAAGTCCACTGCCCGAAGCTCCGCGACCGCACTTTTCAGCCTCCGAGAGAGTGATTCCACGCTTTCGGTGCCCCTCGCCCTGAGGCGCTCCAGCAGCACGTCGGCGTCGGGCGGTATGATGAACACCAGAACCGAATCGGGATACGCCGCCACGAACTGCCTCGCGCCTTGCACGTCGATGTCCATCACCACGTGCCTTCCCGACCCCAGCACGCCGTCAACTTCGCCGCGCAGGGTTCCGTACATGTTCCCGTGAACTTCCGCCGACTCAGCGAACTCTCCCCTCTTGCGTGCTGCCTCGAACTCATCCGGAGTGAGAAAGTGGTAGTCGCGGCCATCCACTTCGTCCCCGCGCGCCGGGCGGGTGGTACAAGATACCGAATAGCCCAGGTCAGCGCGCCGCCTGAGAAGCTCCTTCGCAATCGTTGTCTTCCCGCCGCCCGAGGGAGAGGAGAGGATCAGCGGGAAGGAGCTCACTCTATGTTCTCGACCTGCTCGCGAATTCGTTCCAGCTCTTCCTTGATCATGACGACATCGGCGAGAATTGTCGCGTCGTTTGCCTTGCTTCCCGTCGTGTTCGCCTCCCGTACCATCTCCTGCAAAAGGAAGCCGAGCCGCTTCCCAACCGGCTCGGCCGCGCTCACGGTCACGGACTGACGGAACGATCCGATGTGCGAATCGAACCGGTCGAGCTCCTCGGCGATGTCGAGCTTGTCGGCGAGAATCGCCACCTCCTGCGCGAGCCGCTGCTGGTCGACATTCGCCGCTGAAGCCAGCTCCTTGACCGACCTTCGCAGCCGCGAGACCTGCTCGTTGAGACGGCTGGGAGCGCGCTCGCGAATCCGCTTGAGAGCATCGTCGACGAGCCCGATTCTTTCGAGGAGGAAGACTGCCAGCCGACCTCCCTCATCGCTTCGCATCTGTCGGAGCGCGGAGACGGCCTGCTCGACTATCGCCAGCAGCTCGGAGACTGGCCCAGCCTCGAGCTCTTCCGCATGCGAATCGACCACGTCGGGGAGCGAGAGAATCGTGCCCGCGTCGAGACTGTCGCTCAAGCCGTGACGCACCTGGAGATCTCGCAGCGCCGCCACGTATTCGCCGAATCGCTGCTCGTTGATCCCCGCGCTGCGGCCTGGCTCTCGCTCGATTCGGGCGGTCAGAGCCACATGACCGCGAGCGATTCGCTGTCGAAGCAGCTCGCGAACGTCGCCTTCCCATTTGCCGAACACGCCCGGGAGCTTGATGCTCGGGTTGAAGAACCGGTGGTTCACCGTCCTGATCTCGACGCTGACGCTGGCCGCTCCGACTTTCCCTTCGGCCGAGCCGAAGCCGGTCATGCTCGATATCATATGAGGGCGCCTAAGCTATGAAGTGACAACGACATTGTCAATTCCAGAACTCCCATCTAATACCGTAGACCGAGATCGATCTGGGCATGTAGAAATCGGGGACGATCTGGTTGATCTCCCCGAAGATATTGCGTACCTGATAACTCGCCACACCACGAAGTATCCGGATCTCCACCAGGGCGGACCCGACTGAGCTTGTGGTCGAGGTGCGAACGCCGTCCGCCAATGGAAACGCCACCCGGCTTCGGTACTCGTAAATTGCCGCCAGCTTGAGACCAAAGCTGCCGCTTGGGAAACGCGAGAGCCAGCGCGTAGTGAGATTCACTTCGGAACGGGCCTGGTACCGCGGCTGGTAGAATCCTGCCGAGTCCCAGAGCGTTGTCACTATGTCAGCGTTGATATCGCGATAGAGCTTTCCACGCAGACCCGCGTACAGTCCCTTTCGCCTGCCGACGTATTTGAAGGTGTAGGCGGAATCAATCAACGCGGGAGGCTCGAGCAGGGCCGTATCCCGGCTGACGAACCCTGCGATGAGCCAGGGGTTCCAGACCCGTACTCCAGCCTCCAGTCGAGCGGAGAAAGTGCGTGGTCTCGTGAACGGTACGCCTCCGGGGTCCGCGCCGACTCCCGGAGACCCATCGTCCGGCGAGTCGAGTGAGCCAGCGCCGGCGACGGAGACATACGGGCGCGGCGTCAGCCGAAACACGCCGTCGACTCGCCTGCGCTTGATGCGGCCATCGTGCTCCACAAAGAGGTCGACGATACCGAGCTCGGTGCCCACCTCGACCCGCGCACTCGGCGCGTGGTGCACCGCACCGTCGAATGCGCGGATCCTGTCCAGCACCGAAGCGCGCAGCACTCCGCGCGCGAGCCCGGCCGTGAGGACGTATTGAACCCGCTTCCTCGTGGTGTCCGAAGTATCCGACCTGACCAGGCGACTGGGTGCAATGTCGGGAGTGAAATGCTGGCTCTTTTCGGCGAAACGCATGCTCGACACGATGGCCTGAAGCCAGGGACCGCCGGCCGGATTTCCCCAACCGGCCCTCATGTACGCCAGAGTGTGAGTTCCATCGTACGGAGGAAGGGAGAGTCCCGTTCCGAACGTCGGCTGGAGGGCCCGGGACCCGTTGCGCCTGACCGCGAACGCATCGACACTCCACATTCTTCGCGCGATTCCGGCGCGTCCAATGAACGACAGCCCGTCACCACCTCCGCCGAAGCGATTCGACCGCGTGCTGAACTGCTCGCCCCCCAGCTGCAGTCCCGCGCCGTTCCCGAATCGCTTGCCGTAGTAGCCGCGGTAGATGTTCGTGTCTTCGTCGCCGGTGTAGATGTCGGTTCTGGTGTAGGGATCCGTCCGCTCGACGCGCCAGCTGCGCAGGTGCACTCTGAGCTCATTGGCGAATCTCTCGATCGACACGTTCTCGAGTGTCCACAGCGCGATCGTCGTCAGGTCGAGCATCGAGCCGTTGCGCGGATCGAGATTGTCCATCGCGATTCCGTCGTAAAAGACCGCAACCCTCGTCAGGTCACCGTTGACGGCGACGAATTTGGGAGAGGCAAGCCATCCAGTGCGGAACGACGTCGCACCCGGGACGCGCTCCAGAAGGTCCGCGAGGCTGTAGGCGCCGCTCGCGAAAAGCTCTTCGCGGTTCCAGGAATACTGCGGGCCAATGTCCGCTGTTCGCGGACTGAATCCACGGCCAAGAGGCGGCTGGATCGTGTCGCGCTTGATTTTCGCGCTGTCAGCCTTCGTGCTGTCGGCTTTTGCGCTGTCGGTTCTGGGTTTCGGCGGAATCGGAATCTCGGTGGCCGGCGGAATGACGACCTGCGCCTGAGATCGATGCGGAGCCAGAAAGGAAAAAGCCCCGACCGCGAAGCCGAGGCACGCGCGACGGATGGGCTGCAGCGACAAACTCAGCTCGCCCTGCCCCGTGCGAACTCGATGAAAGTTCCCGTCGGCACGCCTGTCGGACCTTTCGGTATCGCTCCCAGGTCTGCCTCCGTGTATGCAGTGCCGGCGATGTCGAGGTGTATCCACGGATAGCTGTCGGTGAATTCTCTCAGGAACATCGCCGCCGTGACTGCTCCGGCTGCTCGGCCTCCACTGTTCTTGATGTCGGCAACCTCGGATTTTATCAGCTCGCGATACTCATCCCACAGCGGCAGCGACCAGCCCGGCTCACCCGCGCGCTTGCCTGCTGCGATGACCTCTTCGACGAGTTTTTCATCCGAGCTGAACACACCGGTGGCGGTGTGACCGAGCGCGATTACACAGGCTCCGGTGAGAGTCGCCGCATCCACCACTACGGCCGGGTCGAAGCGTCGCGCGTACGACAGAACGTCTGCGAGCACCAGGCGTCCTTCCGCGTCGGTGTTGATGACCTCGATGTACTTCCCGAGGTGACTCTTCACCACGTCGCCCGGGTTGACCGCGGTTCCGGAGGGCATGTTGGTCGTGGCGCCGATCAGTCCCACGACGTTGAGCGGAAGCTTCATCTGTCCGATCGCTTCGAGCGCTCCGAGGACACCCGCGGCGCCGCACATATCGAACTTCATGTCCTCCATCGACTGCGCCGGCTTGATCGAAATCCCGCCGCTGTCGAAGCAAAGCCCCTTTCCGACGAGGGTCACCGGCTTCTCACCCGTTTTTCCGCCGGAGTATTCGACTGCGATCAGCTTCGGGTCTTGTGGAGTTCCCTGCGCGACGGAGAGGAACGAGCCCATTCCCTCGGCTTCCATTTCCTTGCGACCGAGAATGGTGACTTTCATTTCGTGTCGCGCAGCGATCTCTTCGGCTGTCCTGGCGAGAAACTCCGGCGTGCAGAGATTGCCCGGCATCATCGCCAGTGTACGCGCCAGCGAATGTCCGGCGCCGATGGCATTCCCGGCAGCGATGGCGCGGCGCGCGCCGTCATTATCCGTGGTCAGAATCACCGCGCGCTCGAGTGGACGGCGGCGCTCTGCTTCGGGAGGCGGAGTCTTGAGATCCGTGTATTCCCACGATCCCGCGATAAGGCCTACGGTCACCGCCTCCAGATTGCGAGCTTCGGTTTCACGCGCAAGGAAACCGAGATCGCCTGTCCCGAGCTTCATCGCCTGCCGCGCCGCGATTGCGGCCGCGCGACGAAGCGAGCCTGCGCGATCCGCAACCTTTCCCATGCCGATCAGAATCACGCGACGCGGACCTTGCGCCGCTCCGCTCAGCTGGAACACCTCGTCTTTTGCCCCACGGAAATCACGCGCTTCAATGGCGCGTTGCATCGCGCCGGCCAGGGACCGATCCAGATCCGCGAGTGCGGCAGATACGCCTGGAGTCTCATCGAGAGGAATCGCCAGGAGGGATCCCTTGAACTCCGCGGGTACGCCGGCCGCGAGCGATATCGTTGCGGGCATCTAGTGGCTCATGCCGGCGATCACTGCATCGCCGAACGCCGACGTCGACACCTCGGTCGAACCCGGCATCTGCCGCGCGAGATCGTACGTCACCCGCTTGGCCTTCACGGCATTCTCGACACCGCTCACGATCAGCTTGGCCACCTCGGTCCATCCCATGTACTCGAACATCATCACGCCTGAAAGAATCACGCTTCCGGGATTGATCCTGTCGAGATTCGCATACTTCGGTGCCGTTCCATGCGTCGCTTCGAACACCGCGACTCCATCGCCGACATTTCCGCCAGGTGCAATTCCAAGTCCTCCGACTTGCGCGGCTGCCGCGTCCGAGAGGTAGTCACCGTTGAGATTAGGCGTGGCGATGACTGAGTATTCGGACGGCCGAAGCAGGAGCTGCTGGAACATCGAATCGGCAATGCGGTCGCGAATGATGACCGCGTCCGCGCGCGGCTCCTTCCCGCCTTTTGCAAGATCGGCTTCGCTGACAGTCGAGCCGCCGAACTTGTCTCGTGCGACCTCGTATCCCCAGTCGCGGAACGCGCCTTCGGTGAACTTCATGATGTTGCCTTTGTGGACGAGGGTGACGGTCTCGCGTCCCTTGTCGAGAGCGTACCTGATCGCCATTTCGACGAGCCGCTTCGATCCGAACTCGGACATCGGCTTGATGCCGATCGCGGAGTTCTCCCTGATCTCGCTGCCGAATTCCGTCTGCAGATACTCGCGAAGGCGCGTTGCCTCGGCAGAGCCCGCTTTCCACTCGATGCCCGCGTAGACGTCTTCGGTGTTCTCCCGGAAGATCACCACGTTCACCTTTTCCGGCTCCTTGACGGGTGCGCCCACACCTTCGAAATACCGCACCGGGCGGATGCACGCGTAGAGGTCGAGCACCTGGCGGAGTGTGACGTTCAGCGACCTGATGCCGCCGCCGACAGGCGTTGTCAGAGGACCCTTGATCGAAACGCGGAACTCGCCCATCGCGTCGAGCGTTTCCTGCGGGAGCCAGTCATTGAACTGCATGTACGCCTTCTCCCCGGCGTAGACTTCCATCCAATGAACTTTTCGCTCGCTTCCGTAGGCCTTTTCCACTGCCGCATCGAACACTCGTACAGAAGCGCGCCAGATGTCCGGCCCCGTTCCGTCGCCTTCGACGAAGGGGATTATCGGCCGCGACGGAACAGAGAGCCTGCCGTCGGCAAACGAAATGCGCTCACCGTTCCGCGGAATGGTGGATAGCTTGTAGTCGGCCATGCGATTGGGAGCGGGCTGAGGGTGATTTGCGGATGAAAGTTAGACCTGCCCTAACGCCGCAGCAACTTGAAGGAGTGTGTTCCATCGGTTCACACGGATGAAAGCTACAGGATAAAAAAAGAGGGCTCGTGAGAGCCCTCCCTTTTCAAGCCTGGAGCACGCTAGTTGTCGGGAAGCCTCTGCACCTTGATGTCGTCCCAGCCCATCGTTCCGGAATCGATTCCCCTGAAGTCCGCGGCGATGGCGGAAAAAGTGGTGGCGTTTGCCACGAAGCTCGCATCGGCGACTTTGACCACGTCGTCGATCCACAGCGTCGTCTTCTTCGTGTCGAGATTCACACGGATCCGGAAACGCTGCGGGACGTGGCGCACCCAGTTCGCGAGGACAGTGTTGCCGCCGTTGTAGGTGATGATGTTCGTGCTCGATGTGACCGAGTACGTGACACGCGCAATCTCGCGGCCCTCGTTATCTCTCAGCACAAACGGCGCAGCTTTCATGGTGGGTCCGTCCTGAAGCGACGTCCATTCGGCGTCGTACACGCCGGTTGTCGCGGCGACTCCGGCGCTATCGAGGTGCCCTTCGAGAAGAAGCCCGCCGCAATTGGCACAGTTTCCACCTGCCTGGCTGAGCACGACGAGCTTGCTTGCGTGTTGTCCCAGCAAAGCCTGTACAAGAATGGTTCCCGGTGGAGTGGCGAATTGCGTCCAGATACCGACACCAGGATTCGCCGGCGCGCTTTCCACGGCGTCGTTCTGGAAGTCTGCCTCGAACACTTTCAACCCCACTGCCCTGAATGGGCTCATCCGCTCCCCAATGCCGCCCAATCCTCCATGCACCGCGTAGAGCGGCTCGACGGAGAAAGCGTTTCGTGCGACCCACGCAAGACGCTTCGTGACAGCGAGCAGTCCTCCGCCCCATGAGCCATCTGGTACTGCGCTGGCCACGTGTGAGCAGAAGGTCGGATACGCTCCTCCGTTCTCCGTGATCTTCGTCAGATTGCCGGTCAGGTGACCCAGCGCTGGAACGTTCAGCGAAATGGCCTCACCCTCGTGAACCGGCTGGCAGATTCCCGCCTTGAACTTGGGGCTGAATCCGGGATCGACATGGGGGAATGACGAGAACTGGAAGCACGGACCCGACTGATGAAGGTTCGTTCCCGCCAGACAATTCGCGGCGATCGGATAGATGACGATGAGGTGATCGCGCTGATCTCCCGCTGCGTCCTGCGCGTAGATGGTCACCGCTGCATTCGTCGCCGTCAGCTCGCGCTGTGCGTTCCCGTCGACAACGCCTGCCGCACCATCGGAGGTGAAGATCGACTCCGGAACCGTGAGAGGCTGATCCTGTCCGATATATCCGACGAAGGGGAAAACAGTGTTCCAGTGCGCCAGCAGCGCAGCTCCCGCGGTCGCGCCCGATCGCTGCGCGAGTATCGCGCCGCGATTGTCTATCGTCCACTGGATGTAGTCGAGCATTCGGCTTTTGGCGACTGGCGAATTGGCGGCGCAGTTCGAGACGACCGGGGCGAAGAGCGCCTTCGCCGCACCCAGCTCCGGCTTTCTCCAGAGATCGGCCTGCTGAGTCGCGATCAGCCGCGCAGTCTCTGCATCACAAGGTCCGCCCGTGCTCTTTCCGAAGGAGAGTCCCGCATCCGGCGCGGTGGGCGACCGATCTGCTGCTTGTTGCTCGCATGCTGCTACGGCGACTACGGCAATAGCCAAAGTCGTCAGTGTAACGTGACGCATGGGTAGCTCTCCGAAAATTTTTTCTGGAGCACACACAACTACAGCCCGTGTATCACCAGCAGAATGCTCGCGTAACGGCCCGTCTATCGTGCACCAGCGACAAGGTCAGAAAATCTACGATCTTCCTTCAGCCCTTTCCACCACCAGGACTGGCTTTCTTTCAGACCGGCCCGGTGCTGCGGGCTGCCGGAAACATATTTGTTCAGAATCCTGAAGGCCTCGGTCGTGTCCTGCGACTGACCGAACAGGGTGCGGATGAACGCTTCTTCGCCGGCGAGCTCGCCCTCCTTGTCGTCAGCCGGGTCCGGTCGAGCGCTTACGAGAAGTCTGCGCGCACTGTCGAGATTCCCCGACCGCCCGACCGCCGCCGCGACCAGCATCATCGCCTCCGATCGCACGGTCTTCCATGATTGCGGCGTGCTGATCGCCTGGAGACGGCTGAAATCCTGCCACGCCTGCGACGGATTCGCCGGAACCGACTTGGTCGTCTGAAGCCATAGCCGGCACCTGATGAAGAACGGGTTGTCCGGAAATCTGGCGGCGCCTTCGTCGCAATACTTCACCGCGTCGTTGAATTGCTGCAGATCGTACGACGTCGCGTAGAGCTTCCAGAGAACGCGGTCAGTCCCGCTCAGGTACGCGTCCTCCTCATATGCCCTCTGCGCAGCGACCTTTGCATTCGTGATATCGTCCTTGTTGCTGTAAACGGTGCTCAGCGCACTCCACGCGCTTGCCTTGGTCGGATCGATCTGTGTCGCGGTTTTGAGATCGGATTCAGCCCCATCGAGCAGCGCCGTGCGCTCACGCGGATTCTCGGCCAGGGAGTAAGCCCATTTCAGATAGCGCAGAGTTCCTCGCATCTCGAGCGCGTCGGGCTGACGCGGCTGCTTTGCCAGAACAGTCTGCGCATCTGCCAGACCTTTCTCGATCCATGGTTTCGCGAGGATTGCGCTGCCTGCCGCTCTCGCGCGTGACAGCGCGAGCGAGCTTCGCCTCGTAAGCGGCTCGCCCCAGTTCGGATCCATCGAGGCCGCCACGCCAAGCAGTGAATCCGCGGCAGCGAAGCTTCGCTCCGCACTTGCCGTATTGGCGTGAGCGGCCTGCTCGTCGCCGTCCTTGCGAAGCTTTTGTGCTCGCTGCACCAGTGTCCACGCCATCGCGTTCGACGTGCCAGCTCGTTCCCGCCGGATCTCGACGGCGGAACCCATCTGCTTCTGGAGCATCGCCGCCACGCGCTGAGCCAGACTGTCCTGCGCCCCGACGATGGTGGCCTTCGACTGCTCGAAGTCCTCACTGCGTGTGATCTCACCCGTGTTCCCGTCCACCAGGCGAACGCGTATGCGGATTTTGTCTCCGTTGGGCTCCACGGTGCCGCGTACGAGAGTTCCGACCTTGAGCGCACTGATGATGCTGTCGACCGACACGTCCTTCCCACGAAACTGCGCCACACCGCCCGGCGACACGACGTCGAGCGCTTTCACTTCGTCGAGTCTGGAGATCAGGCTTTCAGTCAGTCCGTCGGCGAGGTAGCCAAGCTGACCATCGGAGCTGACATCCTGGAAATACATGACCGCGACCTTGGTCGGATCGAGTCCGCCCGTCGCCGCCGAGGCGCTCGGGGTTCGCCCGAATTTCCACCATGCCCCGCCAGCGAGTGCAATTACGAGGAGGCCTGCAGCCCCGAGAATTGCGGGCCTTCGCCAAAACGGCACAGCTCCCACGTCCGTCGACCGCCGGCCCGGCGGAACCCGCGATGCACCTGTGCGCCTGTCGGCCACGACCCTGCGAGAGATCGTCTTGTAGTCGATGACACATTCCTCGAGCTCCGCGGCGAACTCAGCGACAGTCGCAAAGCGATCGGCGGGTGATTTCGAGAGCGCCTTCTGCACGACGTCCTCGACCTCATCGGGAATTGTCGCGCGGACTATCTGCATCGACGGCACCTCAGCCATCGAGTGCTTCGCCATTATCGCCTGCGCGTTCAATCCGGTGAATGGCGGCTGTCCGACAAGCATCTCGTAGAGGACGCATGCGAGGCTGTACAGGTCGCTGCGTCCGTCGATGTCCTTCTCGCCGAAGGCCTGCTCGGGGCTCATGTAGGTCGGGGTGCCCAGCGACATTCCAGTCTTCGTCAGCGCTCCGCCCGCCTCGCCAATGGCGCTCACTGCCCGCGCGATCCCGAAGTCAGCGACGATCGCGTGTCCGTCCTCGAGAAGAATGTTCTCGGGCTTGATGTCGCGATGAACGACTCCCTTGCGATGCGCGTAATCGAGGGCACTCGCAACTTCTCCACAGATCTTCAGCGCCTGATCGATGGGCAGCATCTTCTCCCGATCGATGCGCTGTCTCAGCGATTCGCCCTCGATGAAGGGCATGACGTAGAAGAGGGAGTCAGCAGCCTGACCCGAGTCGTACAACGCGAGTATGTGAGGATGCGTCAGGCTGGTCGCTATCTGTATCTCGCGACGAAACCGCTCAGGACCGAGCGCGGCCCCGAGGTCCTCGTGGAGGACCTTCAGAGCGACGCGGCGCTCGTGACGAATGTCGCGCGCGAGAAAAACGGTAGCCATCCCGCCTTCTCCAAGCTCGCGCTCTACATCGTAACGGTCACCGAGGCTCGCCCGCAGTTTTTCGAGAAGCTCCGCCACTTACAACAAATCCCCGTTCGGCAGGAGCCAAACAATACAATAGCGTGCAGGGAGTCGCCAGCTAATGATGAAGCGAGACACACGGGGGCAAAACTATCTGCGATGCGGGTTTACGTCCTTCTGTCTGAGGCTTCGAAGCGATCAGTCCTTGCCACCTTCCTTCGCCATGCGGAGGTGCATGGCCGCAACAGGCTCGGGGGACGCCGGTCTTGGGTGTTGCGGGGAACGTGGAAGCGGTGCGTCAGGCTTCGCGCCACCCGTATCTCCTCCGCGCCGGCGGATTCGGCCGAACGCAGCGGGAACGGCGCCCCGCACCCACGCCACTGCATCTTCGAGAAGCGTCGACATCACCGGAACCACGAACAGCGTTAGCATCGTGGAGGTGATGAGGCCGCCGATCACCGCGCGCGCCATCGGAGCGCGTTGCTCCGAGCCTTCTCCGATCGCAAACGCCAGAGGCAGCATGCCGAAGATCATCGCGACCGTAGTCATGATGATCGGACGGAGCCTGATCCTTCCCGCGGTAAGAAGCGACGTGTGCCGGTCGCTCCCCTTTGCACGTTCCTGGTTTGCGAAATCAAGAAGCAGAATTCCGTTCTTCGTCACGAGTCCCATCAGCATGATGATGCCGATCATCGTCATCACGTTGATGTTGCCTTTGGTCAGGAGCAGCGCCAGCGCGACGCCGATGAAGCTGAGGGGAAGCGCAAGCATGATCGCCGCCGGCTGGAAGAACGAGCCGAAGAGCGATGCGAGAATCAGATAGATGAACACGACGGCAAGCCCCAGCGCCGCGAGCACGTAGCCCTTGGTCTCGCTCAGGTTCTGCACATCGCCACCGAACACAGTGTGGTACCCGACGGGAAGTCCCAGAGAATCGATGCCGGCCCTCACAGCGTCCGCTACGGTTCCCATCGAGTAGCCCGGTAGCACGCCCGCCGAGATCGAGACCTGGCGTTCGAGACTCCGGCGATCGATCTGCTGCGGTGCAAGGCTTTGCTTCACCTCGGCCACCTGGCTCAGCGGAATCATGGACACCTGGCCGGTTGCCGGATCGACTGCGCTCCCCGGTATCATGAGCTCGGAGACGTCTGCCGCGTTGGTGCGGAGAGAGTCCGGAAAGACGACGACGACATCGTGCGAAAAGCCCACCTCGTCTTCCCATCTGGTCGCGCGCTGGCCGGCGAATACCGGCTGAAGCGTCGATCCGATGCTGGCGATTCCCACTCCAGCGGCCCATGCCTGCTGCCGGTCGACATTCACGTCGAGCTGTGGAATCTGTCCTTCGTCACTGGAGTTCGGCTCAGCCACTCCAGGAGTCGCGCGAATCCTCTCGAGCACCTGGCCTGCGGCGACCTTGAGCCGCGACTCTTCGGGTCCCTGCACATTCACTATGATCGGCTGCCGGAAGCCACCGAAGATCGAGCTGCTTCCGGTGATGGTCGGGCGAACTCCAGGCATCTTCCGAAGCTCGGCGCGCAGCTGCGTCTGAATTTCGAAGAGCGACCGCTCCCGTTCCTTGCGGGGCTTTAGCTTGACGTAAATGCCGCCGCTGTTCGGCGTTCCGCGAAATCCTCCGCCGATCGTCGTGTACGTGAACTCGACTTCCGGAAGCTTGCGCAGAAAGCGGCTGACCTCCTGCGCCTTGCCGACTGTGAACGCGAGGCTCGACCCCGGCGCGGTCTTCAGCTGAACGTTGAATTCACTCGTATCCACATCCGGAAGCCACGTGAACCCGAGGTGAGGATAGATCAGCGCGGCGCTCACTATCGAGGCTCCCGCCGCCATCATGACCGTGAGCCGATGTCTGAGCGCCCAGTCCAGTCTTCCAGGGTACTGGTCAGCGGTTCGCTCGAACCACTTGTCGAATGCAAGCCCAACCCGGCGGATTGGATTCATTCGTCCTCTGGGCTTTCCGTCCGGACCCGTGTCATGGTCCGGGTCGGGCCACACGCTGGAAAGCATTGGATCCAGAGTGAACGACACGAACAGTGAGACGAGCACCGCAAAGGTCACAGTCACGCCGAACTGGAAGAAGATCTTTCCGATCATTCCACCCATGAACGCAACGGGGATGAACACCGCGACGACTGCAAGACTCGTGGAGAAAACGGCGAGTCCGATCTCGTCGGTGCCTTCCTTCGCGGCCCGGATGTGATCCTTACCCATGTGCACATGCCGCACGATGTTCTCGCGAACGACGATGGCGTCGTCGATCAGCAGGCCGATGGCGAGCGATAGTGCGAGCAGCGTCATGGTGTTCACCGTGAATCCGAACACCCACATGATGAAGAACGCCGAGATGATGCTCACCGGCAGCGTGAGGCCGGTGATGATCGTGGAACGCCACGAGTTGAGGAACAGGTAGATGATCGCGATGGTCAGGACTG
Source organism: Gemmatimonadales bacterium (assembly GCA_039931395.1). Classification (GTDB taxonomy): domain Bacteria; phylum Gemmatimonadota; class Gemmatimonadetes; order Gemmatimonadales; family Gemmatimonadaceae; genus UBA4720. The sequence goes on from JBDTRZ010000042.1 coordinate 24,436, forward strand.
CGCCGAGGATGATTGTGAGCTCGACGTCCGCCAGCGAATCGCGAATGCGCTTCGAGTCGTCGCGGATGACGCGGAGCTTGACGTCCTGCGGCAGGATTTTTTCCAGTGCGAGAGCTGCCGACTTGACCGAGTCGGCAACGTCGACGGTGTTCGAGCCCGAGATCTTCAGAATGTCGAGGGCGAGAGCAGGCGTGTCGTCGAGCAGCGCTGCTGTCCTCTTGTCGGCCGAACCATCGACCACCGTCGCGACGTCGCCGAGGCGAACGGGAACTCCCTGCCTCACTGCGACGACAATGTTTCCAAAAGCGGCGGGCTTGACGATGCGACCGGTGATGCGGATGAGCTGCTCCGTCGGCCCGCGTATGACTCGTCCCGCAGGTACTTCCTGATTCTCGCGTTGAAGCGCCGAGATTACCTGTGGAACCGAGATACCATAGGAGCGCATCGCATCCGGATTCATCTCGATGCGGATCTGTCTCACCTCGTTGCCGGCTACGTTGATGCCTCCAACGCCCGCGATGGCTTGCAGCCGCGGTGACACGATTTCGTCCGCAATGCTCGTCAGCTCGCGCAGCGGGCGTTCGCTGCTCTGCATGGCGACCGACATGATTGGCCGGTCATTGGGATCGAAGTGATTGATCACCGGCTCCTCGATCTCCGGTGGGAGCTGGCGCCGGATGCGGGCCACTTTCGATTGAACGTCCTGCTGGGCGGCCAGTACGTCGACATCGAGGTTCAGCTGCACCCGAACGAGCGACACTCCGTTGAGTGACGTCGACGTGATCTCCTTGAGACCCTGAACGGTGTTGAGAGCTTCCTCGATCGGACGCGAGACGTCGCGCTCCATCACTTCCGGCGAAGCGCCCGGATATGTGGTCTGCGCGATCACGATGGGGTACGTGATGTCGGGGTATTCGTCGATCGCCAGCCGGTTGAATGACACTACGCCAAGTACCACGAGTGCCAGCATCATCATGGTCGCGAAGACCGGCCGCTTGATCGAGACATCTGAGAGAAACATTGTCGCTCAGGGCTGGCGTGGCGC